>NZ_JAXCWG010000007.1:68438-176827 GCF_034045195.1 Frigoribacterium sp. CFBP9030
GGCGATGACGCTGACCGCCCCCGAGAGCACCCGCTTCGCCGACGCCGAGGCCCGCCGCGGATGACGGGAACCCGCCGAACCGCCGAGAGACCGCCCGGCAGCCCGCCCTAGACTCGCGGGCATGAGGCGCCACCTTCGCTGGATCATCCCCCTCGCCGCCGGCGTGCTGGCCGTCGTGGTGCTGCCCCTGATCGCCGGCGCCATCACCACGAGCACCAGCGCGGGCACGGGCACCTCCTCCTCGACCATCGGCGCGACCCTCGGGTCGAGCATCGCCTCGCTGGCCGTCGTGCTCGCCATCCCGGTGTGCGTGGTCGTCGCGGTCGTGCTGACCGTGCGTGGCGCGATGCGCACCTTCCGCGACTGGCGTCACCGCACCGGGCGCTACACGCGATCCGAGCGCAGCGCCGAGCTCGTCAGGGTCGACCGCGCGAGCGCGAGCGAGGCCGCCTGGGCCGAGGCGCGACGCCTCCGCCGGGCGCTGCTCGATCAGCAGGTGCCGCAGACCATCCCCGTCTGGGAGGTCGTGCCGCAGCCGGGCGAGGTCTTCTTCTACAGCGTGGGGGTCGAGTACGAGCGCTACTACGGTCAGACCGTCGCTCAGGGCGGGGGCAGCAGGTTCTTCGTCGGCAGCCCCGCGTTCGTGCTCGCCGGGCTCGCCGTCTCGACGCTGAGCAACGCCTCGGCTCGGCGATCGGCCGAGGCGCAGGCCCGCGACCAGTGGCGCGAGCACCAGGACGTCCGTCTCGTGGTGTCGAACCAGCGTCTGATCTGCCTGGCGGGCGGGCAGTGGGTCAGCTTCCACTACTCGGCGATGACGGCCGTCTACCCCGAGGTCGGCGACTGGGCCCTCGTCTGCGAGTTCGACGGCATCACCTCGCCGCTGCGTCTGCGGGGCGTCGACGCCCCGATCGCCGCCGTCATGACCCTCTTCGGCACCCACGGCCTCGACGGGGTCGCGAACCACCCGAGCCTGCGTCCGCTCGACGCCGAGCTCGCCACCACGACCCGACCGGGCAGCACGAGCACCGCCACCGGCACCAGCACCAGCAACAGCAACAGCAACAGCACCGGCACCACCCTCCCCGAGCCCCCCGACCCGCCGGCCCTCACGCCTCGCGGGTGATCTCCACCGTCACGAACAGCTTCGAGTTCGACGACCCGGCGTACACCCCGCGCAGCGGCGGCACGTCGCGGTAGTCGCGCCCCTGGCCGACGATCACGTGCCGCTCCCCGATGTCGATCAGGTTGGTCGGGTCGTAGCCGTGCCACGAGCCGCAGAAGTACTCGACCCAGGCGTGCGACTCCCCCGTCACCGTCTCGCGCAGCTCGGCGTTCGGCTTCGGGTGCAGGTACCCGCTGACGTATCGGGCGGGGATGCCGGCGGCTCGCAACGCGCCCACCGTGATGTGGGCGATGTCCTGGCAGACCCCGGCCCGCGCCTCCCACGCCTCCGAGGCCGTCGTCTTCACGTTGGTGACCCCGGGCAGGTAGGCCACGGCGTCGCCGAGGCGTTCGCAGATCGCGAGCCCGGCGGCGCAGGGCGACGAGGCGGTCGCCGCGATCTCGCGCGCGAGGGCGACGAGGTCGTCGGGCGGCGTCGTCAGCGGCGTCTGCTCGAGGTGCTCGACGAACTCGGTGGTGGCGCCGGCGACCTCGGCCAGTTCGTGCCAGTCCATCGCGGAGTCGGGGTGCACGACGGGTCGCACCTCGACCAGCGACGTGGCCGTCAGCGAGAGCTGGCGGTGCGGCAGCAGCACCTCGAACGACGACACCCGGGTGCCCCAGTAGTCGACGTACTCGTGGGTCGCGGCGACCGGTTCGATGCGCAGGTGCGACGAGATGACGAACTGCCCCTCGGTGTGCGCGGGCAGCATGCGCGCCTCGTTGTAGCTCGCGACGGCCTCGCCGAGGTACGAGAACCCGGTCTGGTGCCTGATGCGCAGTCGGCTCACGACCGACCACCCACCCAGGTGGGTGCGGCGCTGGTCGGGAAGTACCGCTGACGGATCGCCTCCGACGCCGCGCTGGTCGCCTCCTGCACGACGTCCATCTGACCGGGCAGGTCGTCGAGGATCCGCCCGATCGGCTTGTACTCGAGCTCGCTGCGCATCTGACCGAGGATGCGCACCCCGCTGTCCGACGCCGCCACACGATGGTTCGCGGGCTCGACCTCGCGGAGGCAGGCCTCGGCACGGCTGATCGCGAACAGGACGCTGCGCGGGAACAGCCGGTCGAGCAGCAGGAACTCCGCCGCGTTGCGCGCGCTCGGCACCCCCTTGTAGGTGCGGAGGTACGCCTCGTAGGCGCCGCACGAGCGGAGGATCGTCGTCCACGACGGCCCCGACGCCTCGGTCAGCGTGCGGGTGGCGAGCAGCCGGGCCGTCATGTCCGCGCGCTCGATGGAACGCCCGAGGGTGAAGAACTGCCACACCTCGTCGCGACTCGTGGCCGACTCGATGATGCCCACAGCGAGGGCGCTGCGTTCGCGCACCCAGGCGAAGAACTCGTGCACCTTGTCGTCCGCGACCTTGCGGGGCATGCGGGCGCGGGTGGTGTTCAGGCACTCCCACAGCTCGGTCGAGACGATCTCGCGGGCCCGGCGGGCGTTCTCGCGGGCGGCGCCGAGCGAGTACGCGATCGACGCCGGGTTGTGCCGGTCGACGGCGAGCATCGAGAGCACGTCGCCCCGGGTCAGCGACACGTCGGCGGGCGCCTCGCTGCCCATGACGGCGAGGAGGCTGCGGCAGGCGGTGTCCTCCTCGATCCACGGATCCTCGAGCAGCAGCTGGAGGTGCACGTCGAGGATCCGCGCGGTGCCGTCGGAGCGCTCGATGTACCGGCCGATCCAGAACAGGCTCTCGGCGATGCGGCTCAGCATGGGGTTCCTTCCGAAGTGGGTGCCCCGAGGTCGGAGCGGGGGCCCGCAGGAGGCGCGGGTCGGCCTCGTGAACCGTCCCGCGCCTCCTCGGCTCGTCGCTGTTGCTGCTGCTGCTGCTCGTGCTCCTGCTGCTGCTGGGCCTGCTGGTCGTTCCGCGGGTCGTCCTGAGGGGCGTGATCGGGGCTGTGGTCGCCGTGCGGCGAGGCGTCGGCGATGATCGGGATGGACTGCGTCGGCGTCGTCTGCTCGGCGATCAGGGCGCTGACGTCGTGGCCGGCCCAGGCGTTGACGTCGCCGCCGACGATCCAGGTGTCCTTCGAGCCGCCGCCCTGGCTGCTGTTGACGACCAGCTCGCCTTCGGGCAGGGCGACCCGGGTCAGACCGCCGGGCAGCACCCAGACGTCGTCGCCGTCGTGCACCGCGAAGGGCCGCAGGTCGGCGTGCCGGGCGCGGAGCCCCTCGTCGACCAGGGTGGGGATGGTGCTCAGCTGCACGACCGGCTGCGCGATCCAGCCGCGCGGGTCGGCCAGCAGCTGCGCGCGCAGCACGTCGAGCTCGCGTCGGCTCGCGGCCGGGCCGACGACCAGCCCCTTGCCGCCCGAGCCGTCCACCGGCTTGACGACCAGCTCGTCGAGCCGGTCGAGCACCTCGTCGAGCGCGCCCGGGTCTTCGAGACGCCAGGTGCGGACGTTCGGCAGCAGCGCCTCCTCGCCGAGGTAGTAGCGGATCAGCTCGGGCAGGTACGTGTACACGAGCTTGTCGTCGGCGACGCCGTTGCCCACCGCGTTGGCGATCGTCACGGTGCCGAGGCGGGCGGCCATCAGGAGGCCCGGCGAACCCAGCACGGAGTCGGCCCGGAACTGCAGCGGGTCGAGGAACTCGTCGTCGACCCGCCGGTAGATGACGTCGACGCGCTCGGGGCCGCCGGTGGTGCGCATGAACACCCGGCCGCCCGAGCAGTAGAGGTCGCGGCCCTCGACCAGCTCGACGCCCATCAGACGGGCCAGCAGGGTGTGCTCGTAGTAGGCCGAGTTGAAGACGCCGGGGGTCAGCACGACGACGGTGGGCTCGTCGACGCCAGACGGCGCGCTCTTCTTCAGGGCCGAGAGGAGGCGGTTGGGGTAGTCGCCGACGGGCCGCACGCGCATCGAGACGAACAGCTCGGGCAGGGTCTGCGCCATGACGCGACGGTTCGAGATGACGTAGCTGACGCCGCTCGGCACCCGCACGTTGTCTTCGAGCACGCACCAGGCGCCCGCCTCGTCGCGGATCAGGTCGATGCCCGACACCTGGATCCGCACGCCGTTGGCGGGTTCGATGCCTGCGGCCTGCCGGTGGAAGTGACTCGACGAGGTCAGGAGGCTCGCGGGGATGACCCCGTCGGCCACCGCGCGCTGCGGCCCGTAGACGTCGGCCAGGAACGCCTCGAGCGCCTTGACCCGCTGCGCGATGCCGGCCTCGACCCCCGACCACTCGTCGTGCTCGACCACCCGCGGCACGGCGTCGAGGGGGAACGGGCGCTCCTCCCCCGCGAAGTCGAAGGTGACGCCCTGGGCGAGGTACGAGTCGGCGAGCGCCGCCGTCCGACCGCGCAGGTCGTCCTGCGTCATGGCCTCGAGGGTCGCGTGGATGTCGGCGTAGGCGCGGCGGGCCTGGCCGTCGGTGTCGAACATCTCGTCCCACGCGCGGGGCGGGGTGCGGGTGCTGGCGGCGGTGCCGGTCGTGCGGGTGCCACCGCGTGCGCTGCCGCGGGCGCCGTCGTGCGCGCGGCTGTGCGCGCCGCTGTGCGAGCCGCTGTGCGCGCCGCCCCGAGTATCGCCGTAACCACTGAAGAGGTCGCCCATGCGCTCGACGGTACCGACGGGGTGTTGCGGGGGTGTTTCCGGTCGAGGGCGGGGGTGTTGCGCGGTGCGGCGCGGTGTGGCGGCGGCCCGGCGGCCGGCTCCGGAGAGGGTCGCCGAGGCGTCGGCGGACATCCGCACAGCCCGGAGGACTAGCGTCGTACCGACCACAGATCGCCCACCGGGAGGACCCCATGCGTTTCCGTTACCTCGTCATCGCCGTCATCGCGTTCATCGCGTACACCTACGGAGCCAAGGCCGGCAAGGGTCGCTACAAGCAGATCTCGAACTACCTCGACTCGTTCTGGAACGACCCCAAGGTGAAGAAGGCACGCGCCGTCGCGAAGAAGGACGTCGCGAAGGCGCGCAAGGCGGCCGTCAAGAAGGCCTCCAAGCTCAACCGCTGAGGTCGGTCGACCCGAGCCCCTGAGGTTCGGTCGCCGCCCTCACGAGAAGAAGACCCCGGTGCTCGCACCGGGGTCTTCTCCGTCTGCGGACGCGTTCTCGTCGTGTGATCTCTCCGCCGGTCTTGACAATGCTACTGAGTTGACTCAGTATTGAGCGTGGTCATATCGACCCTCACGTCAGGAGACACCCCATGCGAGCGTTCATCGTCGACCAGTACAAGCAGCCTCTGCACGAGGCGGATGTCGCCGAACCCGTCGTCGGCGACCACGACGTGCTGGTCAAGGTCGTGGCCGCAGGTTTGAACCAGCTCGACGAGAAGATCCGCAAGGGCGAGTTCAAGCTGATCCTGCCGTACAAGACCCCCTTCACCCTCGGCCACGACGTCGCCGGCACGGTGATCGGCGTCGGGGCGAAGGTGCGGTCGGTCAAGCCCGGTGACGAGGTCTTCGCCCGCCCGCGCGACCCCCGCATCGGCACGTTCGCCGAGCGCATCGCGGTCGACGAGGCCGACGTCGCCATCGCGCCGTCGACCATCAGCCCGGTCGAGGCCGCCTCGCTGCCACTGGTCGCCCTGACGGCGTGGCAGGCCCTCGTCGAGAAGGGACGGGTCGGCCCCGGGCAGAAGGTGCTGATCCACGCCGGGTCGGGTGGCGTCGGGTCCATCGCGATCCAGCTCGCGAAGCACCTCGGCGCGACCGTGGCGACCACCGCCTCCTCGGCGAACGCCGACTTCGTCCGAGAGCTGGGCGCCGACGTCGTCGTCGACTACCGCAGCCAGGACTTCGCGACCGAGCTGTCGGGGTACGACTTCGTGCTCGACAGCCTCGGCGGCGAGAACCTCGAGAAGTCGCTGCGCGTTCTGCGACCCGGCGGCAAGGTGGTCGGCATCAACGGCCCGCCCGACCCCGCGTTCGCGAAGCAGGCCCGACTGAACCCCGTGCTCCGACTCGTCATCGCCGGCCTCAGCCGCAGCGTCCGCAGCAAGGCCCGCAAGCTCGGCGTGACCTACGAGTTCCTCTTCATGCGCGCCGACGGACGACAGCTGCGCGAGATCGCCGCGCTGGTCGAGTCGGGCGCCATCCGACCCGTCGTCGGGGCGACCTTCGCCTTCGCCGAGACACCGGCGGCGCTCTCGGCGCTCGGCACGAGCAGCATCCGCGGCAAGGCCGTCGTCACCGGGGCGTGACCGGGTCCGATCCAGCTGCGCCCCGCGCCCTGCCGGAGGCACCTTCGACGTCGGCCTGACCTCGGCGCTGTCTGAGGCAGCTTCGCCCTCGGCGCGGGTGCAGGGGCGGTTGCGTGAGCGGGGTTGCGGATGCCACAGCGACTGCGGGTGCAGGTGTGTGGCAGGTGCGGCTGCCGAGCCCGGCGAGGTCAGCGCGGCAGCACCACCTCGAGCTGCGCCCTGATCGTCTCCACGACCTCTGCGACGGTCGTCGCCTCGTCGACCGCCGAGGCCATCGCGACGAGCTGGACGGCCGACACGACGTGGGCCAGCGTCGCCGCCTGCGCGGCCTCGACGCCCGACCGGTCGGCGATCACCTCGGTGATCAGCGCTTCCGTCCGCTCGACGATCGAGAGGGCCTCGGCATGGTGCGGCTCGGCAGGGTCGCCGAACACCATCTCGCGCAGATACGTGCGGCCGTTCTCGACCTGAGCCCGGTTGCACTCGACGATCGGCGTGACGACGGCCAGCACGGCGTCGAGCGTGGTCGTGGCCTCCGCGGCGGCGATGCGACCGCGTTCGAGCGAGCGGGAGTAGTTGTCGTTCTGCGCGAGCAGCAGCAGCTCGCCCTTCGTCTTCGCGTAGAGGAACAGCGTGCCGGCGCCGATGTCGGCCGCCTCGGCGATCTGCTGCGTCGTGACGTCGTCGACGCCGTGCTGGGCGAACAGGTCGGAGGCGGCTCGGGTGATGCGCTCGAGCTTCTCCTGCTTGTTGCGCTCACGCCGACCGGACGGCGCGGATGTCGACGACATGGATTCTCCTGGAATAGAAACTGACTGCACTCGATTATGACAGTAGTCAGTCCGAGGCGGTCCGATCGGGGCCGCCTCATCTTCGCATCATCGACAGGAAGACCCTCATGACCTCTCTCACCAACGCCGTCGTACTCGTCACCGGAGCGAACGGGGGCATCGGCACCCGGTTCGTCGAGGCCGCACTCGCCCGCGGGGCCGCCAAGGTCTACGCCACCGCTCGCACCCCGCGCACCTGGGACGACGAGCGCGTCGTGCCGCTCACGCTCGACGTCACCGACGCCGCCTCCATCGCCGCGGTCGTGGAAGCCGCCCCCGACGTCACCGTCCTGATCAACAACGCCGGCGCGAACGCCCCCACACCGGGCATCCTGAGCCACACCGACGACGAGATCCGCGCCAACGTCGAGACGAACTTCTTCGGCCCGCTGTTCCTCGCCCGGGCCTACGCGCCGCTCCTCGCAGCCCGCGGCGGCGGCACGGCGATCATCGACATCCACTCCGCGCTCTCGTGGTTCGCCGTGGCCGGCATCTACTCGGCGACGAAGGCCGCGCTCTGGTCGGCGACCAACTCGCTGCGGCTCGAGCTGCAGCCCGCCGGAGTGCAGGTCGTCGGCGTGCACGTCGGTTACGTCGACACGGCGATGGCCGCCGGCGTCACCGACGCCAAGACCGACCCGGCCGACCTCGTCGCGCAGGTCTTCGACGCGACCGAGGCGGGCCAGCACGAGGTCCTCGCCGATGACACGTCCCGTCAGCTCAAGGCCGGCCTCTCGGCCCCGCTCGAGGCGGTCTACCCCCAGCTCGCGCAGAGCTGACCGCACGCCGAGGTGCAAAACTGACCGGCGACGAGGTGACCCGAAAGGGTAGTCCGGTGTCTGCTGGGACACCCTTCGGGTCACTTCGATCGCCAGGTGCGAAACCGACCTGCACCGAGGTGACCC
The DNA here is from genome assembly GCF_034045195.1 of Frigoribacterium sp. CFBP9030. NCBI lineage: Bacteria > Bacillati > Actinomycetota > Actinomycetes > Micrococcales > Microbacteriaceae > Frigoribacterium > Frigoribacterium sp. CFBP9030. The sequence continues at coordinate 76,490 of NZ_JAXCWG010000007.1, forward strand.
GAAAGGGTAGTCCGGTGCCTTCAAGGACACCTTTCGGGTCACCTCGATCGCCAGGGCGGCGCGGCGCGGCGCAGCGCGGCGCGGACTAGCCGAGCAGCTGCTCGCTGAGACCCCAGAGGCGGTCGGCCTGCTCGGTGTCGAGGGCGTAGCCCTTCACCCCGCGGCCGGGGGCGTCGTCGCTGAAGGGCTCGGCCTCGTTCACGTCTTCGAAGTAGCGGGCGCCGACGCCCTCGACGAGCGGGTGCACTGCGACGAACACCGACGTCGCGGCGCCCTGCTCGGTCGACTTGAACGCCGGGTTCGGGGTGCCGTCGGCGTCGATCCAGCCGCGGTCGATCATCTCCTGCTTCGGCAGGTGACGCTGCAGCGGCGTGATGATGCCACCCGGGTGCACCGCGTTCGCGAGCACGCCGTCGTCGGCCCAGCGGCTCGTGACGCCGACGGCGAAGAGCGAGTTGGCCGTCTTCGACTGGCCGTACGCCGCCCACGGGTCGTACTCGCGGCGCTCGAACATCACGTCGTCGAACACGACCGGCGACCTGTGGTGACCGGTCGAGCTGAGCGACACCAGCCGCGACGGGGATCCCGACGCCTGGGCGCCCTCGACCAGCGCACCCCGCAGGGCGTTCGCGAGTGCGAAGTGGCCGAGGTGGTTGTTGCTGAACTGCAGCTCCCAGCCCTCGGGGGTGCGGGTCTCGGGCGTCGCCATGACGCCGGCGTTGTCGATCAGCACGTCGAGCGGGCCCTGCCAGTCGTCGGCGAAGGCCTGCAGGGTGTCGCGCTTCTGCAGGTCGAGGTAGGCGGCCTGCACCGTGCCCGAGTCGGTGGACCGGCGGATGTCGGCCAGCACCTCCTCGGCCTGGTCCATCTTGCGGGCGGCGATGGTGACGTCGGCTCCGGCGGCGACCAGCGCACGGGCGGTCTCGACGCCGATGCCCGACGCTCCACCGGTGACGACGATGCGGGTGCCGGCGAGGTCGAGCCCCTCGACGACCTCGCGCGCGGTGCTGCGGGCGGTGAACGGTGTGGTGATGCGAGTCATGCTCTGAACGCTACGCCGCCGGTGCCGCGCCGCAGCCAGCTGCCGCGCCGACCGCCTCGCTGCCTAGCGGTCGCGCATGCGCCGGCCGAGGGCGACCCCGTAGATCACCGCGGCGACGTAGTGCCCGATCAGTCCGATCACGAGGAGGACGGAGGCGACCGTCTCGACCGTCTGCCCGACCGACTCGAGCCCCGCGGCCCCGTCGACCCGCCCCTGGTCGACCAGCGCGACCCCGACGAGCAGCAGCAGCAGACCCGTGAAGATGAACGCGGTGCGGACCTTGCCGACCCACGTGACCGGGAACGACGCCCCGCCGAACGCGACGAGCGACACGATGCTGAGCAGCACGTCGGGCAGCAGGATCAGCACGAAGACCGGCCAGGGCAGCAGCCCGCCGAGTGCGAAGGCGGCCACGACGGCGATGACGGTCAGCCGGTCGGCGACCGGGTCGAGCCACTTGCCGAGCTCGGAGATCGAGTTCGTCTTGCGGGCGACGAAGCCGTCGACGAAGTCCGTCAGGAAGACGACGGCGATGACCACCATCGACGACCAGTAGTGCCGGTCGACGATCAGCACGATGAACACCGGCAGCAGCAGGAGGCGCACCAGGGTGATCGCGTTCGGCACGGTCCGCCAGTCGTCTTGGCGGAACAGTCGATCGACCAGCGTCACGCGTCGTCCTCTCGCTGCGGCGTCGACTCGGGTGACGACGTGCTCGGTGGGTCGATTCTACGGGGCCGAGCCGCGCCTCCTCGGGGCCGACCCGCGCCTCCTCGGGGCCCTGGCGGTCAGCCGCCGTAGCCGCGCAGGCTGCTCGTCAGCGTCTGGCCGTCGACGTAGAGGTAGCAGCTGATGATGCGGTCGCCCGCACTCCAGCCCTCTTCGGTGGGCTGGAGGAAGTCGTAGCCGATCACGGACTCCTCGAACTCGACGCCCACGAACCCGGGGAACGCGTCGTAGCAGAGCTGGTCGGCGGCCTCGCTGAGGGCCTGATCGCCCGGGAACTCGACGTCGGGCGCCTCGTCCTCGAAGAACACCTCGTTGTCGTGCGGTGTCGTGCAGTCCTGTCGTTCGACCTCGACGACGACCCCGCCGGTGGTGCCCTGGCCGAACGAGAAGCAGTCGCCCAGGCGCAGGTCCTCGACAGGGGTGCCCGAGCCGCTGCCGTCCGCACCGCCGCCCGAGCCGCCGTCGGCGCCCGTGCCCGAGCCGCTGCTCGACGCCGCGTCGACGAAGCCGCGCACGGCCCCGATGAGGCCGACGGACGACAGCCCGAGCATCACGATCACGACCACCGCGACGATGGCGATGAGCGGCCGCCGCCGCCGCAGCGGGCTGGGCGACCCCTCGGGCGTCGGCTGCCAGTACCCGTCGGGGCCGTGGGCCCGGTCGCGGGGCACGTAGGGAGCGGGCGTCGGCGCCCCGAAGGCGGCGGGCGCGGGGATCGCAGGAGGCGCGGGTCGGCGCGCGAGGACGGCCGGCGCATCCGCCTCGTCGGCCCCCACCGCCTCGGCCCAGCGTCCGACCGAGGCGACGACGGCATCGACGACGACCGCCTGATCGCTGTGCAGCGGCAGCCCGAGGCGCTCGACCGAGCGGTCGGCGACCGGGGTGACACCGCTGGAGTCGGCCGACAGACCGGCGACGAACCAGTCGCGGCCGTCGTCGGCGAGGTCGAGGTAGAGACGGTGGCCGAGACGCAGGCGCAGGGCGGCACCGCCGACGAGGTAGTCGGACGGACGCCCGTCGATCTCGACGCCGGGCAGGGCCCGCCGCAGACGGGCCGCCAGCTGCTCGAACAGCGGCGGCAGATACGAGTTCGTCACGGTCTTCTCCTCGCGGCCGGTGCGGTGCCGCTCGTCGATCGTATCCGCCGCCGCCCGGGCGTCTAAGGCGAGACGCCTGGATCCCGGACGGTGGGCAGAAGACGCCCTCGCGCGGGACGCGAAGGGCAGGTTCTGACCACCGACCGGGCCGCACCCGCACGGTGGGCAGAAGACGCCCTCGCGCGGGACGCGAAGGGCAGGTTCTGACCACCGTACGGGTGCGGCGGCGGGTGGAGCGCGGGTCGCAGGCGGGCGGACCCGAGCCGACTAGCTCGAGACGCTCGCGAGCGTCGGGTAGTCGGTGTACCCCTCGGCGCCCGGGCCGTAGAACGTGCTCGGGTCGGGCTCGTTCAGCTCGGTGCCGCGCTCCCAGCGGGCGACGAGGTCGGGGTTCGCGATCGCGAGGCGACCCACCGCGATGGCGTCGGCGAAGCCGCTCTCGACCAGGTCGCGGGCCTCGGCCAGGTCGGTGACGGTGCCGAATCCGCTGTTCAGGATGACGTTGCCGTCGAAACGGCGACGGAGTCGCTGCACGAGCTCGCCGCGCGGGTCGGCGTGCAGGATGCTCAGGTACGACAGGCCGAGCGGCGCGAGGCCGTCGACGAGGGCGTCGTACGTGGCGGTGACGTCGTCGACGTCGGTCTCGACGACGTCCTGGATGTTGTGCATCGGCGAGATGCGGATGCCCACACGACCGGCGCCGATGGCGTCGGCGACGGCGACCGCGGTGTCGATGCTGAGCCGCGCGCGGTTCTCCGGGGTGCCGCCGAACTCGTCGGTGCGCACGTTCGAGACGGGCGACAGGAACTCGTGCAGCAGGTAGCCGTTGGCGCTGTGCAGCTCGACGCCGTCGAGGCCGGCCTCGAGGACGGCGCGCTTCGAGGCGGTGACGATGTCTGCGATCACCTGGTGCACCTCCTCGGTGGTGAGGGCGTGGGGCACGGGGTAGTCGCGCTTGCCGTCGGGGGTGCGGACGACGCCGTCGATGGCGACCGCGCTCGGGCCCACGATGCGCTCGGTGCCGGTGACCTCGGTGTGCGTGACGCGACCACCGTGCATCACCTGCATGACGATCGTGCCGCCCTTCGCGTGCACGGCGTCGGCGACGCGCTTCCAGCCGGCGACCTGCTCGTCGGTGACGATGCCGGGCTGCCCCGGGTACGCCTTGCCCTCCTGCGTCGGCCAGGTGCCCTCCGTCACGATGAGACCCATCGTGGCGCGCTGCGAGTAGTGCTCGACCGGCAGGTCGCCGGGGACGTCGCCCTCGCTGGCGCGGACGCGGGTCAGCGGCGCCATGGTGACGCGGTTCGAGAGCACGAGGTCGCCGAACGTGGCGGTGGAGAACAGGCTCACAGTGAGTCCTTTCATAGACGGATGTCGACGTGCGCCGGAGCGCACCCCGAGCGGAACCACCGAGGAGGCGCGGGCATTCCGCCGAGGACGGCCCGGTCTCCGAGTCCGCAGCAGCTTCACAGGCAGGGGTTGCGGGCGGGGCTCGCGAGCGGAGCGGCGGGCGGGGCGCGGTGGCGGCCACCCGGTCGACCGCCGGGGTGGCCGCGACGGGTGATGCGCGCGTGCACCGGGCGGTATCGGGGCGAGACCGGTCGTGTCCCCGTTATGGAGGATTGCCGAGGTGCGGGGCGACTCCTATGCTCGGCTCCGTGGGGATGACGACGAAGCGACGGGCAGCGCAGGGGATGCGACTGCGGAGAGATGCGTCCGGATCCGTCGAGGCGGACGCTCTCGTGCTCGATGCGACGGACGCCGAGGCGGACGCGGACGCGGGCGCGCTCGCGGAGCCGGCCGACGCGGTCGTCCCCCTGCCCGCGGGTCTCGCACGGCGGACGATCTACCTGCTCTCGCCGGTCGTCCACGGCTTGTTCGGGGTGCTCGCGTTCGCCGGCGCCCTGTCGGTGACGCCGGACGCCCTCGGCCCCGTGGCGGGCATGGTCGCGCGGATGCTCTACGTGTCGTCGGCGCTGCTGTCGTTCTTCCTGACCACGATGATCGTGGCGGTGCGCGTCGATGTGCGACGGGGCGGGGTCCGACCACCGCTGAGCGTTCCGCTCGTGTACGCGTTGAGCCCGGTGACCGGCGGCCTGATGCTCGCCGCCGCGTACGTCTCGCAGCTGAACGGCGGTCCGTTCGCGGGCGGCTGGGGGGCGATGCTGCTGACGACTCTGTCGCTCGTGCTGCTGACCCAGCGGTCGCGCACGCGCCCCTAGCCGCGCCGGCGCGGCGCACGAGCGGCCAGCCGCGCCGACGCCGCGCACGCGACGCTAGCCGCGCCGACGCCGCGCACGGGCGGCTAGTCGCGCACGCGTCGCCGGCCGCGCCTACGCCGGTCGACTCGGCGCGCCGGAGGCCCGGCGCGCTGACGACTCAGCGCCAGTCGTCGGGCGGGACGCTCTCGTCGTACGGATCGAAGGGCGGCTCGTCGTACGGCGGCGCATCGTCGTGGGGCGGCTCGTCGCGAGGCGGGCGCGCCGGCGCAGGCCGAGCGCGAGCGGGCTCGGCTCGAGTGGCGCGCGCCGGGCTCGGCGCGGTGCGAGTCGGCTCGGCCCGGAGCGCCTCGGCGCGGCTCGACCCGGCCGAGGCCGCCGAAGCCGCCGCCTCAGCCGCGTCTTCGGGCGACGTGCCGCCGACGACGTCGAGCACCTGCTGGCCGTAGGTGTCGAGCTTCTTCTGGCCGACGCCGCTGATGGTCGCGAGCTGGTCGAAGGAGGTCGGACGGGTGGACGCGATGCCACGCAGGGTCGCGTCGCCGAAGACCACGTACGCGGGCACACCCTGAGCCTTCGCGATGCCGGCCCGCCACTGGCGCAGGGTCTCGAAGAGAGGCTGATCGGCGGCGTCGAGATCGGCCGCACCGGCACCCGCTCGCGAACCCCGCGCACCCGAGGCCGACCCCGAACGCGATCGAGCCGCACGGGGTGCCCGCTCGGGCTCCTTGCGGAGCCGCACCGGCCTGCCCCCCGAGAGCACCTCGCCCGCCGCATCGGTGATCAGCAGCGTGCCGTAGCCGTCGGGCGACACGGCGAGGATGCCCTGGGCGAGCAGCTGCCGGACGACGCCCCGCCATTCGATCTCGGTCAGCTCGGAGCCGATGCCGAACGTCGCGATCTGCTCGTGCCGGTTCTGCGTGATGCGCGGGGTCGTCTTGCCGAGCAGGATGTCGATGATCTGACCGGCGCCGAACTGCTGGTCGCGCTCGCGCTTGAGGCGCACGACCGTCGAGAGCAGCTTCTGCGCGGCGACGGTACCGTCGATCGCCTGAGGCGGCGTCAGACAGGTGTCGCAGTTGTGGCACGGGGTGCTCGCCTGGCCGAAGTAGCCGAGCAGCTGCACGCGGCGGCACTCGACGGTCTCGCAGAGTGCGAGCATGGCGTCGAGGTGGGCGCTGAGCTTGCGCCGGTGGTCGGCGTCGCCCTCCGACTGGTCGATCATGCGGCGCTGCTGCATGACGTCCTGCAGCCCGTAGGCGAGCCAGGCGGTCGACGGCAGGCCGTCGCGACCCGCTCGACCGGTCTCTTGGTAGTAGCCCTCGACCGACTTCGGCAGATCGAGGTGGGCCACGAAGCGCACGTCGGGCTTGTCGATGCCCATGCCGAACGCGATCGTCGCGACCATCACGATGCCGTCTTCGCGGAGGAACCTCGACTGGTTGCGGGCCCGCACGCCCGCGTCGAGACCCGCGTGGTACGGCAGCGCGGCGATGCCCTGCTTGACCAGGAACTCGGCCGTGCCCTCGACCGACTTGCGCGACAGGCAGTAGACGATGCCGGCGTCGCCGTCGTGCTCGGCGCGGATGAACCGCAGCAGCTGCTGCTGAGGGCCGTCTTTCGACTCGATGCGGTACTGGATGTTGGGCCGGTCGAAGTCGGCGACGAAGTGCGCGGCGTCGTCGAGCTCGAGCCGGGCCGAGATCTCGCGGTGCGTCGTCTCGGTGGCCGTCGCCGTCAGGGCGATGCGCGGCACGTCGGGCCAGCGCTGGTGCAGCACAGAGAGCTCGAGGTAGTCGGGGCGGAAGTCGTGGCCCCATTGCGCGACGCAGTGCGCCTCGTCGATGGCGAAGAGCGACAGCCGCGCGCGGTCGAGGAGGTCTTTGGTCGAGTCGAGCCGCAGCCGCTCGGGTGCCAGGTAGAGCATGTCGAGCTCGCCGGCGACGAAGGCCCGCTCGACCTCGCGCCGCGTGTCGGGGTCTTGGGTCGAGTTCAGGAACTCGGCACGCACGCCCACCGCCTCGAGCGCGTCGACCTGATCTTGCATCAGTGCGATCAGCGGCGAGACGACGATGCCCGTGCCCTCTCGCACGAGAGCGGGCACCTGGTAGCAGAGCGACTTGCCGCCACCGGTCGGCATCAGCACGAGAGCGTCGCCGCCGCCGACCACCTGCTCGATGATCGCCGCCTGCTGCCCCCGGAAGTCGTCGTAGCCGAAGACCCGCTGCAGCACGTCGAGGGGTGCGGCGGAGGCCGGTCGGGCGACGGCGGAGGTGGTGGGAGCGTTGGTCACCAGGCGAGTCTAAGAGGCGCGACCGACAGGCTCGTCGGCCCCGTGCCTCCTGGTGGGAACCACCCCGACGAGACCGTCTGGGGAGGACCGATCGAGCCCCGCCGCGTCGAACGCCCGCACGACGAGCCACACGTACAGCGGCGTCGTGACGACGGTGACCGCGAGGCCCAGCGGGCTGCCGTCGCTCGACGGGGTGCCCGCGAACGGCGCCAGCAGCACGAACAGCACGACGTTGTTGAGCACATGGGCGACGATGGCGGCCTCGAGCCCGCCCGTCCGCCAGGTGAGCCAGGCCGCGGCCACCCCGAAGACGGCGACGTCGGCGAGCCCCCACGGGTTGTACGCGTGTGCGGCGGCGAACGCGATGGTCGGCAGCACGATCGCGACCGCGGGCCAGGCGATCCACGAGCCGAGGGCCTGCATCGCGAACCCGCGGAACGCGTACTCTTCGGCCGTCGCCTGCAGCGGCACCAGCAGCACGATGACCACCAGCGACCAGACGAGCGCCTCAGGCGGGGTCGTCACGGGCCCGAGACCGATCGACGCGCCGGTCAGCAGAGGCACGGCGAACGAGCTCAGCAGCACCGTCAGCCCCATGAACACGGCGGCCGGCACGAGACAGCGGGCCAACCAGCCCCAGCGCAGGCGCCCCGCGACGCTCGAGAGGCGCCCCGGCCCGCCGAGCCCCGCCGCGCGGGTGGCGAGCAGCACCGACGGCAGCATCATGACGATCGACCCGAGCGTCAGCAGCATGACGAGGGGCTCGGAGGCGTCGAGCGGATCGGCCTGCAGCGCCCGGTACACGCGACCCACCGCGTCGGCCCCAGCCACGACCCGCAGCACGGCCGTCACGGCGAGCACGAAGGCGTTCGAGAGCACGAGATAGAAGACGACCGCCAGCACGGCGGCCAGCACGGGCCGGTACCAGCGGTACGTCGGCAGTGCGCGGAACATGCGGTGGTAGGCGACGGTCACGACTAGAGGGTAAGGGGCGCCCCCGACAGTCCCCCGCGCGACCCGGCGGCCCGCCGCCCGGACGCCGAGACGGCCCGCGCCGACGCCCGCGATGGACGCACGACACGGGCCGTCGGGGCGGTGAGGGCTGCTAGAACAGGACGATCACGACCGCGAGCCCGCCTGCCGAGCCGTCGAGCGCCGCGTCGCCGCTGTACTCGCTGGTCAGCAGGTGGATGCCGCGGCCGAGCTTGCCGACCTGGACGGTCGCCTTGCCATCGGGGCCGACCGTGGCGGTGCCGACCGTGCGGCCGTTGTCGCGCACGGCGACGGTGCCGGTCGGGGTGACCGCGCCGGTGACCGTGGCCGTGTAGCTCACCGGCGAACGCGAGGTGGTCAGCAGGGCCGATGCCCCGCCGCGGATCCGCGACGACAGCTTGTCGACCGTGACCGCCGACGAGCTCGCCGAGGCCTCGGTGCTGCCCTCGGCGGTCGCGGTGACCGTGACCGCGATCGAGCGGCCGGCGTCGGCCGCGACGAGGCGGTACCGGTCGCCGGTGGCGCCGGCGATGGGTGCGCCGTCGCGGGTCCACTGGTAGGCGCGGGTCACGCCGTCGACGCTCCACGCGCCTCCGTCGGTGCGGAGCGTGCGGCCGACCACCGCGTCGCCCGTGATGCGGGGCGCCGTGACCGACTCGATCGGGGCGGCAGGAGGCGCGGCGATCTCGAGCGGGACGGTCGCGGTCGTGCTCGTGCCCTCGACCGAGATCGTCAGCTGGCGGGTGCCCGCCTCGAGCCCCTCGGGCACGGTCACCTCGAGCGTGGCGCGGCCCTGCTCGTCGGTGCCGGTCACCACGGTGCCGTCGATGGGGGCCGACCCGACCCGCATTCCGTCGAACGCCGCCGTGACGGTGCCCGTGCTGGGGCCGCCGTTGCTGAACAGCAGCGACGAGAGACCGAGCGACACGGTGTCGCCGGGGGCGAATCCGCCCTCGGGCGCGGCGGGGACGGTGACGCCGACGGAGCGCTGCGCGAGGTCGGGCGAGACGACGGGGTTCGCCGCGAAGTAGTCGACCTGGCTCTGCAGGTCGACCTTGCCGCTGTCGGCCTTCGCCGAGGCGCCGTTCAGGGCGGTGAAGTTGTCGCCGCCCGAGGCGAGGAACGAGTTGACGGTCACCTTGTAGCTCGCGGTCTCGTCGAGCGGCTGACCCTGGAACAGGATCTGACCGATGCGCGAGCCGGCGGCGGCCGTCGGGTCGTACGTGTAGCTGAGACCCTTCGAGACGCCGAGCTTCAGGAACGGCCGCGACGAGCCCGCGGGCTGCCACTGCTGCTCGAGCGTCCGACGGATCTGCGCACCGGTCAGCGTCGAGACGACGAGGGTGTTGGCGAAGGGCTGGACGGCGGCGGCCTCCTGGAAGGTCACGCGGCCGTCGGGGTCGATCGTCGCGTCGCCGCTCGAGGCGTACTTGAGGTCGGCGCGGAGACCGCCCGGGTTCATGAACGCGATCTGCGCGCCGTTCTCGACGGTCGCGGCGAGCTGGGCGTCGGCGACGAGGTTGCCGAGGGTGGACTCGCCGCCGCGGTTCTCGCTGCCGTCGAGCTGCTTGGCCCGGAGGACGTCGGCCGTGATCGTGCCGACGGGCTTGCGACCCTCGACGGCGGCCACGGCGACCGCGTCGGAGACGATCTTCGCCACGGCCGGGTCGGGTGTCGCCGACTGGTAGAGGGGCACCAGCGCGCCGGTGACCGACGCCTCGTCGGTGACGGCGTCGTAGGTGACGGTCAGGTGGCTGAGGTTCGCGCCGTAGCTGCCGGTCTGGACGATCGGACGGGGCTTCGTGCCGCCCGTCGGCACGATGTTCTCGAAGTCGTAGGTCGCGTGCGTGTGCGCCGAGAGGATGGCGTCCACCTCGGGCGAGACGTTCTTCGCGATGTCCGCGAAGTCGGAGTCGCCGGTCGCGTCGGCCTCGATGGCGGTCGCGTTGCCCTCGTGCACGAGCAGCACGAGCACGTCGGCCTCGCCGTTGTCGGCGTCGTCGACCCCGTCGGTGAGCTCGGCGGCGGCCAGGTTGACCGAGTCGACGATGTCGCCGAACTCGAGCCCCTCGATGCCGGCCGGGCTGACCAGCTCGGGCATCAGCTCGGTGATGGCGCCGATGAACCCGACCTTCACGCCGCCGACCTCCTCGACGTAGTAGGGGTCGTACACGGGCTCGCCGGTCGCGCTGTCGAGGATGTTCGAGCTGACGTACGGGAAGTCGCTGCGCGGCACGACGCGGTCGTCGAAGTCGGCGCGACCCTTGTCGAACTCGTGGTTGCCCGGGGTGCTGACGTCGAGCCCCATCGAGTTGAGGGCGTCGAGGGTCGGCTCGTCGTCCTGGATGAACGACGTGAACGTCGAGGCCCCGATGTTGTCGCCCGACGAGACGAAGAGCGTGTTCGGGTTCGCGGCACGGAACTCGTTGACCTTGCCCGCCATGACCGCGGCGCCGGCGGTCGGGCTCGCCTCCTGGGCGAGTCGCCCGTGGAAGTCGTTGATGCCGAGGATGTCGATCGTGGTCGTGGCCGCCTGGGCCGGGACGGCGACGAGCGTGCCGAGACCGAGCGCCGCGACGGTGACGCCGACGAGAGCGACTCCGCGGACGCGACGACCGCCTCCCTGGCTTCGGTTCTCTGAGGACGGGGGGCTTGTGCGCATGGGCGTCTGTGCTCCTGGTACGTGGCGGTCGGGGCCGACGACTCCCCTGAACGAGGGTCGACATCGAGAGCCTAGGTTTCGGCTGGGAATCGGGCAAGGATCCGCCGAGGAACGTCACGTGTTGTTCACGCAGGGGCGTCTGGGGAGGGATCGCTAGGCTGAGGCGTCCGCCGATCGAGCCCGGAGGTGCCCGCGTGACCACCCCCCGCACCCGCCTCGCCGTGCTCGGTTCGCCCATCGCCCACTCGCTCTCGCCCGTGCTGCACCGGGCCGCCTACGACGCGCTCGGTCTGCCCTACGGGTACGACCGCGTCGAGGTCGCCTCGGGGGCGCTCGGCGGCTTCGTCGCCTCCCTCGATCGGAGCTGGCGCGGCCTCAGTCTCACCATGCCGCTGAAGCGCGAGGTGCTGCCGCTGCTCGACACCGTCTCGCCGCTCGCCCGGCGGCTGGGCGTCGCGAACACGGTCGTCCTCGACGCCGACGGGCGACGGCACGGTCACAACACCGACGTCGACGGCATCGTCCGCTCGGTCGCCCTGCGGCACGACGCCCGGCCGACCTCCGCGGTCGTGCTCGGCGGGGGCGCCACGGCCGCCTCGGCGCTGTCCGCCGCCTGGCGCCTGGGGGTGCGCTCGGTCGCCGTGCTCGTCCGCGACCCCCGTCGCGCCGGCGAGCTCGCGCCGCTCGCCTCCGATCTCGGGGTCGACCTCGAGATCCACCCGCTGACGGCGCTCGCCGGTCTCGGCCCTCTCGACTTCGTCATCAGCACCCTCCCGGGAGGCGCGGCGGACGACCTCCCGCTCGCACCGGTCGACGGGGCCTCCCTGCTGTTCGACGTCGCCTACGAGCCCTGGCCGACCCGCGCCTCCTCCCGCTGGTCCGACGCCGGCGGGCTCGTGCTGAACGGGCTCGACATGCTCGTCGAGCAGGCGATCTCGCAGGTCGCGCTCTTCGCCGACGGCGGCGAGGGCGAGGCGCGGGCCGGGCATGACGGCGGGGGTGCCACGACCGCGGTCGACGAACCGCACGAGGCGGCGCGGGTGCGCGAGGCGATGCGTCGGGCGGTGGGGTCGCTCGCGGGGGCGACCCGCGCCTCCTCGGCATCCTCGGAATCCGCCCCGACCTCCGACGACGGAAGGCGCTGACATGATTCCGACCCCCCGCCCCGTGACCCTGCGGTCGGTCGTGCTCGGCGACGGCCGACCCGCCGTCTGCGTGCCGCTGACCGGTCGCACCGAGGAGGCGCTGGTCGCCACGGCCGCCGCACTCCCCCGCGAGGCGTACGACGTCGTCGAGCTGCGCGTCGACTGGCTCACCGCGGTCGACGACATCGCCCAGGCCATGTCGGCCCTCGTCGCCGTCCGGGCGACCCTGCCCGACGACGTGCCGGTGATCGCGACCTTCCGCACGAAGCAGGAGGGCGGCGAGCGCGACATCACCCCCGACGACTACGGCCTGCTGCTCGGCGCCCTGATCGGGACGGGCGCGGCGGACGCCGTCGACGTCGAGATGTTCACGCAGCCCGACGTGCTCGAGTCCGTCGTCGACTCCGCGCACGCGGCGGGGGTGGTGGTCGTCATGTCGTCGCACGACTTCGCCGCGACGCCCACGCGCGACGAGATCGTCTCGCGACTGCTTCTGCAGCAGGAGCTCGGCGCCGACGTCGTGAAGCTCGCCGCCATGCCGCGGTCGGCGGACGACGTGCTGACGCTGCTCGCGGCGACCCTCGAGTTCAGGGCGGGGGCGGGGCTGGTGCCGGCCGTGACCATGTCGATGGGGCCGCTCGGCGCGGTGTCGCGCGTGGCGGGCGAGGCCTTCGGCTCGTGCCTGACCTTCGGCACGGTGGGCGAGTCGAGCGCGCCGGGGCAGCTGGACGCCGCCGGGCTGCGCGCGACGCTCGAGCTGCTCCACCGCGGGTAGCGGCGGGGCGCGGGCACTGCGCCAGGATGTGGACACGCCGCCAGGTTTTTTGCTGGCGTCAAATCCATCTTCTGGCGTCGTGGGTGAGCGGCCGTCAGGTGCGGGCCTCCGAGGGAGCCGACCGCGGCCCCACCACCGGGAAACGAGCGACGGTCGTCGCTCAACGAGGGCCGTCGGGTCGGGCTCGCCTCGGAGTGAGACGACAGTAGCGCGAGGGAGGGCACCCGGTCGAGCCGCCGGGCGGGGCGACACCGGGCGGCGAACGGGGCGACACCGGGCGGCGAACGGGGCGACACCGGCCGGCGGGCGGGCACCCCCAGTCGGGGGCGAGCGGAACACGGCGGCCGTCTCGTGCGTAGCGTGGGCGTCAGACAGCATCCGGTCGATCGGGACGAGCCCGTTCGGCACTCGCAGGATGCGCGACGAAGGAGAACCCATGAGCATCGGCGGCGGAATCGCCTTGATCGTGATCGGCGCGATCCTCGCGTTCGCACTCGACCTGCAGGTGGCCGGTATCGACATCCAGCTGGTCGGCTACATCCTGATCGCCGCGGGGGTCGTCATCACCCTCCTCGGCATCGTGTTCCTGACTCGTCGGCGCCAGGTCACCTCGACCTCGCGCTCGGCGGTCGACCCCGTGACCGGTGAGCGCGTCACGCGTCGCTCCACCGAGGACGGCGGCGGCCCGGTCGTCTGACCGGCACCCGCCCGAACCCCCGACGGCCCCGTGCCCTGCCTGACCGGCAGGGTGCGGGGCCGTCCGGCCGTCCGGCGTCCGCCCGTCGGCCGTCGTGGCCAGCGTCCGTCACCGACCGGTCACCACCAGAAGGGCGCCTGCGGCACGTATCGCTCCTCGAGGCGGCGGACGTCGTCGTCGCTGAGCTCGACCTCGAGCGCGGCGACCGCGTCGGCGAGGTGGTGCGGCTTGGTCGCCCCGACGATCGGGGCCGAGACCACGGGGTTGCGGAGCACCCAGGCGACCGCGATCTGCGCCATCGGCACCTCGTGCTCGGCCGCGACCTGCTCGACGGCATCGATGATCGGGCCGTCGGCGTCGGTGTCGAACGCCTTGGCGACCTCGTCGACGGCCGAGCGACCGGTGGTCACGTCGCGGGGGCGCGTGAGCCGCCCCTTGCCCTGCGGCGAATACGGCACGAGCCCGACGCCGAGGTCGGCGCAGAGCGGGATCATCTCGCGCTCCTCCTCCCGTTTGAGGAGGTTGTACTGATCCTGCATCGACGCGAAGGGCGTCCACCCGTTCACGACGGCCGCGGTCTGCATCTTGGCGAACTGCCACGCGTACATGCTCGACGCGCCCGTGTAGCGGACCTTCCCGGCCCGGACGAGGTCGTGGAGCGCCTCCATCGTCTCCTCGACCGGGGTCTCGTCGTCGTAGCGGTGCACCTGGTAGAGGTCGATGTGGTCGGTGCCGAGGCGTGAGAGCGACGCGTCGACCTGCTCGAGGATGGCCTTGCGCGAGAGGCCCGACCCGCCCGGCCCGTCGTGCATCCGGCCGCTGACCTTCGTCGCGAGCACGATGTCCTCGCGGCGCGAGTACTCGCGGATGGCGCGGCCGACGTACTCCTCGCCGGTGCCCTCCTGGTACACGTTGGCGGTGTCCCAGAAGGTGACGCCGAGCTCGACGGCCTGGCGGAAGAGGGGCGCGGAGGCCTCCTCGTCGAGGGTCCAGGCGTGCAGGCCCCGCGTCGGATCGCCGTAGCTCATGCAGCCGAGGCCGATGCGGCTGATCCGCAGGCCGGTCGTCCCGAGTCGTCCGTACCTCATCGTGAGCTGTCCTCTCGTCGTGCGTCGTCTCGCGTGCGATGCCCGTCGGTGGGGCCTGCTGGTTCTCGAGACTGCGGATCGACCGGGCCGGCGCCCCAGCTGGCGAGGAGAAGGAGGCGCTCCTCGGTCGGCGTGCCCGGCTCGGCGCTGTAGATGAGGAAGTTCAGCCCCGGCTCGCCCATCGGCTCCATGGCCGCGTAGACCAGGTCGAGATCGCCGACGACGGGATGCCGGAACGATTTGCTCCCCGAGGCGTGATGCCGCACCTCGTGAGCGCCCCACCGGGTGCGGAACTCGTCGCTGCGGGTCGACAGCTCGCCGACGAGGTCGTGCAGGGCCCTGTCATGAGGGTCGCGGCCGGCCTCGGTGCGGAGGATCGCGACGTTGATGTCGGCGGCGATCGACCACGACGGGTAGAAGGCCTCGGCCAGCTCGCGGTGCAGGAACACGAAGCGGGCGAGGTTGACGGGCCGGTCGGAGAGGGCGTAGAGGTCGGAGTAGAGCGCCCGGAAGAGAGCGTTCTCGCCCAGCACGTCCATCCGTCCGTTCCGGACGAACGCGGGCCCCGAGGCCACGGAGTCGAGGGCCAGCTGAAGGGCGCGCGAGACGCCGGCGGGACGCGCACGCGACCTCGACCGAGCCCGGACGGGCGACTCGTTCGCAGCGCGCGCGAGGTCGGCCAGGTGCGATCGCTCGGCCTCGTCGAGCAGCAGCGCGCCGCCGATCGCCTCGAGCACCGCCTCGGACGCTCCCCCGAGGTCGCCGCGTTCGAGGCGCGAGTAGTACTCGACGCTGACGCCGGCGAGCATGGCCACCTCGGCCCGCCGCAGACCGGGCACGCGCCGCCCCGGACCACCGGGCAGCTCGACCTGCGCAGGGGTCACGCGGGCCCGCCTCGTGGTCAGGAAGTCGCGTACCTCGCTCCTGTTGTCCATGGGATCGACCGTACGACACGGAGAGCGCGCTCAGGGGTGTTCCGCTGGAGCACCCCTGATCCGGGATCTCCTGCCGGCGCGGACGGCGAGCACTTCAGTATCGTGCGCATCGAGCGTGATGGACAAGCGGGCCGCCCGAAGCGGAGGAGAACCGTTCTGCCTGGTCACAGAACTGCCCCACCCGGCACTTCACTACTGAGAGCGGAAGTGAGGACGACCGATGAGACGACGATCGACACCGGGCGAGACCGAGAACGATCTGGTGGCTCGTGCGCGCGGCGGGGACATCGATGCGTTCGAGGCGCTGACCCGTCTGCACGTCAGGAGCGTGCTCCGATACGCAGCCTCGGTGGTGACCGATCGCGGCAGTGTCGAGGACGTCGCCCAGGAGGTCCTGCTCGTGGCGTGGCGCCGTCGAGCGGATCTCGACCCGGAACGTTCTCTGCTGCCGTGGCTGCTCGTGACGACGCGCCACATCGCAGTCGCGACCAACCGTCGGGCCGTCCGACAGGAGGCCGGCGATCTCGACACGGTGGACCACCTCCACCAATGGGAACGTGGTCGAGACCGACGCGCGGCAGCGGAGGAGCTCGCATATCTGCAGGAGGCCCTCGACGGTCTCCCACCGGACGACCGCGAGCTCGTCCGTCTCTGCTTCATCGAAGGACTCTCCTACGACGAAGCCTCGGCCGCGCTCGGCCTGACGCCACCGGCGACACGCAAACGCATCCAGCGCATCCGCGGCCGGCTGCGCTCCTTCCGCACAGCCACCACCGGCACGCAGTACGAGAACTGAGAGCAGGGCGAACATGACGAACACGAACTGGTCCGACACCGACCTCGATGCCGCCGCAGGTCGGATCGAGCACGCCCTCTCACGGAAGCTACGAGGTCGGAGGCGACTCCACCGCGGGGCGATGGCCGCGGGCGTCGCGGTGCTCGGAGTGACGGGAGTCGCGGCCGCATCGGCGCTGCTCCCTCCGCAGACCAAAGGCGAAGTCGACGGGGCCGCACCGTACATCTCGGCCGTGTCGTCGTGCCTCGACACCGCAGGTTGGAACGTGTGGCTGGCCCCGTCCGACGGTCTCGACCCCACCGCGGACAGCATCCACTTCTCCGTGAACGGCTACCAGCAGCTCCGCTTCGCAGACGACATCGACCGATGCCGCGCCGACGTCGCTCGGGCGAACAGCGTCGACGTGATGGACGTCATCGGACTCCGATAGCCCCGCGGAGCCCCGGTCCGACCGCACCGGCGGCCGATGGCTCAGTGGCACGCATCGGTCGGCTGGGGTGAGCCGGCATCACCGCCTTGATGTACCTTGCACCGCAAGGTACCTTGTGACGCATGCCAGTGGACATCGGTGCGCAACTGCGGAAGGGCGTCGTCGAGTACTGCATCCTCGGGCTCCTGGATCGCGAGCCGATGTACGGCTGGCAGCTCTCCGAGCAGCTCGTCCAAGCGGGCCTGGCCGCCAGCATAGGCACGCTGTACCCCCTCCTCGGCCGCCTCCGGACGCAGGGCCTCGTCACGGCGTTCGATCAGCCGTCGGCGACGGGACCAGTCCGGAAGTACTACCGCCTCACTCCGCTGGGGCGCAGTCAGCTGACTGCGTTCCGCCTCCAGTGGGGCTCCTTCACCGCCTCGGTGCATCGACTCATCGGAGAGGACACTCATGACTGACACCAGGCCCGAGATCACCACGGCCTACCTGGCGCAGCTCGACACCGAACTCGCTCAGCTCCCCCCGCAACTGCACCACGACATCCTCGCGGGGATCAGGGAGGAGCTCGAGGGTCTCGACACCGTGGCCGCCGCCGCTCGCATCCATCAGCTCGGCGACCCTGCGTTCATCGCCGCCGAGGCCCGCAGCGAGGTCCAGGTCGACGCCCCGGGCGTCGCTGCGGATCCGCCGGTTCCCGGCCGGACCTTCTCGATCGTCGCAGTCGTCGTCCTCATCGCCGGCTCGCTGCTCGTGCCCGTCGTGGGCGCTCTGGCGGGGCTCGTCTTCGTCAGCCAGTCCAGAGCCTGGACCCGCCGAGAGAAGACCGCAGCCTGGCTCGCACCCGTGGGCGTCGCCCTCCTCGCGCTGGCGGCCGTGGCGCTGATGGCCTCGGCCGACCTCGGCGGCGCCCACGTCGTCGTCCTGGTCGGCTACCTCGTCTTCCCCCTCGAGGGCATCGCGCTGGCCGTTCGAGCCCGGTCGCGAGGCTGGCGCCCCTGACCCTGCGGGCGGTACCTGACCACGCGGCGATCGGCTCCCGAAGGACTCCGCCCTGCGGATCGATCACGAGGAGGACGGAAACCGATTCCAGGGCGCGATCGCGTGATGCCCCGGAGGACCAGTCGATCGAGGTGGAGAGCTAGGCGACCTGCTGCTCGTGACGTGCCGCGCGGCGCTCCGTCACGAGGAAGACGACGAGCAGCACGACGCCGACGAGGACGACGACGATGTTGCCGAGCTGAGCCAAGGACCCGAGGCCGCCCTGCAGGGGGTACGTGGCCTGCATGAAGATGCTCGGGTCCGTGCTCGCGTGAAGCAGGATCGGAGCGATGATCGTTCCGGTCACCCGCAAGGCGAGGTACATGCAGAGGCCGAAGAAGAACGTGTAGAGCATCTGCAGCATCGTGGGGATCAGCGCTTGACCGGTGAAGAGGTTGGTCGCATGCAACAGCGAGAACAACGCCGCCGAGACGAGCCCGACGGCGACCTCCGAACGGCCGGCCGAACGCATGATGCGGACCACGTATCCACGAGTCAGCAATTCTTCGGAGAAGCCGATGACCAGTCCTGCCAGGAGCCAGGCGGCGACCCAGTCGAAGCCCGCGGCTTCGTAGTCGATGCTCGCGAAGCGCAGCACGTTGAAGAGCAGCACGACGGCGACGGCGATCCACATCCAGCCTCGACCTGGAGCTCCCCGGCGTGCGAAGAGACCTCTCAGCCAGCCCAGGCTGGCACCGAAGCCGATCAGGATGAGACTGCCGATCAGGACCGGGACGACGATGAGCACGAGGACGTAGCTGGCGGAGCCGGCGTCGCCGATGAACGGCACGAACGGTGCCATCAGGAGCGATGCGGGTTCGTAGATGGCGAGGTAGCCGACGGCGAGGATCAGCGCCTTCCACCACCGGCCCTGTTCCCAGAACCGCGTCCACCCTGATCGTGCAGCCATGTCTCTCATGATGATCCCCTCGTTCGGGGTTCAGTCAACCATCAGCTTCGAGGCAGACTCAAGTCTGGCGCTCACGGGCCGGGTTGGATCGCCCCCACCGAGAGCTGCTGGACGCTGGAGGACGTGCAGGCGGTGAAGAGATCTCCGCCGGCTCCGATGTACAGAGACGCCGTCGACCCGGGCGGGTAGACCCGGAACCCCTCGCTCTGCTGCGGCTGGCACTCGGCGGCATCGTAGTTCGCGGCCTGCACCATGGTCAGGATCGCCTGGGCGTACCCACCGGGAGCGATCTGCACGGTCGGGTGCTCCGACGCCCGATCCAGAGTCGCCGAGGCCCCGAGCTGGGTGCCGTCACCGCCTCCGACGAACGACACACCCGGCCAGCCCTGCAACTCGCAGGTGCGGTCGCCGGTGTTCGTGAGGATCAGAGCGACACCGTAGCTGCCCGCAGCTCCGCCACCTCCGTCGTCGATCGCGCCCTGCAGCTCGTCGACGGTGCACCGGTCCGCGGCGGCCCCGATCGTCCCGTCGCCGAGATCGCCCCCTCCCCCGGACTCACCGTCCGGGCCGGGTGTCGACGTCGCCGGTGGCGCGGGAGCTGCGGAAGGCGTCGGCGTGGACGTCGGCGTCGGCGTCACCGTCGCGGTCACGGTCTCCGTGCCGGGAGACGGTTCCGAGGCGTCGGGCGTGCAGCCGGCCAGCATGACGACCAGCGCTGCAGCGGACACGGTCACGGTGAGGGGCTTGGAACGAAAACGCATGCACTCCACACTGGCACGCCGCGGGGGGAACATGCTCAGGGGCGGCTGTCACGATGCGTCCGACGGTCTTCAGTCGGCTGCCCACCCGGGTCGCCGCTCAGACCCGGTCGAGCCTGGTTCTGATGCCGCCGAGATGCACGGCCCGGGGCCCTGACGCGACGTCGCCGAGGCGGGCCAGGAGGCGACGGGCCGCGTCGAGGACGATGGGGTGCTCGACCCCGTAGGTGAGGACACCGTCGAAGACCGTGTCGACGAGCTGTTCCGGCGCCGGCCAGTGCGGCAGGACACGGGCGACGGCATCCTCGTCGAGGTAGGCGGTGATGGCCTGCCGCCCGGCCCACAGGGGCACGAGGGCCGTCGCCGACAGGTCGAGTGCGCTGACAGCCGTGTACGGATCGTTGGTCCCGCTCGCGAGACCGCGGACGCCGATCTCGACGAGTTGCTGGAGCGCGAAGCCGACGTCCTGGAACGGCGTCCGTGCCGCACCGAGGGTCACCATCCTGCGGAGCCGGTCGACGTCGGTCTCCGGCACAGGACGGCCATGCACTCCGTCACGCGGGGCCATGCGGAGCAGGCAGTCGCCCTCGATGAGATGGTCTCCCGGCATGGCCGTCATATCGACGACCTGATCGTGGTCGTGGGCCCACGACACGAGCCGCTCCCATCCGACGGATTGGACGTACCCGTCGCTCTGCGACTCGACGATGGACCACGCCACGCCACCGTCGGGCTGTGGCTGCACGCTCACCCCGTCGCCGTCACCGTCACGGTCGCTGTCACCGTCGAACCGATACGCATGGCTCACGGCGGTCTCGAGGTCCTCCTGCACCTGCTTCTGCAGCGAGGTGATCTGCACGCTCGACGCGATGTGGTGGATGAAGAACACGAGCACGGCGACATCGACGACCCCGAGGGCGACGGCGACGTGTATGGCGATGACGGGGACGAAGGCCGTGCCGTCGTCGATGGCCGTGTGGACGGAGCGGAGGACGACGATCGAGTAGAGGAAGGTGGAGGTGAAAGCCGCCAGGACGAACTGGTTGGCCCGGTCGGCCATGAAGTTGCGGACCAGGCGTGGACCGTACGTCGAGGACGTCGTCGCCAGGACCGAGATGGTGATGGAGAACGACGTGCCCGCCACGGTGAGCATCGCCGTCCCGACCGTCGTCAGGATGGCTCGACCCCCGCTGGCGCTGAGAGCGTCGAGGATGGGGATCGAGGCGCCCCGATCGACGATCCCCTGGTCGACGACGACGAGCAGCTGTGCGACGACGATCGCGAAGACCCCGAGGACGGCGGGGAAGAACCAGAACGACTCACGGAGCCGGAGCGTGACGGTGCGCATGAGCGACTGCTTCCTGTCAGGTCTCCGAGGCTGGAGAAGACACCCCGAAGCGTAGTCAGCAGAGCGCATCGACGCCGCGTGGGCCGGGAACGACCGACGGGCGCCGTCTCCCGAGAGACGACGCCCGTCGGGCCGACACGGACGGGTCAGCGCCCTGTCGAGTCGTCCTGGTCCGTCGTGCCGGGTGCGCCCTCGTCGAGGCGGCCGTCGATGGCCGGGTCGGGCGACACGACGTCGACCCGCAACGGCGGATCGGCGACGACCGCGGAGGCCGACGCCTCCGGGCCCGAGACGGAGCCCGCACGGGTGCCCCGGACACGGCGCTTGACAGCCTCCCAGGGTCGGGCCAGACCCTTGCTGCTCGCCTGGGTGGGCGCGTCGACCTCGAGGCCGTAGTAGGCGCCCACGTGCTCGAGGAGGACGTCGCGTTCGGCCTTGTCGTACGCGCGGCGTTCGCGGTTGAAGGCGATGATCGTCGACCAGCACGTCAGCAGCAGCACGATGCTGAACGGCAACGCCGTCGTGATCGCCGCGGTCTTCAGGGCGTCGAGCCCACCCGTCAGGAGGAGCGCGACAGCCAGCAGGGCGGCGACCAGAGCGAAGAACACGCGCAGCCAGTTCTTCGGCTCGATGTCGCCGCCGGACGCGATCATCGCCATGACGAGCGAGCCGGAGTCCGACGACGTGACGAAGAACACCCCGATGAGCAGGATCGCACCGAAGGTCAGGACCGTCCCGGCGGGCAGGCCGCCGAGCAGGGCGAACAGCGACCCCTCGACATCGACCGAGCCGTCGGCGCCGACGAGGCCGCCGGCGCCGTCGGTCTGCTGGTGGATCGCGGCGCCGCCGAGGACGGCGAACCAGAGGAACGTCAGCGCCGTCGGGACGAGCAGCACGCCGAACACGAACTGGCGGACCGTGCGGCCCTTGGAGATGCGGGCGATGAAGATGCCGACGAACGGCGCCCACGACATCCACCAACCCCAGTAGAAGGTGGTCCAGGCGCCCTGCCACTCCTCGCCGGCGGCACCCTGCTGGGCGGTCACGTTGAACGACAGACCGACGACGTTCTGCAGGTAGGCGCCGATCGACTGCACGAAGTCGCGCAGCAGGAACTGGGTCGGACCGACGATCAGGACGAAGAGCAGAAGGGCTGCGGCGAGGATCAGGTTGAAGTTCGAGAGGATCTTCATGCCCTTGGTGACGCCGGTGACGAGCGACACGATGGTGACCGCGGTGATGACCGCGATGATCGAGATCTGGCTCACGATGCTGCTCTCGGCGATGCCGGCGGCCTCCAGGCCGGCGCCGATCTGGATGACGCCGAGACCGAGCGAGGTCGCGACCCCGAAGAGGGTGCCGACGAGGGCGATCACGTCGATCAGGTTGCCCCAGCCGCCGCGGACGCGGTTGCCGAGGAGGGGCTCGAGTGCCCACCGGATGGAGACCGGCCGGCCCCTGCGGTGGATCGCGTAGGCGAGGGCGAGGCCGAGGACGACGTAGATGGCCCAGGCGTGCAGCCCCCAGTGCAGGAACGTCTGGGTCAGGGCCTGCTGTGCGAGCTGGTCCTCCGTGCCCGTGACACCGGGGCGGGGGGAGGCGAAGTGGCTGAGGGGCTCGGAGACGCCGTAGAAGACGAGGCCGATGCCCATCCCCGCGGCGAAGAGGAGCGCGAACCACGACCCGGTGGAGAACTCGGGTTCGTCTTTGTCCTTGCCGAGCTTGATGCCGCCGAACCGGCTGAAGCCGATGAACAGGCTGAAGCCGACGAAGAACGCCGCGATCAGGACGTAGTACCAGCTGAAGTTCTTGACGATGCCGCTCTGCAGACCGAGGAACAGCGCCTCGGCCGATGCGGGCGCGATCAGGGTGAAGGCGACGAAGCCGAGCACGACGACGGCCGCAGGCCAGAAGACCCAGCGGCGCAGCTGCGGAGTCGTCGAGACGGTCTCCGTGAGGGACGCGGGATGGTCGGCGGTGGGCCCCGAAGAGGGAGGTGTTGTCGTAGCCATGTGTCCATGGTGCCGGTTCAGCGAGGCCGAGGCCGAATACGGAGGTGATCCCGGCCTCGGGAGGTCAGGCGTCCTGGTGCTTGTAGCGCCGGTTGCGCGGCCTCAGAACGGCCGTCGCAAGGCCCGCGGCGACGACCGACGCGATGAGGATGGCGACTTTGGCGTCGTCGTCGTGAGCGCTGCCCAGCCCGTAGCTCAGCTCCGCGACGAGCAGGGATACGGTGAAGCCGATACCCCCGAGGAGGGCGACACCGGTGAGGTCGATCCAGGTGATCGTCCGGTCGAGTTCGGCCCGGGTGATGCGGGTCGTGATCCACGTCGTGGCGAGGATGCCGATGGGTTTGCCGAGGACGAGAGCGGCGATGATGCCGATCGTGACCGGACTCGACAGCGCCGTCCTCAGCCCGTCGAGGCCGCCGAAGGCGACGCCGGCGGAGAAGAACGCGAAGACGGGGACGGCGAAGCCGGTGGAGAGGGGCCGGAAGCGGTGCTCGAAGACCTCGGAGAGCCCGGGGCCGGTGCCCGGTCCGCCGCTGGCCTGGCTGCGGATGACGGGGACGGCGAAGCCGAGGAGGACCCCGGCGACGGTGGCGTGGACGCCTGAGGCGTGGATGAGACCCCACACCGAGACGGCCACCGGCAGCAGGATGAACCAGTTCGCTGCGGGATGCAGGCCGAAGAACCGGCGGAACCTCTGCGTCAGGAACACGTACGCGGCGAGCGGGACGATCGCGAGCACCAGGGGGAGGACCTCGATGGCGCTGGTGTAGACGAAGGCGATGATCCCGATGGCGATGAGGTCGTCCACGACCGCGAGGGTCAGGAGGAAGATCCGCAGCGCAGCAGGAAGTCTCGAGCCGACGATCGCGAGGACCGCGACGGCGAAGGCGATGTCGGTCGCCGTGGGGATCGCCCACCCGCGCACCGCCTCCGGGTCGGCGGCGTTGATGGCGGTGAAGATCAGGGCGGGGACGATGACTCCGCCGAACGCGGCGGCCACCGGCACGATGGCCTTGCTGATCCTCCGCAGCTCTCCGGCGACGAACTCCCGCTTGAGCTCCAGGCCGACGAGGAAGAAGAAGATCGCCAGCAGCCCGTCGGCGGCCCACTCCCCCACGCTCAGGTGCAGACCCAGAGCCGCGGGGCCGAACTCGAAGTCGCGAAGCGCGAAGTACGCGCCGGACAGGGGCGAATTCGCCCACACGACGGCGACGACCGCCGCGATGACCAGGACGATGCCGCCCACGGTCTCCTTGCGGAGGATCTCCCCGAGGCGGGTGGACTCCAAGGAGGTGTCCTCGGCGAACAGTCCAGGGGCAGCTGCAGCGGGTGGGCGGGGAGGGGGCAGGTCGTCGTGTGGCATCGCCCCTTGTCTTATCAGACATCGGCAGACCGACACCCCATCAGGCAGGGATCCCGGGAGGCGGTCGTCACGGTCGTCGATGCTTCCACCACCATCTGGCGCCAAGCAACGAAGCGGACACTGTCGATGGCTGTCCAGATGACTCACGTTCACCCGGACCCCGGTGGATCGAGGAACCTCGAACCAGGCAGTCATTGAGGGCGCCATGAGAATCACCAGATTGCGCATCGACGGCCAGTTCTTCCACCTCGACGAAGATCAGGACACCGCGACCCTGAAGCGGGAGATCATCGCCGCCGCCTCCGCAGGGCCCCGGTTCATCGATTTCACCGCGATCGGCCACGGCGAGGTGTCCGTCCTCATGACACCCCAGATGGGTGCTCGGTTCGAGGTCCTCGAGCGCAGCCAGGAGGAGATCGATGAGTGGAACCACACCCCACCCGTCGTGGACTACGACCCGCTGGTCCACGACTGAGGCGCGAGCGCAGCCCCCTGCACCGAGGGATGCCCCGGTCGCAGCGGAGCGGACACCTCGGAGTCCAGGTCGACGGTGGCGCTACTCGGCGTCGTCGATCTCAGCCAGGGCCACAGGGGTCCCCGAGGTGATGAGCAGGTCCGTCGCGAGGACGGACCCCGAACCGTAGTTGACCCTCAGCCACAGCGCCTCCCCGTCCCGGAGCGCGGACATGATCTGCGCCTGGACCGCGTCGAGGGTGGTGTCCGGGATCGTGTAGGCGAAGCCGCCGTAGTGGACGTCGACGCGCTTCATGGTGCCCCCGTATCGGTGCCGTTGGCGGTGTCCTCGTCGATGATGTGCAAGCCCGTGTGGGTGTTCGCAGTCAGCTCCAGGGCACGGATCCAGCGCGGGTTGATCTGGGGCACACGACTTCCGTAGAACTTGAACACCAGAGGGATCGTGGGGTGCAGCCAGATCGAGGTGCGTCCGTCGCCGATCTGCTGATCGTCCTTCCAGGAGAAGTAGAACGGTTCCCCGCGGCGGAGCTTCACGCCGATCACGACCTGCAGGTGAGCCAAGGTCCGGTCATCGAAGTCGACCGTCAGCGTCTGGTCGTAGATGAGCTTTCCCACGGCACCTTCTTCGTTCGGCTAACACGCAGCCCGTCATGCGGGTGCTGGCTTTCGAATCCCCTGCGTCCCAGACGGGAGAGTCATCAATACGTTAGCGCCCCATCCGCGTCCTCCGAGGCGGGCGCTCTGGCGCTCCGCCACTCGCCCGCTCGCAGAGCACGGAAGCGTCCGCCGACACCGGATCTCACGGCACACGACGGAGCGACCGCGGCGGGCGGGTCGTCAGCCCCCGACGGTCGAGCGGAGGGTCGACGACCCGTCGGGCAGGCGGCGCACCTCGATGCGGTCGGCGATCCGCTGCTTGAGCTCGTCGACGTGGCTGACGATGCCGACGACCCGACCCGCGGCCGAGAGCCTGCCCAGCTCGGTCATCACCGCGTCGAGCGTGGTGGGGTCCAGCGATCCGAAGCCCTCGTCGACGAAGAGGGTGCCCAGCTGCAGCCCACCGGCCTCGGCCTGCACGACGTCCGCGAGTCCGAGAGCGAGGCTGAGCGACGCGTAGAACGTCTCGCCGCCCGAGAAGCTGCCGGGGTCGCGGGTCGTGTCGGTCGCGTGGTCGCGGATCGCCAGCGACAGCCCGGTCTTGCGCGACCTCGACGTCGCCTCGCGCTCGTCGGACGACTCGAGCTGATACCGACCGCTCGACATGACCGACAGCCGCACGTTGGCCGCCGCGACGACATCGTCGAACCGCCGCAGCAGCACGTACGTGCCGAGCGTCACGCCCTTCACGTTGACCGCCGAGGAGGCGCTGGCCAGGTCGGCCATCCGCACGATCGCCCGGGCACGCTCCGCCGCGTCGTCCCCGACGGCCGCGGCCTGCCGCAGCGCGACGAGGGCTGCCGACGACCGCTCGGCCCGGTCGCGCGCCCGGGCGGTCTCGGCGGCGATCGACGTCGCCGCGGCCTCGGTCTCCGCCGCACGCTCGGTCGCCAGGGCGACCCGCTGCTCGACCGCGGCCTCGACCCCGACACGTGCATCGTCGCCCAGGCCCTCGCCCGATGCGTCGTCGAGCCCCGCGATCTCCGGCTCGCCGAGCCCGGCGGCGACGACGGCGAGCTCGCGGTCGTGCGCCGCGATCACGGCATCGAGCCGGCCGACCTCGGCACGATCCAGCACGGCTGCGGCCACGGCCTCGACGTCGGCGAAGCCCGCGTCGGCGAGCGACGCGTCGAGGTCGGCGCGTCGCCTCGCGACCTCGTCGACCGCGATCGCCTGGGCGTCGAGAGCCTCGACGAGGCGCGCCACGGCGCCGTGCCGGCGCCCGATGACCGCGACGAGCTCCGCCACGCTGTCGGCCCGCCCCCCGAGGTGCCGTCCGACGGCCGCGGTGTCGTCGTCGAGTCGTCGCCGGTCGGCCGCCGCCTGCGCGACGGCCGTGGCGGTGCCGACCCGCGCCTCCTCGAGCTCGGTGCGTCGGCGCTCGGTCTCGGCGTCGTGGGCGTCGAGCGCGAGGGCGGCCGCGTCGCGATCGCCCGCCACGCGGCGCGCGGCCTCGACCCGGGCCAGCGCCGCGTCGAGCTCCGCCTCGACCTCGGCACGGGTGACGCCGCCCAGTTCGGTCGCCCGCTCGTCTCGCCGGGCGACGGCGACCGAACGACGTGCGGCGGCAGCAGCGAGGGCCGACTCGCAGCGCACGCGCTCGTCGGTCGCCCGGTCGACGGCGTCGTCGTCGGGGTGGTTGGCGGTGGTCACGGCCGGAGCCGGGTGGTGCTCGGATCCGCAGACCGGGCAGGGCTCGCCGACGAGGAGGTCGCCCGCGAGCTCGCCCGCCATCCCGGCGATCTTGCGGCGGCGCAGGTCGTTCTCGACCCCGGCGGCGTCGAGAGCCACCCGGGCCGCCTCGTGCAGATCGGCGGTCGCGCGGTCGAGCTCGGCCTCGAAGCGGTCGAGCCCGTCGCTGAGGTCACGTCGCCTGCGCCCCTCCGCCACCGCAGCCTCGGCGGGCCCCACGGCGACGACGGCCTCGGTCAACGCACCGAGCGCCGCCTCGAGCTCTCGGCGGACCGCGGGCAGCTCGGCCTGGGCACGCTCGAGCTCGTCGACGCGCGCCACCTCGGCCGCGACCTGCGCCTCGAGCACGTCGAGAGCGGCCCGGCGGTCGACGAGGGTCGCTTCGAGCCGGGCGCTCTCGGCGGACGACCCGGCCTCCGCCGTCAGGGCGTCGCGTCGAGCCGCCGCCGAGTCGCGGTCGGTCGTCTCGGTCAGATCGGCGTCGAGGTCGCCGGACTCGCGCGCCATACCGACCTGCTCGACGGCGGTCGAGAGCCGCTCGTCGGCCCGGCGGAGCCCCTCGACCGCGACGGTCACCGAGGAGGCGCGGCGCGCGTCGTCGACCCGGCCGCGTGCCTCCTGCACATCGGCTTCTACCTCGCGGGCCGCCGCCTCGCGACGGAGCAGCGCCGCGCGTCGCTCGAGCGCCCGCTGCAGACGCCGTTGCTCGTCGAGGTGTGACCGGGCCGCGTCGCGATCGCCGACCGCCGCGGCCCGCCGACCCTCGAGCTCGACGGCGGTCGCGGCCAGCCCGGCGACCAGACCGCCCAACCCGTCGCGCCCCTCCGGCCGGCCTGAGCCCTCCGGCCCATCTGAGCCCACCGATCCATCTGAGCCCTCCGGCCCGCCCGGCACCCCGAAGTCCGCCGCGGCTGCGGCGAAGGCCTCGTCGTCGACCCCGGTCGCCTCGCGCAGTCGCCCGAGCGCGAGCTCGACCTCGCGCTCGGCGGCGGCTATCGAGGCGCGCGCGGCGACCCGGCGCTCGACGAGCTGTGCCGTCGTCTTCTCGTAGATCTCGGTGCCGAACAGCGACTGCAGCACCTCTTTGCGCTTCTCGCCGGTCGAGCGCAGAAAAGCCGCGAACTCGTTCTGCGGCAGCACGACGGTCTGCACGAACTGCTGCCGGGTGAGCCCCAGGATGCGCGCGATCTCGGCCCCGGTCTCTTGCGCGCTGGTCGACACGACGGTGCCCTCGACCGCATCGGGCGAGGTCAGCAGCACGAGGGTCACGGTCTGGTTCTGCGGGGTCGTGCCCGTGCCACGGGCCTTCGGCCGGCGGTAGGCCGGGGTCCGTCTGACCCGGTGGATGCCCGCCGCGGTCTCGAAGACGACCTCGACGAACGGCTCGACCGTGGGGGCGGCGTGATGGCTGCGCAACCGGTCGGGGCTGGAGGTCGAACCGGCCAGACCGCCGTAGAGGGCGAAGACGAGCGCGTCGATGATCGTGGACTTGCCCGACCCGGTCGGCCCCTCGAGCAGGAACACGCCCGAGGCCCCGAGCGCCGCGAAGTCGATGCTGTGCTCGCCCGCGTACGGCCCGATGGCGCGCAGCGTGAGTCGATGGAGGATCACTCGCCGCCCTCCGTCGCCCTGGCCGCCTCGTACGCGGATCGGACGATCTCGAGCTCGAGCTCGTCGGCCCGGGCGCCCGAGGCGAAGGCGACGAAGTCGGCGGCGACCTCGACCGGGTCGGTCTCGACCGTCACCGCTCTCAGGGCGGGCGCGTCGACGGCGCCCACCGGCACGTGGTGGATCGCGAGGGCGTTCGGGAACCTCTCGCGGACCCGCGCGTAGAGACGGTCGGGGTGCACCGGATCGGTGGCCGTGATGCGCGACCAGGCCTCGCGGTGCTGGTCGTACCGGCCGTCGAGCAGACGTTCGATCGTGTCGGCGAACTCGACGAGGGGCCGCGGCACGGGTGCGGGCACGGTCTCGATCGTGGCACCGCCGTCGGCCGCCAGGGTGACGAGCGTCGACGACTTGACGTGCCCCCGCTCACCGAACGAGAACGCCAGCGGCGACCCCGAGTAGCGGACGACCGGTCGGGCGTCGACCGCCCCGACGCGCTGAGCCCCGTGCAGGTGCCCGAGCGCGACGTAGTCGACGCCGTCGAAGACCCCCGCGGGCACGGAGTCGACCCCGCCGACACGGATGTCTCTCTCGCTCTCGCTCGCCGCGCCTCCTGATACGAAGGCGTGGGCGATCACGACCGACCGCGTGCCTGGCCGCCCGGCGAGATCGGCGCGCACCCGTCGCATGGCGGCGGCGACGACCGCCTCGTGCGACCGGGCGAGCGGGCCGTCGTCGCCAGCACCGGCACCAGCGCCGGCACCGTCGGCGAGCGCGTGGCGCACGGTGTCGGGGTCGAGGTACGGCACCCCGTAGAACGCGACCGGCCCGTCGGCGTCGTCGACGACCACCGGTGTCGCCAGCTCGTCGACCCGGGCGCGCAGGTGCAGCCCGGGCCGCATCAGCTCGGCCGCGAAGCCCAGCCTGACCGCCGAGTCGTGATTGCCGGGCGTCAGCACGACGGTCGCCAGCTCGCTGAGCCGCTGCAGGGCCGAGCCGAGGAGGCGCACGCTGGGTACCGCGGGCACCGCCCGGTCGTACACGTCGCCCGCCACGACGACGACCCGGACGCCGCGATCGCGGACGAGCTCGACGAGGTGGTCGACGAACGCGGACTGGTGCTCGTGCAGATCGACGCCGTGCAGCGTGCGACCGAGATGCCAGTCGCTCGTGTGCAGGATCAGCACGGGTCTCCTTCTCAGCGGTGCCGGTGGGTCGTCGTCACTGTAGCGTCGAGGTCCGACACTGCAGCGCCGGAGGAGAACCGCACCGTGAACGACGACACCATCGACCCGTCCGCCCTCCGATCCGAGGTCGAGGCGCGTCACGATCGGATGATCGCGGACCTCGTGGCGTACGCCTCCCTCGAGACGCCGTCCGACGACGTCGACCTGCTCGCGGTCGGCCTCGCCTGGATCGAGTCCTGGTTGACGGCGACCGCCGGCCCGGCCGCCGCCCGACGGGTGCGCGTCGTCGAGGGCTACGGCGACTCGGTCACGCTCGAGTACCCCTCGCCCACGGGCTCCGCCGAGTGGGTCAGCGCGCTCTGCCACTACGACACGGTGTGGTCGGAGGGCACTCTCGCCGACTGGCCGGTGACGATCGACGGCGACGTCATGACCGGGCCCGGCGTCTTCGACATGAAGTCCGGGCTGATCCAGCTCGGTCACGCCATCGCGGTCTCCGATCGGCTCGGTCTGCCGCGGCCGGGCGTCCGCATCGTGCTGAACGGCGACGAGGAGGTCGGCAGCATCGCCTCGCGGCCGGTCATCGAGGCCGAGGTCGGCCGAGGAGGCGCGGTGCTGGTCTTCGAGTCCGCCGCCGAAGGAGCGGTCAAGACGGCCCGCAAGGGCGTCGGCATCTTCGAGGTCGAGACGTTCGGCGTCGAGGTGCACGCGGGGCTGCACCCGCGGTCGGGTGCGAGCGCGATCGACGAGATGGCGCGGATCATCCTCCAGCTGCACGCCGCGGCCGACATCGACGCCGGCACCTCGCTCAACGTGGGCATCGTGCAGGGCGGCACCCGCACCAACGTGAAGGCCGGCCACGCCCGGGCCTCGGTCGACGTGCGCGTCACGTCGGCGTCCGAGGTGACCCGCATCGAGCAGGTGCTGGCCGACCTCGCCCCCCACGACCCGAACGCCCGGGTGCAGGTCACCGGCGGCTGGAACCGCCCTCCGATGGAGCGCACCCCGGTCACGGCGGCCCTGTACGAGCGGGCCGCCCGGGTGTCCGCGACGCTCGGGTTCGAGCTGCGCGAGGTCTCGGTCGGCGGGGCGAGCGACGGCAACTTCGCCGCGGCCCTCGGCTGCGCCGTGCTCGACGGGGTGGGCGGCGTCGGCGGCGGGGCGCACGCCCGCCACGAGTGGATCAGCCTGGCCGGAATGGTCGAGCGCACCGAGTTCGTCTCCGCCCTCTTCGCCGACCTCGCCTGACCCGACCCGACGTCACGCGAGGGCGCACAGCGGCGTGATGCGATCGTGACTCGGCGCAGGCGAACTCATCCCCGCGACTGACGAGCCAGCTGCGCGTTCGTCAATACGGTGGTGCGAGCCCGATCTCACGGGCCCCTGGGGAACGGATCCGTCATGACACGCGCACGCACTCTGCACACCCTCGGAGCCTCGGCGCTCGTCGTGCTGTCTCTGGCCGGATGCGCCGGCGGCCCGTCCGGGGGCACGACGCCGAGCCCGACCCCGAGCATGAGCACCAGCGCCGGCGCGACTCCCGACGACGGCGAGACGGCGACGCCCACCGCTCCGCCTGAGTCGAGCCCGACGCCGACCGGCGCGGCGACCCCGACCCCGACGACCTCCGAGACGCCGGCCGCGTCTCCCGTGAACATCCCCACCGACTGCACGCAGATCGTCGACTCGGCGACCTACGCGGCGACGATGGGCGAGACCCCGCTGAACCCCGAGGGCTACCTCCGGCGCGACGGCACCCCGTTAGGAGCCCGGACGCCGACCGTGCCGCCTGCCGACGCGACCCTCGTGCAGATCGTCGACTCGGCCGCCGCGCTCGACTGCCTGTGGCGCGACCCGCGAGCCGACATCACCGGTCTCGGCGTGACCATGGGGCGCCTCGATCAGGCGACCAGCGCCTCCCTGCTGTCTCTGGCGGCAGCCGACGGTGCGACCTGCAGCGACGCCCAGGGCGGCCGGCTGTGCCAGAAGTCGGAGACGGCGGAGCAGTACCAGACCGACATCACGGACACGTACTTCGTGCGCGGCGACCTGTTCGTGCACGTCTTCCAGTCGAACTTCCCGACGAACGATCTGCTCGGCTCGATCCTGGCGCACACCGCGAGTTGAGCACCGAGCCGCAGCGCGCGCTACAGCACGCTCTTCGGCACCCGGTGCAGCGTCACGGCGCCGACCGCGTCGAACGGGTGCAGCGGGTCCGGGGCGCCCGACCCCGTCGGCCCGCCGAGCCGTGAGTGCCCGACGGCGCTGAGCACCGCGTAGGCGTCGCCGCGGGTCCAGCCGTGGTCGTCGACCAGGAACGAGAACGCGTCCTCGTACCCGCGCCGGATGCTCTCCTGCACCGGCTCGCCCAGCCCGACGAAGATCCAGTCGTCGGCCGTCTCGATCCGAGGGGCCCGCAGCGAGAGCCCCTTCACGACGTCGATCGACACGACCGCCGTGCCCTCCGCCTCGATGGCGACGAACGACGACTCGCCCTCGGCCATGATCGCGTGCACGTCGCCGATCGACAGGTACGCGCCCTCGACCATGACGGGCAGGTACACGGTCGAGCCGACGCGGTTCTCGGTGACGTCCATGTTGCCGCCCTGGGCGTACGCCGGCATGATCGTCGAGTTCTCGCCGGTCGCCGGGGCGGTGCCCATGCAGCCGATCATCGGCCGGGGTGCGAACACGTGCCGGTCGGTCACGTGCACCCCCTCGTCGTCGATGGGCACGCGGCGCGTGAACATCTCATCGCCCATCACGTGCTGCAGTGCGCCCGACCCGGGCAGCGCCACCGACCAGCCGTGCGCCACGAGCCGGATCTCGTGCACGGTCACGGCGAGCGCGTCGCCGGGCATCGCACCTTCGA
Source organism: Frigoribacterium sp. CFBP9030 (assembly GCF_034045195.1). Classification (NCBI taxonomy): domain Bacteria; kingdom Bacillati; phylum Actinomycetota; class Actinomycetes; order Micrococcales; family Microbacteriaceae; genus Frigoribacterium; species Frigoribacterium sp. CFBP9030. The sequence continues at coordinate 109,313 of NZ_JAXCWG010000007.1, forward strand.
CGTAGACGGGGCCGGTGACGGGGTTGATCGGCACCGACAGCTTCGCGAGGTCGCGGTGCTCGTGCAGCTCGGCGTAGACGGCGTCGCTGGTCTCGAAGCCGATGCGCTCGCCCGTGCCGGGGGTGATCCGCAGGGCGGGCTCGACGTCGGCGGTGAAGCCGGGGCGCCCGTGCTCCTTGCCCAGGAAGTGGTCGACGCCGTCGACACGCGCCGCCGAGGAGGCGCGGGTCGGGTCGCCCGCGCCCCCGCCGGCCCCCGAGGCGGTCGCCTCCACCCCGCTCATGCGTCGTGCCGTTCGGAGTCGGCGGCGGGTGCGGCCGTGGCCGGCGTCGCACCGTGGTCGGCACCGGACGGGATGACCGGCGCCGCGCCTCCTCGGCTCCGGTAGTAGAGGAACACGCCTGCGCCGAGCACGAGCCAGACGAGTCCGCCGATCTTGGCCTCGGGGGCGGCGTTCACGAGCACGTAGCCGATGATGAGGAACCCGATGACGGGCACGACGAGGTGCAGCAGCCAGTTGCGCGACTTCCTCTTGACGACGTAGTGCACGACGACCGAGACGTGCAGCAGCATGAAGCCGAACAGGGCGCCGAAGTTCACCAGTGACGCGATGAGGTCGATCTGGCCGACGAAGAACAGCACGAGCACGGCCGACAGCGCCGAGACGAGCAGGATGGCGGCCTGCGGCACCTGGCGGCTGTTGATGGTGGACAGGAACGCGGGCAGCTGACGGTCGCGGCTCATCGAGAAGAGCAGACGCGAGGTGGCGGCCTGCGCGGCCATCGCGTTGGCGATGCCGATCGCGAGCACGTTGACGACCAGGAACGCCGTCGACCAGCCGCTGCTCGACGCCGCCTCGACCAGCGAGAAGAACGCGTTGCCGACCTCGTCCTTCCCGAAGGAGTCGCGACCGGCGGCGAGGGCGCTGGCGAGCCAGGTCTGCACGACGAAGAGCGTGGCGACGATCACCAGGGCGATGATCATGGCCTTGCCCGCTCCGCCGCGCTTGCCGGTGCTCTCCTCCGACAGCGTCGAGATGCCGTCGAAGCCCAGGAAGCTCAGCACCGCGATCGACAGCGCCGACGCGAGGAGCGGCGCGGTGACCTTGCTGGAGTCCCAGATCGGGTCGGCGGTGAACTCGGCGCCGGGGATCGTGCCGTCGTTCAGCGCGATGACCGCGATGATGACGAAGATCACGACGAAGACGACCTCGATGGCCAGGAACACCCGGTTCATCAGCTTGATCGAGCTGATGCCGAGCAGGTTGATCGCGGTGTTGATCGCGACGAAGATCAGCGCCCACATCCACCGGGCGCTCCCGGGGAAGATCCCGATCATCGACTCGGCGGCGAACACGTAGAGCAGCGTCGGCACGAGCAGGTAGTCGAGCAGGATCGCCCAGCCGGCGAAGAACCCGGCGATGGGGTGGATGCCGCGACCGACGTACGAGAACACCGAACCGGCGAGCGGGATCGACTTCGCCATCTGCGCGTAGGCGAGCGCCGTGAAGATCATCGCGACGAGGCCGATCAGGTAGACCAGCGGCACCATGCCCGACGACGCGTTGTAGACGGTGCCGAAGATGGCCCAGGGCGCGATCGGCACCATGAAGATCAGGCCGTAGATGAGCAGATCGACGGTCGTGACCGACCGCTTCAGCTCCTGCTTGTAGCCGTACTGCTCGAGTTGCTGCTGGTTGCTCAGCTCGCCGCCGGGGGCGCCGGTCGTCGTTCCAGTGGACATGGTGTGCTCTCTCGCTCGGGTGGGATGCGGGGGTGGAGCCGGGGAGGTGCGGGTCGGGTCGGTCAGGAGGCGCGGGTCGGGAGGCGCGGCGCGGGAAGTGCGGCGCGGGAGGCGCGGGTCAGGCCGAGTCGTGCGCCGCGAGGAACTCGGCGACGACGGCTCGGAACTCCTCGGGCTGCTCGAGGTGCGAGCAGTGGCTCGCGCCGGCGAAGACGTGCGACCGGACGTCGGCGATGCCGTCGACGAACGGCTGCCAGGTGGCCGGGGTCGCCTCGTCGTGCTCGCCGGCGACCACGAGGGTGGGGGCGGTGACGCGGGGCAGCCGGTCGACGATGCTCCAGTCGCGCATCGTGCCGATGACGTGGAACTCGTTGGGCCCGTTCATCGTGTGATAGACGGTGGGCTCGGCCTCCATCTGCGCCTCGCTGTCGACGAAGTCCTGAGGCATGGGGACGACGCGGCAGACGTGCCGCTCGTAGAACACCTGCGTCGCGGCGAGGTACTCCGGGTCCGTGGTGGTGCCCGCATCCTCGTGACGCTGCAGCGCCTCCTGCACGTCGGCCGGCAGCAGCGCCCGCAGCTCGGCCGCGCCCTCGACCCAGAGCTGCATCGAGGCGGGCGAGTTGCAGATCGCGAGACCCGCGAGACCCGCGGGCTGGCGCACGGCGATCTCGGCGCCGAGCATGCCTCCCCACGACTGGCCGAGCACGTGGAACCGCTCGAACCCGAGGTGCGCGACGACCGCGTCGAACTCGGCGACGAACAGGGCGGGGCTCCAGGTCTCGACGGGGGCGTCGGGGCGGTGGCTGCTGCGGCCGCAGCCGAACTGGTCGTAGTGCACGACGGTGCGACCGGTCTCGTCGGCGAGCGCCGCGAGGTTGCGGAGGTAGTCGTGGGCCATGCCCGGGCCGCCGTGCAGCACGATCAGGGGCAGCGCGCCCGGCGTCGGGCGGTCGGGGGTCGTGACCTGGTACCAGGTGACGCCGTCGCGGAACGGGAGGGTGGAGGAGGTGCTCGTCGACATGCGGGACAGTGTGCGTCACGTAAAGGTCTCGCGCCTAGACCTTTGCCGATGACTTAACGTGGGTGTAACAAACGCCGCTCGGGAGGGTCGACGCATGACGCCACGCGAGGCCGCCGACGCCGGGGCGCCCGGGGCGTCCGGGGCGTCCGACAGCGCCCCCTCCGCCCCCGCCGGCGCCCTCGCCGCGCCCGTCGAGTCGTCGAGCCGCGTCGACGACGTGACCGACCGGCTGGTGACCGCCATCGCGACCGGCGAGTACCTGCCCGGCCAGCGCCTCCCTCCCGAGCGCGACCTCGCCGCATCGCTGCGCGCCGGGCGCATGACCGTCCGGGCCGCGCTCGCCCGACTCGTCGAGCAGGGCATGATCGAGACCCAGCGCGGGCGCGGTGGCGGGTCGTTCGTCCGCGAGCAGCACACGACGTCGTCCGACGCCATCGCGCAGCGGACCCTCGGGGCGCGCTGGGCGGACCTCAGCGACACGAGCGAGGCGATCGGGCGACTGCACGGGACGATCGCCGAGGCCGCCGCCGAGAACCACACGCCCGCCGACGCCGCCGAGCTGCGCGAGCGCCTCGAGGGCTACCGCGAAGCCGAGTCGGGCCGGGCGTCGCAGCGGGCCGACGCCCTGCTGCACGTGGCGATCGCCGAGGCGGCGCACAACACGACGCTGCGCGAGGTCCTCTTCGCCCTGGAGGCGCGGGTCAGCATCGCGGCGCCGGCCCACCTCTGGGGCGGCCCCGACGGCATGCGCGAGATGGAGCTGCGGGCGCTCGGCGATCACGAGGCGCTGGTCGACGCGATCTGCGGCGGTCGGGCGACGGAGGCGGCGGGCATCGCGCGCGAGCACGTCAAGATCGACCTCGAGCTGCTCGAGCGGGTGCTGCACCCCCGCGACTGACGCCCGCGTCTCGCGGGCTCGCGCGCTCGCATTTCGCGGCGTCGAGCGAGGGTGTGCGGCGCCGCCGAGCGGGTGGGTAAGGCCCTTCTCGGCGGCGACCGCCACGGACGGCGAGTGCCCGTCGATCCGAACTCACGACCTCGCGGGGGTTCGAGGGTCGTGCAGATCGTCGGGCGGGCGTCACGCAGGGGGAGGACATCCGGTTCGGGCCGGATATCCGCGTGGCTACACCGCCGTCGGTTCAGAAGATAGCAGTCGATACTCACGAGTATCGAGTCCCCCTTATGGGGGACGAGACGTGCGACGAACCCGCCCTCGTGACTTGACACGCCTATTCGTTTCGCCATAGAAATAATCCATGCGACGACGCGACGACGACTCGACCCCTGCCCTGCACCTCCGGCTCGGCGGCACGAGCGTCGTGCTCGACGTCCCCCGTGGCGCCTTGCCCGGCTTCGTCTACTGGGGCCCCGATCTCGGCGACATCTCGGAGGAGGCGCTGGTCGGCCTGGTCGCAGCGGCCCGCCCCCAGCGCGTCTCGGGTGGTCTCGACCACCCCGCGCGCCTGACGGTGCTGCCGCTCGAGCACGAGGGCTGGCAGGGCACTCCGGGCCTGATCGGCAGTCGCGCGGGTGCGGCGTTCGCTCCGGCCTTCACCGTCACCGAGACCGCCACCGACACCGACGCCGACGCCGCCTCCGTCGGCGCGGCGCCCACCGTCACCGCGCTCACCATCACCGCCGACGACGACGACGCGGGCCTCCGTCTGGGCGTCGATCTGCGGCTCGACGAGCACGGCCTGCTGCACCAGACCCTCCGCCTGACGAACACCGGCGACGACGTCTACGACCTGCACGAGCTCGCCGCGAGCTTCCCGCTGCCGCACACCGCCAGCGAAGTGCTCGACACCACGGGTCGGCACCTGCGCGAGCGCACCCCCCAGCGCCACGCGCTGACCGTCGGGCGCTACGACCGCGAGAGCCGCCGCGGTCGCCCCGGGGCCGACGCCACCCTCGTGCTCGCCGCCGGCACCCCCGGCTTCGGCTTCGAGCGCGGTCTCGTCCACGCCGTCCACCTCGCCTGGAGCGGCAACCACCGTGTCGGCGTCGAGAAGACGATAGCCGGCGCGGTCGTCACCCGGGTGTCCGAGCTGCTCGCCCCCGGCGAGGTCCGACTCGGCCCGGGCGAGAGCTACGAGACCCCCGAGGCGCTCGGCTCGTGGGGCGACGGGCTGACCGAGCTCTCGGGTCGGTACCACCGCCTCCTGCGCTCCCGTCCGCAGCATCCGTCGTCGACGCGGCCCGTCACCCTCAACACCTGGGAGGCCGTCTACTTCGACCACGACCTCGCCCGCCTGAGCGCCCTGGCCGACGCCGGGGCGCGGGTCGGCGCCGAGCGCTTCGTGCTCGACGACGGCTGGTTCCGCGGTCGCCGCGACGACACGTCGGCGCTCGGCGACTGGTACGTCGACGACGAGGTCTGGCCCGACGGCCTCGCCCCGATCATCGAGCACGTCACCGGTCTCGGTCTGCAGTTCGGCCTGTGGGTCGAGCCCGAGATGGTCAGCCCCGACTCCGACCTGGCCCGTGCGCACCCCGAGTGGATCCTCGGGCCGGGCCCGCGCCTCCCGATGTCCGGGCGCCAGCAGCAGGTGCTCGACCTGTCGAACGCCGACATGTCGGCCTACCTGCTCGAGCGCCTCGACTCGCTGCTGCGCGAGAACGACATCGCCTACCTGAAGTGGGATCACAACCGGGACCTGATGGAGGCGGGGGCCGGGTCGCCCGCGCACCCCGCGGTCCACGAGAACGTCGTCGCGCTGTACGCACTGCTCGACGAGCTGCGCCGCCGGCACCCTGCGGTCGAGATCGAGAGCTGCGCATCGGGTGGAGCGCGGGTCGACCTCGGGATCCTCGCCCGGACCGATCGGATCTGGGCGAGCGACTGCATCGACCCGATCGAGCGCCTGACGATCCAGAAGTACACGAACCTGCTGGTGCCCTACGAGCTGATGGGCGCCCATGTCAGCGGCCCCAGGTCGCACTCGACCGGACGCCGCCACGACCTGTCGCTGCGCGCGGGCGTCGCGCTGCCCGGGCACTTCGGCATCGAGTGGGACATCTCGAGCCTCGACCCCGAGGTCGAGGCGGAGCTGACGAGCTGGGTGGCGACCCACAAGCGCCACCGCGAGCTGCTGCACCACGGCACCGCCGTGCACGCCGACCTGCCCGACGCGTCGATGGACCTGCGCGGCGTCGTGTCGCCCGACCGGCGGCATGCGCTCTACACGTTCACGCAGGTGACGGCGAGCGCCAGCTACCCGCCCGGGCCGATGACCCTGCCCGGCCTCGACGACGAGCGGATGTACCGCGTCGCGCTGGCCGAGCCGACCGGGGCCCTCGGCGGGCCCGGGCAGTCGGCGCTGGCGTGGGCCGTCGAGGGCGTGGTCGTGCCCGGGCGCGCCCTCCGCCTCGGCGGGGTGCAGGCGCCGGTGCTGTTCCCCGAGAGCCTCGTGCTGCTGGAGGTCACAGCCGTCTGACCCCGTGCGCGCCCCTTCGTCGCCCTTTCGGAGGACATCACCTGAACCCCTGATCATGAGCCGGTTTCATCATCCCGCGACACGCCGCAGCAGCCGCACCCAGCGCTTGACACTTAGGTGAGCCTTACCTAACCTGGGCGGCGCCGTCAGAGAGCCTGGCGGCGTCCACGCACCACCGGGAGCACCGTGTCCGATCTGCTGAACGCCTCCACCGCCGATGCCTACGCCGCCGAGACGACCGCCGTCGTCGACCGTCTCGCGCACCGCTTCCGCACGACCCGGCAGCCCTTCTCGGGCGAGAGCCGCGCCGAGCTGCAGCGCCGCGTCGACGCGGTCGACCTCGACGCCCCCGGCACCGGCACGGCCGACGCCCTCCGCGAGGTCGACGAGCTCTTCGCCGCGAACGCCGTCTGGTTCCACGACCCGGCCTACCAGTCGCATCTCAACTGCCCGGTCGCGATCCCCGCGGTCGCCGCCGAGGCGGTGCTCGCCGCGATCAATCCGTCGGTCGACACCTACGACCAGTCCGCCGTCGGCACCCTGATCGAGCGCCGACTCGTCGACTGGACCGCGGGCCGCATCGGCTTCGACCCGGCGACCCGAGACGGCGTCTTCACCTCGGGAGGCACGCAGTCGAACCTGCACGCGCTCCTCCTCGCCCGTGAGCGCGCCACCGCCACGGCCCGAGCCGAGACCCGAGCCGAGGAGGCGCGGGTCCAGCAGCAGGAGGCCCCCGGCCGCCGCTCCGCCCCGCGCTCCCCGTCGCTGCACGATCTGCTGGCCCGCATGGTCGTGATCGCCACGGCCGAGAGCCACTTCAGCGTGCAGAAGTCGACGCGTCTGCTCGGTCTCGGCGACGACGCCGTGGTCACCGTCCCCACCGATGGAGCCGGGCGGATGCGCCCCGACGCCCTCGACGTCACGCTCGACGCGCTCGTGCAGGCCGGGCATCTGCCGATCGCCGTCGTCGCGACGGCCGGCACCACCGACCGCGGCTGCATCGACCCGCTCGCGGCCATCGCCGACGTCTGCGACCGCACCGGCGTCTGGCTGCACGTCGACGCCGCCTACGGCGGGGGCCTGCTGGTGTCGCCCACCCGTCGGCGGCTGCTCGACGGCATCGAGCGCGCCCGCTCGGTGACGGTCGACTTCCACAAGACGTTCTTCCAGCCGGTGTCGTCGAGCGCGATCGTCGTGCGAGACGGCCGCGACCTCGACCCGGTCGCCTGGCACGCCGACTACCTCAACCCGCTCGCCGACCCCGAGCCGAACCAGGTCGCGAAGTCTCTGCAGACCACCCGCCGCTTCGACGCGCTGAAGCTCTGGGCGACCCTCCGCGCCCTCGGCGCCGACGAGGTCGGCGCGCTGGTCGACCGCGTCGTCGACCTGGCCGCCGAGGTGCACGGGGTCCTCCGCGACGACGACGAGTTCGATCTGCTCGCCGAGACCCAGCTCAGCACGGTGCTGTTCCGCTGGCAGCCGTCGCACGTCGACGACGAGACCGCCGACCGGCTCGTGCCGCTCGTCCGTCGGGTGCTGTTCGAGTCGGGTCGGGCCGTCGTCGCCAAGACCGTCGTCGACGGGCGCCCCTGCCTCAAGCTGACGCTGCTGGATCCCGAGTCGCGTCTCACCGACGTGACGGACGTGCTCGACCTGATCCGCGCCTCCTCGGCCGCCCTGCTCGAGAGCGACGACCTCGCCGCCACCGCGCCGACCACCGAGGGGTCGGCCCGATGACCGCCGCACGCACCGCCGACCGAGCACGGGCCGACGCCGCACGCATCCCCGACCACGTCCACGACCTCGTCGGCATCGGCATCGGCCCCTTCGGTCTCGGTCTCGCCGCGCTCACCGATCCGCTCGACGATCTCGACGCCGTCTTCGTCGACGCCGCCGACGGGTTCCGCTGGCATCCGGGGATGATGATCGAGGGCGCGACGATCCAGGTGCCGTTCCTGGCCGATCTCGTGACGATGGCCGATCCGACCTCGCGCTTCTCGTTCCTGGCGTTCCTCAAGGCGACCGGTCGTCTCTACGCGTTCTACATCCGCGAGAGCTTCTACCCGCTGCGTGCCGAGTACGACGCCTACTGCCGCTGGGTCGCCGATCAGCTCGACACCCTGCGCTGGGGGCGGCGCGTCACCGCGGTCACCGAGCTCGACGACGGCACCCTGCTGGTCGAGGCCGAGCGCACCGCGACCGGAGAGCGCGAGGCGTGGCGCACCCGGCACGTCGTGCTCGGCATCGGCACCGAGCCGCGCCTCCCCGACGCCGTCCGCGGGCTGGAGGGCCCCGTCGTGCACAGCGCCGACTACCTCGGCGAGCGCGATCGGCTGCGCGACGCCGACTCGGTCACGATCGTCGGCAGCGGGCAGTCCGCCGCCGAGATCTACCGCGACCTGCTCGACACGACCCGAGGAGGCGCGGCGTCCGCGCCGCAGACCGGTCACCGCCTCGACTGGGTCACCCGCTCGCCCCGGTTCTTCCCGATGGAGTACACGAAGCTCACCCTCGAGCTGACCAGTCCCGAGTACACCGACCACTTCCACGCGCTGCCGCCCGACGAGCGCGATCGGCTGGGTCGCGAGCAGCGCAGCCTCTACAAGGGCATCAGCGGCGAGCTGGTCGACGACATCCACGAGACGCTCTACCGGCTCACCCTCGCGGGCCCGCTCGACACGACCCTGCTGACCGAGACCGAGCTCGTCGCCGCCGAGTGGCACGCCGACCGCGAGGTCTTCACCCTGACCCTGCGGCACGCCCAGCTCGGCACGACGACCCTGCGCGAGACCGCCGCGCTCGTGCTCGCGACGGGGTACGCGCCGCGTGTCCCGGGGTTCCTCGATCCGCTCGGCGACCGGGTGGCCCGCGACGGGCGGGGCCGCCTCGCCGTCGCCCGCGACTACTCGATCGACGCCGCCGGCGCCGGCCGCCTCCTCGTCATGAACGCCGAGGAGCACACCCACGGCCTCACCGCCCCCGACCTCGGCTTCGCGGCCTGGCGCGCCTCGAGCATCATCGCGGCGATCACCGGTCGCGAGGTCTACGCCGTCGAACGCCGCACGGTCTTCCAGACCTTCGGCCTGCCCACCGGGGAGGTCGCCCGATGAGCGTCCTCACCGCCCCGCCCGTCGTCGCCGAGGAGGCGCGGGTCGCGCCGTTCCCGCACCGCGCCTCCTGCGGTCTGGTCACCCTCGAGCCGTTCGACCCCGAGCCGTTCGCCGTGCCGCTGCGTCGCTGGCTGTCGCACCCGGCGTCGGAGTCGTGGGGCATGGTCGGGGTCAGCACCGACGAGGTGCGCCGGTACGTCGCCGCGGTGACAGCCGACCCGCACCAGGACGCCTGGCTCGGCCGCGTCGACGGCGAGCCGATGTTCTTCGTCGAGACCTACGATCCGGCCCACGTGCTGCTGACCGAGGTGCACGACGCCGAGCCGGGCGATGTGGGGATGCACCTGCTCGTCGCGCCGGCGCCGCCGCCCGAGCAGCGGGTGCCGGGTCTCACGTCGGCGATCATGGCGACGGTGGTGCGCTTCGTGTTCGAGCGGCTCGACGCGCGGCGGATCGTGGTGGAGCCCGACGTCGAGAACATCCGCATCGCCGTGAAGAACGACGAGGTCGGGTTCCGCGCGGTCGGCGACGTCGACCTGCCCGACAAGCGCGCACGGCTGTCGGTGCTCACCCGTGACGACGCCGCGGCCGCCCACCTCGCACCCGGGCCGATGGGCTGGGCCCACCGGCACCTGGTCGCCAAGTCGCTGTCCGAGTTCTCGCACGAGCGACTCGTCGCCCCGCACGACGAGGGCGGCGGGTGGTGGTCGCTGACCGTCGAGGGGGTGGGCGGCCCCGGCGACCCGACCCGCGCCTCCTCGGTGGGGGCGGCGTCGGCGCGCCCGGTCGTCGTCTACCGGTTCCGCGCCCGGGTTCACGAGCTCGAGCACTGGGTGGTCGACGAGCCGAGCGTCGCGCGCGAGATCGACGGAGCACCCGCCGAGCTCGACGCGCTCGAGCTGATCGCCGAGCTGCAGAGCGTGCTGGGGCTGCCCGACGAGCTGATGGCCGTCTACCTCGAGGAGCTCTCGTCGACGCTCGCGAGCGCGGCCGCGAAGCGCCTGCAGGGCGGCCCGACGGCGGAGCAGCTGACCACGGCCGACTTCCAGACCATCGAGGCGGCGATGACGGAGGGCCACCCGGCGTTCGTCGCCGCGAACGGGCGGATCGGCTTCGGGCTCGACGAGTTCCGCGCCTACGCACCCGAGACCGCGGCTGCCATCCGCCTCGTCTGGCTGGCCGCCCGCCGGTCGGGCACGCATCTCGCGCTCGGCGACGGACTCGACGAGCAGACGCTGCTCGGCGCCGAGCTCGGCGAGCGGACCCTCGCGCGGTTCGCCGCGACCCTGGCCGCCAAGGGCCTCGACCCGGCCGACTACCACTACCTGCCCGTGCACCCCTGGCAGTGGCAGCACCGCGTCGCGATCACGTTCGCGCCCGACGTCGCCCGGCGCGACCTCGTGCTGCTCGGCGAGGGCGACGACGACTACCAGGCGCAGCAGTCGATCCGCACGCTCGCGAACCGGTCGCACCCCGAGCGGGCCTACGTGAAGACGGCGCTGGCGATCCAGAACATGGGGTTCCTCCGGGGGCTGTCGCCCGCCTACATGCGGCCGACGCCCGCGATCAACGACTGGGTGCACGGGCTCGTCGCCGACGATGCGACCCTGCAGGAGGCGCGGTTCCGGATCCTGAGGGAGCGCGCCTCCATCGGCTACACCGGCGACGCCTACCACCGCACCCCGACCCCGTCGCCGCAGCGCAAGATGATCGCGGCGCTCTGGCGGGAGAGCCCGGTGCCCCTGACCACCCCGGGCGAGAGGCTCATGACCATGGCGGGGCTGCTGCACCGCGATGCGGCCGGCGGGCTGCTGGCGTCGGCGCTCGTCCGGGCGTCGGGGATGCGCGCCGCGGACTGGGTGCGCTCGTACCTGCACGCCTACCTGCGACCGGTCGTGCACTGCCTCCGCGCCCACGAGCTGGCGTTCATGCCGCACGGCGAGAACCTCATCCTGGTGCTCGAGGGGCACGTGCCGACGGCGGTGTTCATGAAGGACATCGGCGAGGAGGTCGTGCTGCTGGCTCCCCGCGACGTGCCGCCCCTGGTAGAGCGCATCGTGCAGCCCGTCGACGACCGCGAGAAGGCGCTGGCCGTGTTCACCGACGTCTTCGACGGGGTGTTCCGCTACCTCGCGGCGGCCCTCGACGACGACGGGGTGCTGCCGGCCCGCGAGTTCTGGCGGCTCGTCGCGGAGTGCGTCGACCGGCACGCCGACGAGCACCCGGCGCTGACCGACGCGCTCGACCTGCGCGTCGACCGGTTCGACCACTCGTGCCTCAACCGGCTGCAGCTGCGCGACGCCCGGCAGATGGTCGATCTGGCGGCGCAGTCGTCGTCGCTGATCTACGCGGGCACGCTGGCGAACCCGATCGCTCGGTGAGGCGGGGCGGGTGCGGAGGCGGGGCGCGGTGAGGTGGGGGGCGGCGCCCGGGTCGACGCATAGGGGTCGTGATGTTATAGCCTGACGGGATGCACGTCTCCGCCGCACACCCTCGTCGCGCCGACATCCAGGGGCTCCGGGCGGTGGCCGTCATCGCGGTGCTCCTGTACCACTTCGGGGTGCCCGGACTCTCGGGCGGGTACGCGGGGGTCGACGTGTTCTTCGTCGTCTCGGGGTTCCTCATCACCGGCAATCTGCTGCGCGAGCACGCCCGGACGGGCCGGGTGTCGCTCGCGCGGTTCTGGTCGCGGCGGGTGGCCCGGCTCGCGCCGCCGGCTCTGCTGGTGGTCGCGGCCACGGTCGCCGCGTGCGTCGTCTGGATGCCGCCGCTGCTCTGGCGGTCGACCGCCCGCGAGGCGCTCCTGGCGACCGTCGGGGTCGCGAACATCGACTTCGCCCGCTCGGGCACCCGGTACCTGAGCGCGAGCGAGCCCTCGGTCTTCCAGCACTTCTGGTCGCTCGGCGTCGAAGAGCAGTTCTACCTGGTCTGGCCCCTGGCGCTCGTCGCCGTGCTCGCGGTGGCGGGGCGGCGCCTGCTCGCCGTCGTCCTGGGGGTGGCGACCGCCGCCTCCTTCGTGCTCTGCCTCTGGCTGGTCACGGTGTCGCAGCCCTGGGCCTTCTTCGCGCTGCCGTCGCGCGCGTGGGAGCTCGGGGCCGGGGCGCTGCTCGCCGTCGGCGCCGGACGGCTGGGCGGGGTGCCCCGGTTGGGCGGGGTGCCCCGACTGGGCGCGGTACCCCGGTTGGGCGGGGTGCCCCGGTTGCTCGCGACGGTCACGGGGTGGCTCGGGCTCGCCGCGATCGCCTCGGCCGTCGTGCTGCTCGACGAGTCGACGGTGTTCCCCGGGGCGGCGGCGCTGCTGCCGGTGCTGGGCACGGCCGCGGTGATCGCCGCGGGCTCGGTCGGGGCGGGCTCGGACGCCGCCGCGGACTCGGACGCGGCGGACTCGGTCGGGGCGGATCGTCTGCCGATGGTCTCGAGCGTGCTCTCGTGGCGGCCGCTGACCAGGGTCGGCGACATCTCCTATCCGCTCTATCTGTGGCACTGGCCGCTGCTCGTCGTCCCGACTCTCGCGCTCGGACGCGACATCCGCCCGGGCGAGTTCGTCGCGGCCGCGGTCTGCTCCGTCGTCCTGGCGGCGCTCACCCACGTCACCCTCGAGAACCGTCTGACTCCCCGCCTGGCGACCCGCCGCCCACGGACCATCGCCGTCGCGGGCCTGACCACCGCCGCCCTGGTCGTCGGAACCTCCGGTGCGGCTCTGGCAGACCCGGTGCTGTCCACGGACGTCGTGCTGGCCTCCCCGACGGCCGACGACGTCCGGGCCGGGCCGGTCGCGGCGACGGTCGTGCCCGCCGATCTCTCCCCCGGGCTCGCGGACGTCGACGAATCGATCCCGACGATCTACGCCGACGGCTGCCACGCCGACTACCAGGTCGTCGCGGCGCTCGGCTGCTCGTTCGGCGACCCCGACGGGCCGACGACGGCCCTGGTCGGCGACTCGCACGCCGCGCAGTGGTTCACGCCGCTGCGCGACCGGGTCGAGCGACGGGGCGAAGAGCTGATCGTGCACACGAAGCTGGCGTGCCCGGTGGTCGAGCTCGTGCTCGAGCATCCGCACGCCGCCCGCGACTACACCGAGTGCGCGAGCTGGCGGGACGACGTCGTGGCGACGCTCGTCGAAGAGCCCGTCGACACGGTCGTGGTCTCGCACGCCGTCAGCGGGTACCGGCTGGTCGCGCGGTCGCCCGACGACTTCGAACGCGAGTGGGCGACGGGGCTCGAACGGTTCGTCGACGCCCTCCCCGACTCGACGCGCGTCGTCGTGCTGGGCGACGTCCCGCGGTGGCCCGATCGCCCCCCGCTCTGCCTCTCGTCCCATCTCGACGACGTCGCCGCCTGTTCGGCACCGGTGGAGGCGCTCGTCGACGCGCCGGCGACGGCGGCGGACCGGGGTGCGGCCGAGCGGTCGCGGGTTCGCTACGTCCCGACGCTCGACTGGATGTGCACCGAGACGTGCTCGCCCGTGGTCTGGAACTCGCTCGCCTTCCGCGACACGAACCACCTCACCGACGGCTTCGCGCGAGTGCTCGGGCCCCGACTCGACGAGGTGCTCGACGCCGCCCGCTGAGAGAGCGGATGCGCTCGCCCGTCCACTCTCGCCCACCACGGGATCGAGTGGTCAGAACATGCTCTTCCGCTCGCGTCGAAGAGCATCTTCCGACCACTCGATCGCGCGACGGGGCGCGAGAGCGCTAGAGCCAGCGCTTCCAGCGGAACGCCCCGAACAGCCCGCCCGCGATGGCGACCATGAGACCCAACGCGAACGGGTACCCCCAGGCCCAGTGCAGCTCGGGCATGACGTCGAAGTTCATGCCGTAGATCGCGCCGACCAGGGTCGGGGCGAACAGGATCGCGGCCCAGGCCGAGATGCGCTTCGTGACCTCGTTCGAGTCCTGGGCGACGAGGGTGGCGTTCAGCGCCAGCGCGTTCTGCAGCACGGCGCGGAACGTGTCGGCGCGGTCGACGACGCGGATCACGTGGTCCTGCACGTCGCGCAGTCGGCGCTCGAGCTCGGTGCCGACCCGGTACTTCTCGCCGCCGCGCAGCAGACCGTCGAGCATCGCGATCAGCGGACGCGACGCCTTCTGGAAGTCGGCGACCTCGCCGAACAGCTCGTAGATGCGCCGCGAGACGCCCGGCTCGCCGGCGAACAGCTGCTGCTCGATCTCGTCGATGTCGTTCTCGAGGCCGTCGATGACGGGCTTGTAGGCGTCGACGACGGCGTCGAGCAGTGCCCACAGCATGGCCTGCGGCCCGGCGCCGAGCAGGTCGGGCTTCGATCGCAGGCGGGCGACCCCGCGGCTGACGTGGCGGGCGTCGATGTGCGACACGTGGTTGATGCCGACGAAGAAGTTCTCGCCGACGAAGCCGTGGATCTCGCCGAACGCCACGGTCTCCTCGTCGTCGAGGTAGACCGCCGGGCGGACGACGACGAAGAGCGTCGCGCCGTACCGCTCGAGCTTGGCGCGCTGATGCCCTGACCCGGCGTCCTCGATGGCGAGCTCGTGCAGGTCGAACTGGCGGGCCAGCGAGTCGAGCTCGGCGGCGTCCGGCTCCGAGAGCACGACCCACGCCGTGCCGCCGGTGTCGGCGAGTGCGGCGTACGTGTCGTCGAGCGTCTCGGGCGAGACGTGCAGGCGGCCGTCGACGTAGACGTCGTTGATCTGAAGGGGCATGCGTCGAGTCTCGCAGGGTGGGGCGAGGCGGCGCGTCAGTGCCCGGCGGCGAACCGGGACTGCACGGTCGCGGCCGTCTGGGCCGAGTTGTTGTAGATCGTGGTGCCGTCGACCTGCCCTGCGAAGAACGCGCTGGTCGGGGCTCCGGTGTAGTTGCCGAGCGGGCCGTAGCCGACACGCCAGAAACCCGTCGCGCTCTGCGCCGTGCGCGACGTCGAGTCGCTGGCGACGGCGGTGCCGTCGACGTACACGACCGCACCCGTGCTGCTCGAGAGGGTGGCGACGACGTGGTGCCAGGCGCCGTCGTTGTACGCGGCGGGGGTCGTCAGCGTCTTGACCGTCGAGGTCGTGGGGCGGACGCCGAAGGCGATCCTGCCCGCGTTCGTCACGAACAGCGCGCGGTCGGCGCTGGTGGCCGTGCCGGTCTGGTTGGGCGTGAACGAGACGAGCGCACCGCCACGGGTCGAGGTCGTCTTGAACCAGGTCTCGACGGTGAACGACGCCTGACCGGTGAGGTTCACGGCCGTGGTGACCTGGCCGGTCGATCCGTCGAGCAGCAGCGAGGGGCTGTCGTTCCTCGCGCACGAGCCGGTCACGAACGAGGCACCCGAGGTCAGCGTGCCGACTCGGGCGAAGGCGCTGCCGTCGGTGGTGGTCGTGCCCGAGAGCTCGTTGTACGGGAACCCGTACGAGGTCTCGCTGCTGTACGACTCCTTGAGGCAGTCGTAGCTGCTGCCCGCGGTGTAGCTCGAGGTCGGGTTCGCGACGGGCGCCGAGTACGCGGCACCGGCGCCGCCGCCGATCACGAGGGTGAGGGCGAGACCCGAGGCCGCACCCACGACGGCGAGCGCACCGGCGGCACCGCGCAGTCGGCGGAGACGACGCTCGCGGCGGCGGACGGCCCGACGGGTCGCCGCGGAGGAGGACCGGCCGGAAGAGGACGGGGCAGGCACGGAGGCGCCGACCGGGTGCACGGCCACCGAGGAGGCGCTGGTGGCGGACGCGGAAGCCGGGAACCACCTGCGGGTGGCCGTGATCGACGGGACCCGCGCCTCCTTGGCGTCACGGTGCAGATCGCGGTCGAGACGCGAGGCTCCGACGAGCAGGAGCAGCAGGCTGCCGACGACGATCAGGTGACCGTACTGCCCGCCGGCCGCCCAGACGAACGGCATGCCGAGGTACGGCACGCGGAGGAACCCCACGCCGACGACGGCGCTCCGAGCGATCGGGGTCGAGTCGGCCGCCGGGTTGGCGTCGCCCTTCGTGACGATCTCGGCACCCGTGCCGTTCTCGAGGTAGCGGTGCAGACGCAGGTGGTCGGCCTTGTCGGGGTCGTCGAACAGCAGCACCTGGCCGCGGTGGATGTCGGTCTCGGCGACCGGCTTGGCCACGACGATGTCGCCGGGGCTGATGCGGGGCTCCATGCTGCCGGTCATCACGGTGGTGGGGGTCCAGCCGATGATGGCGGGGCCGGCGGCCCAGAGCAGCAGGCCGATCAGCGTGCCGAGCACGGTGCGCGCCAGCGTCGCGAGCAGGAGTCGGACCCAGTGCGGCCACGAGCCGGAGGCGCCCCGGGGGACCGTCATCGACGCGGCCGCCGCGGCCCGGGAGGGGCGCAGCTTCAGGTCGATCGAGGTCACGGGGCGCCTCTCTCGGCGGGACTGTCGGGTGGGGGTGGTGGTGCGGTGGTGCGGTGGTGCGGGTGGAGCGGATGGTGCAGGAGGTGCGGTGCGGGTGGAACGGTGCGGGTGGAACGGTGCGGGTAGCGGTGGTGCCGGAGCGGGTCGTGCCTGGTGCGGGTGGTGCGTGTGGTGCTGCGGCGCGGCGGTTCGGGCCGCCGCGCTCGGCGTGGTGCTGCGGCGCGGCGGTTCGGGCCGCCGCGCTCGGGGTGGTCTCGGCGGTTCGGGCCGCCGTGACCGGAGTGGCCTCGGCGGTTCGGGCCGCCGTGGCCGGGGTCGATCCGACCGGTTCGGGGTGTCGGATCGTGTGCCCCGCCGTCGACCTACCCGGGGGGGGGGGAGGTCGGTCGGCGGCGGGAGCCTGACGAGCTCGGGAGAGCTCGGAGATCAGCTGTTCTGGGCTTCCCAGGTCAGGCCGAGGGCCGCGGTGCCGCCCTGGGTGCTGTTGGGGGCCGACGGGCTGACCGTGTAGGTCACCTGGTAGACGCGGGTCTCGGCGGCCGTGCCGGTGGGGGCCCAGTTGCCGACTCCGTTGGAGAAGTTGGTGGACGAGGTGCCGAACGCGGCGAGCGTGCCCGAGTAGAGCGACGAACCGGCGGCCGAGGGGGTGAAGCCGGCGCAGGTGCCGAAGCCGCCGCCCGTGCCCTGGACGACGCTCAGCGTGATGTTCGAGGCGAGGTTGTTGGTGGTGCTGGCGTTCGTGCCGTAGAGCTTGACGGTCGAGGCGAGCGATCCGGACGACGTGACGGCGATGCAGTTGCTGCCCGTCGAGCCCGGCTTCAGGTTCGAGGCGGTGAACAGCGCGGTGTTGCTGTCGTCGTCGGTGAGGGCGACGCTGCCCGCGGTCCAGTTGCTGGTGGGGTTGACGGTGGTCGACGAGAAGGCCGAGTACGAGGCCTGCGAGACGACGACGCCGCTGGCGACGAGGGCGGCGGGGATGGCGATCCAGGCGGCGAGGCGGGTCATGCGGGGGGTGGGACGGGACATCGTGTGCTCCAAGTGGTCAGCGGGAAGTGTCGGTGTGAGTCGGGGTGGGATGTGCTCGGAATCCGAGTAATACGAGATTCGAGTAGTTCGTTACCCGAGTTGTTCGCTTCCCAAGTGGTACGACAATCAAGATACTTGCGCATCGAAGCGTGTGCAAGTCGCGTGCCGACCCCAGAGCGGGGGGTATCTTGATGAGTGAGATACTTGACCTCCGTACCAACGACCCGACGAGCGGCGCACGACCATGACCGATGTCTCTCCCCAGCCCGAGCGCGGCTCGACGCCGCCGCGCGACGACGACGGCCGGGTCGACGTGACCGCAGCCGTCCGCGCCTTCAGTCGACTCGAGCAGAGCAACACCGCGGTGATCAAGCTCGTGGCGGCCCAGCTCGGTCTCGGCGTCACCGACATCCGCGCCCTCGTGTTCCTCGCGAGCACCGACGAGGTCACGCCCAAGATGGTCACCGAGTACGTCGATCTCTCGACAGGCGCGACCACGAGCCTCATCGACCGGCTCGACACGGGCGGTTACGTGCGACGTGTCGCGCACCCCACCGACCGGCGCAGCACCGTCCTCGAGCTGGCGCCGCGGGGCGAGAAGGCCATCGCCGACGTCGCGCAGGTCTACCGGCTCGCCTTCCGCGAGGCGATCGACCCCCACTTCCTCGAGTTCTACGCGACCGTGACGAACGCCCTCGCCGACTCGCTGCGCAACCGCGCGAGCACCGGGCTCGACGAACTGCACTGACCGCGGTCCGCCCTCGGCTCGTAGCCTGGGGCGATGACTCCGTCCGACGTCCTCATCGAAGCCTTCGACCGCCTCCCCGCAATCGCCCGTGAGGCGGTGACCGGGCTCACCGTCGACGACCTGGCGTGGCGCCCCGACTCGGAGGCGAACTCGATCGCCTGGCTCGTCTGGCACACCGCCCGCGGGCAGGACGTCCAGATCGCCGACCTCGCCGCGGGCGAGCAGGTCTGGGTGGTCGACGGCTGGGTCGACGCCTTCGCGCTGCCCTTCGCTCCCGGCGAGATGGGCTACGGGCAGAGCGCCGTCGAGGCGGGCGAGGTCCGAGTCGAGGCCGAGCTGCTGGTGGGCTACCTCGAGGCGGTGACGCTGCGGACCCGCGGCTACCTCGAGGGCCTAGACGCCGCGTCGTACACCGACGTGGTCGACGACCAGTGGGATCCCCCCGTCACCGCCGGAGCCCGCCTCGTCAGCATCCTCGGCGACTGCAGCCAGCACATCGGGCAGGCCTCGTACGTGCGGGGCCTCCTCGACCGCCGCTGACCCGGTGCCGTGGCTCCGGCCCCCGAGTGCGGCGGGTTCCCGTCATCCGGGGCGGGTCAGCGCTGACCCGCCGCCGATGACGCGGACCCGCCGCAAGGGCCGCCGGAACGCGAAGGAGCCGAGGAGGCGCGGGTACCCGACCCGCGCCTCCTCGGCTCCGTGTGCTCCTCTTACGCCTGCGCGGCGGCGAGCTGGTCGATCAGACGGTCGCCGGGGCGCGTCTCGATCATCTCGGCCTCGATCTCGGCACGATCGAGCAGCTCCTCCATGCGGCGACGGCGCGGACGCGTGATGAGCGTCACGACGGTGCCCTGCTTGCCCGCGCGACCCGTGCGACCGGAGCGGTGCATGTAGGTCTTGTACTCGTCGGGCATGTCCGCCTGAACGACGAGGCTGATGTCGTCGACGTGGATGCCGCGGGCGGCGACGTCCGTCGCGACGAGCACGTTGACCCGGCCGCTCGTGAGCATCTGCAGGTTGCGCGTGCGGCGGGCCTGGTTCAGGTCGCCGTGCAGGCTCGTCGAGCGGATGCCCGCGTCTTCGAGCTGGTCGGCGAGCTGCTCGGCGAAGGCGCGCGTTCGCGCGAAGACCAGGGTCTTGCCCTCGCCCGAGGCGAGCTGCTCGATGACGGCTGTCTTGTCGCGCTGCTCGATGACGAGCACGCGGTGGTCGATGGTGGCGCTGGCCTGGTCCTCGCCGGCGACCTCGTGCACGGCGGGGTTCACCAGGAACTCGTCGACGAGCTTCGCGACGCCCTTGTCGAGCGTGGCGCTGAAGAGCAGCTTCTGGGCGCGGGTGCCGTCGCGCTTGACCGTGGCGGTCTCGCGGATGATGCGCTGCACCGGCTCGAGGAACCCGAGGTCGCACATGTGGTCGGCCTCGTCGAGCACCGTGATGACGACCTCGCTGAGGTCGAGTCGGCCCTGGTCGATGAGGTCCTCGATGCGGCCGGGCGTGCCGATGATGATGTCGACGCCGCGGTTGATCGCACCGACCTGGCGGGCCTGGGGCACGCCGCCGTAGACCTGCGTGGTGAAGAGGCCGACCGAGCGGGCGATGGGCTGCACGGTGCGGTCGATCTGCATCGCGAGCTCGCGCGTCGGGGCGAGGATGAGCGCGCGGGGCTTGCGGCCCGGCTTGCGACCCTTGGCGCCGTTGTTCTCCATCAGCTTCTCGACGAGCGGGGCGCCGAAGGCGATGGTCTTGCCCGAGCCGGTGCGACCGCGGCCGAGGACGTCGCGGCCCTTCAGCACGTCGGGGATCGTCGCCGCCTGGATGGCGAACGGCGCCGCGGCGCCCATCGACGCGAGCTGGCGCTCGATGTTGTCGCCGAGACCGAGGTCGCCGAAGCTCACGCCCTCGACGTCGGCCGCCGTGACGACCTCGGCCTGCAGCTTCTCGAGCTTGACGTCGTCTTCGGGCGAGTAGTGCGGGCCCGCCGCGGAGTTCCGCTTGGGGTAGAAGTCGCTGGGACGCTCGGACCGCGAGTCGCGGTCGGCGCGGTCGAACGAGCGCGGGGCGCGATCGGTGCGCGTGGGGCGGTCGCCGCGGTCGTTGCGCGTGGGGCGGTCGCTGCGGTCGTACGAACGAGGAGCGCGATCGTCGCGAGCCGGGCGGTCGCCGCGGTCGTACGAGCGGGGGGCGCGATCGTCACGGTCGTACGAGCGGGGTGCGCGATCGTCACGCGCCGGGCGGTCGCCGCGGTCGTACGAACGGGGTGCGCGATCGTCACGGTCGTACGAGCGGGGTGCGCGATCGTCACGCGCCGGGCGGTCGCTGCGCGTCGGACGGTCGTACGAACGAGGCGCACGATCGTCGCGAGCCGGGCGGTCGCCGCGGTCATACGAACGCGGGGCGCGATCGTCACGAGCCGGGCGGTCGCCACGGTCGTACGAACGAGGCGCGCGATCGTCGCGAGCCGGGCGGTCGTCGCGGTCGTACGAGCGCGGGGCGCGGTCGTAGCCTCGCGAGGGGCGGTTGTCGCGCCCGGCGCGGGCTGCCTCCTTGCCCCCGTCGCGGCCCCAGCCGCGGGCGGCGTCGCGTCCGCCGTCACGGCCGCGCTCGCCGTTGCGGGCGTCATGGTCGCGGGGGGCGAAGCGGCTGTTGCCGGTCTTCTCGCGGGGCTCCCAGTTGGGGCGGCCGGCGCCGGCGCCGCGGGGGGCGTCGCCGCGTCGCTCGGCGCGGGAGTCGGCGTTCCAGCGCTGCTTGCGCTCGGGGGCGCCGGCCTCGTCGGCGCGGTGGCCGCGGTGCTTGGGGCTCTTCGAGCCGGTGCCGCGCGAGTCGTTGCTCTTGGCGCGCGAGGGGGTCTTGTCGTAAGGGGGCATGGGTTTCTTTCCGGGCTTGCGGATGACGCGAAGAAATACCCGGGCAGCCGTTGACCAGGACCGTTCACCATCGTGAATTCATCCCGTCGAGATCCGACGGGAATCCGGCCCACAAGACTTACAAACCCTCATGCGCACCCCCGTCGTGACGAGCGGGTGGTGCAGTCGCGCCACAGGCGCGGTGTCTTGAGCCGACCGGACCACGATACCCGACCCGTGCCTCCGGCAAAAGCCCCCTCTACGCGCCGCCGCACGCCCCGTTTCGAGAAGACGGGCCCCATGGGTCAAGACACCGTGCGCCCGCAGCGCGTCTCCCCCGCACCAGGGCGGTGGCGGTGCTTCGCGGCCCACTCCGGGCGACTCCGTCGCCACCGGGCGCCCCCACACGCCCACCCCCGCCGAACACGCCCGCAAACGCCAAACCGCCCACCCCGGCGCAAGCGCAAGCGCAAGGGCAAGCGCAAGCGCCAGCGCAAGCGCCGGCGCCTGCGCGTGCGCCGCAGGGCCTGCGTACCTGCACCTACCCCGCGCGCCGCTCCGCCCGGCGCTCGCGCGCACCCTCGACCAGGAAGTACAGCACCGGCAGCACGACCAGCGTCAGCACGGTCGACGACACGAGCCCGCCGATGACGACGATGGCGAGCGGCTGCGAGATGAAGCCGCCGTGCCCCGTGATGCCGAGCGCCATGGGCAGCAGCGCGAAGATCGTCGCGGTCGCCGTCATGAGGATGGGTCGCAGTCGGCGCGACGCGCCTTCGAGCAGCGCCTCGCGCACCCGCAGCCCTCGGGTGCGGTACTGGTTCACGAGGTCGATCAGCACGATCGCGTTGGTGACCACGATGCCCACCAGCATCAGCACGCCGATCAGCGATGCGACGCCCAGCGGGATCCCCGAGGCGATCTGCAGCAGGATCGCACCGGTCGCCGCGAACGGGATCGACACCAGCAGGAGGAACGGCTGCAGCAGGCTGCGGAAGGTCGCCACCATCACGATGTAGACGATGAGGATGGCGATCAGCACGGCCAGACCCAGCTGCGAGAACGCGTTCGCCTGGTCGGCCGTGACGCCGCCGATCTCGGTGTCGGCGCCGGTCGGCAGGTCGATGCCGTCGAGGGCGTCGGTCACCTCGGTGCTGGCCGTCGAGAGGTCGTCGCCCGACGGGGTGACGGTGACGGTCGCCGTGCGGACGGCGTCGGAGGTGGTGACCGAGGTCGGCCCGGTCGTCTCGTCGATCGTGGCGATCGAGTCGAGTCGCACGGGGCCGGTCGGGCCGGGCAGCTCGACGGCGCGGAGCTCGTCGAGACTCGCCGGCGGCGTCGGGGCGACGGTGTAGACGTCGATCGAGCTGTTGTCGATCTCGATCGAGCCGACCTGCAGCGGCTGCACGGCCTGCGACACGATCGCGCCGACGGCGACCTCGCTCAGTCCGAGCGCCGCCGCCTCGTCGCGGTCGATCTGCACGCCGATGATGGGCTGCGCCGAGGCGAGGTTCGAGCTGGCCTCGGCGGTGCCGGGCAGTTCGCGCACGGTCGACAGCACGCTGTCGGTCGCCGTCTGGAGCGTCTCGGGGTCAGGTGCGGAGACGTCGATGGTGATGTCGTTGCTCGTGCCGAACCCGCTCGAGGCGGTCACCTCGATGTCGCCGACGTCGCCGAGCCCGTCGAGGCGGTCGCGCACGTCCGACTGGACGACGTCCTGGTCGGCGCTCTCGTCGGTCGTGATCGAGTAGGTGACGGTGCTGTCACCCGAGCCGCCGAAGAAGCTGGCGATCGAGGTGCCGCTCGAGCCGATCGTCAGCTGCACGGTCTCGATGCCCTCGACCCCCTCGAGGGCCTCCTCGACCTGCGTCGCCGCGTCGGACTGCGCGTCGAGGCTGGTCGCCGGAGCGAGGGTCTGCGTGACGCTGAAGGTGTTCTGCCCGCTCGCCCCCAGGAAGTTGGTCTTCATGAACGGCACCGCGGCGGCCGTGCCGCCGAGCACCAGCACGGCGACCAGGATCGTGACGACGGGGCGACGCAGCGTGCCTCGCAGCACCGGCACGTAGACGCGGCGCAGTCGGTCGAGCGGGGCCCCGGCGGTGGGGTCGGAGGCGCGGGTCGTCAGCTCCTCGCCGGCGGCGCCTCCGGAGACGACGCCGTCGGAGCCCTCGGCCCCGGCGCCCGCGGCACCCCGGGCGGTCCCCGCGTGCTTGTGCGCCTTCGGCGCCCGGAGGAACCAGTACGCCAGCACCGGCACGATCGTCAGCGCGACGAACAGCGACGCGATGAGGGCGATCGTGACCGTCAGGGCGAACGGCCTGAACAGCTCGCCGGTGATGTTGCCCACGAAGGCGAGCGGCAGGAACACGACGACGGTGGTCACGGTCGACGCGGTGATGGCGCCGGCGACCTCGCGCACGCCGGTCGTGATGGCCTGGAGGCGGTCGGCACCCGAGGTCAGGTGCCGCTTGATGTTCTCGATGACGACGATGGAGTCGTCGACCACGCGCCCGATGGCGATGGTCAGGGCGCCGAGCGTGAGGATGTTCAGCGTGTAGCCCGACGCCTGCAGCCCGATGAACGTGATGAGCACGCTGGTCGGGATGCTGATCGCCGTGACGATCGTCGAGCGGATCGACAGCAGGAACACCAGGATGACGATCACCGCGAAGGCGAGACCGAGCAGCCCCTCTTCGGCGAGCGCGTCGATCGACTGCTGGATGAAGGGCGCCTGGTCGAAGACGACGGTGAGGTCGACGTCGTCGCCGAGGTCGGTGGCGAGTGCGGGGATGGCGTCGCGGACCGTCTCGGAGACGTCGACCGTGTTGGCGTCGAGCGTCTTCGTCACCGCGACCGTCAGGGCGGGCTCGCCGTTCACCCGGCTGATCGAGGTGACCGGGGCCGAGGTGAGCGCCACGTCGGCGACGTCGTCGATCGTGACGGCGGAGCTGCCGCCGAGCAGGGGCAGCGCGGCGATCTGGTCGGCGCCCGTCAGCCGCGACCCGGCCTGGATCGACAGCGTCTGGCCGTCCTGGGTGATGGTGCCGCCGGGGATCAGCTGCCCGTTGGCGTCGAGCGCGTCCTGGAACGCCTGCGTCGTGAGGCCTGCTGCGGCGAGCGCGTCGCGGTCGGGCGTGATGGTGACGCGCTGACCCGCGTCGCCGAAGACGGAGGCCTCGCGGACGCCGTCGAGCTTCTGCAGGTCGGGGACGGTCGTGTCCGACAGGCGGTCGACGAGCTGCTGCGCCTCGGAGTCGTCGTACCCGGTGACGGCGATCTGGATGATCGGCAGGTCGTCGAGGCTGCCGGTGACGACCTGGGTGTCGACGGCGTCGGGCAGGCTCAGACGGTTGACGGCCGACTGGATCTTCTGCTCGGCGTTGTCGAGGTCGGTGCCGTAGGTGAACTCGGCCGAGACGGTGCTGGTCGAGGTGCTCGAGGTCGCGGTCGTGCCCTCGAGGCCCGGGATGATCTGCACCGCCTGCTCGATGGGGGTCGAGACGTCGTCGTTCACGACCTCGGGGGTGGCCCCCGGGTACGAGCTGACGATGGCGATCTGCGGGAACTGGACGTTGGGCGCCAGCTCCTGCTTGAGCGACGTGAGCGCGACCCCGCCGAACACGGCGACGACGATGGTGACGAGGGCGATCAGCGCGCGGTTGCGGAGGCTGAAGACGGACAGCAGATGCACGGGACTCCGGTGGTGACGAGGAGAGCGGAGGAGGCGCGGTGCACGACGTCCACCGCGCCTCCTATTGTCACCACTCTCTCTGGGAACTGGCGGCCCTCTCTCATGCCCTGTGGAGAACCGGCCGAGGAGGCGCGGGTCGGCCCCCTCAGACCACCTCGGCCAGCAGCGGCGAGGCCGGCCCCTGCACGCCGTCGATGCCGTCCCAGGCGGCGCGCAGGGCGGTGAGCGCCCGGTCGGTCTCGTCGTCGCCGTACGAGAACGGCACGCGGAGGAACCGCTCGAACGCCCCGTCGACGCCGAACACGGGGCCGGCGGCGAGCAGCAGCCCCTCGCGCCGGGCGGCGAGGGTCAGCTGCGAGCTGACGGGGGCGCCGAGCCCCACCCAGGTGCTGAGCCCGCCCGCGGGCGACGGGACGTCCCACGAGGGGAACGCGGTGCGGAGGCCGGTCACGACGCGGTCGCGACCCCGTCTCAGGTGGGCGGCCCGCGCCTCCAGCACGCCGTCGAGGTCGGCGAGCAGCTCCGCGACGAGCAGCTGCTCGAGCACGGGCGTGCCGAGGTCGCCTGCCGAGCGGGCGCGGACGAGGCGGTCGACGAGGGGGCGGTCGGCGCGGATCCAGCCGATCCGCAGCCCGCCCCAGAGCGACTTCCCCACCGACCCGATCGAGACGGCGGGCCCGTAGGCCGCCATCGGCGACGGCCGACCGGGCGACGCAGCCCCCGAGGCATCGGATCCGACGGCCGCGCCGGCACCCGCGCCCCCGTCGATCGCCAGCTCCGCCATCGTCTCGTCGACGATCACGACGGTCCCCTCCGCCGCGGCCGCGTCCAGCACCCGCGCGCGCTGATCGGCCGGCATGGTCGCGCCCGTCGGGTTGTGGAAGTCGGGCATGAGGTACGCGACCGGCGGGCTCGTGCGCCGCAGCGTCTGCATCAGCGCCGCCTCGTCCCACCCGTCGCCGACGGTCACGCTGACCGGGACCAGCCGAGCGCCGGCGACCCGGAGCGCCTCGAACGCGTGCGGGTACCCGGGCGCCTCGACGACGGCGCGGTCGCCGCGGCCGACCAGCACCCGGGCGAGCAGGGCGATGGCGTGCTGCGCGCCGAGGGTGACGACGATCTGGTCGGCGCTCGTCTCGAGCCCGCGGCGCCGGTACCGTTCGGCGATCGCCTCGCGCAGCACGGGTCGGCCGATCTTGTCGTAGCCCGAGTCGCCGAGGTAGGCGCCCAGTCGACCGGCCGCGCGCTGGGCCGCCTCGGCGATGCCGTCGGCGGCGGGCAGGGCGGCCTTCGTCAGATCGAGCAGCCCCTCGGTCGAGGCCGGCCGAGGCAGAGCGACGCGGGTCGGCAGCCGCACGACGCTGCCGCTCCCCCGCACGCTGTCGATGTGTCCGCCGTCGCGCAGCGTCGCGTAGGCGGCCGTGACGGTCGTGCGACTGACCCCGAGGTGGGTGCTGAGATCGCGTTCCGACGGCAGGCGGGTGCCGACCGGCAGTCGCCCGTCGAGCACGAGCAGGCGGATCCGGTCGGCGAGCGCCAGATAACCGGGAGCCGAGGAGGCGCGCCACGAGTCCAGCAGCACCCCCAGCGCTCGCGACGAGACAGCAGTGGCACCGGGGTCGACGTTCGTCACGGTGCCACCCTAGGTCGATTGGCCTCTTGCCACCAGGCCACCTCGACGATTGGATCGGAGTCATGCCCCTGATCCACCGCCTCCTCCGTCTCGCCGTCGGCCTGTTCGCCTACGGCTTCGCCATCGCCCTGATGGTGCGGGCCGGCATCGGGGTCGCACCGTGGGACGTCCTGACGCAGGGGCTCGCGAAGCACACGGGGCTCAGCTTCGGGCTCGTGACGTTCCTGACGAGCCTCGTCGTGCTGCTGCTCTGGATCCCGTTGAAGCAGCGACCGCGCTTCGGCACGGTCGCCAACACCCTGTCGATCGGGCCGGTCGCCGACTTCGGGCTGCACGTGCTGCCGCAGCAGAGCGTGTGGTGGGCGCAGGGGCTGACCTTCGCGGGCGGGCTGCTGCTGCTCGCCGTCGCGAGCGGGCTCTACATCGGCGCCGACTTCGGGCCCGGGCCGCGCGACGGCCTGATGCTCGGCATCCACCGGCGGTTCGGCTGGCGGGTGGGCGTGGCCCGCACCGCCATCGAGGTGACCGTGCTGGCGGGCGGCTGGCTGCTCGGCGGGCAGGTCGGCATCGGCACGGCCGCCGAGGCTCTGCTGATCGGCCCCCTGGTCGCCATCACCCTGCCGCTCTTCGCGCGTCGCCGGGCGGTGGCGGCGACCACGGGATCGACGCCTGCAGCCGTCGCGACCTGACCCGCGCCTCCTCGGCTCCCGCCCCGCCCCTGTCCACCTGCAGCACACAGAACGAGACGGTTCGGTGAACAGGCGCGTGACCGGGGAATAACCGGGGCGCCGCAGTAGTTGACAGGCCCTCGGCACGGAGTAGAGTCGCCGCTCGTGACCAACGACACCCGGTCGCCGAAGCGGTGGCTGATCGGCGAACCGCTGCCCTCCGAGAAGCTCGACGGGCAGCTCCTCCCCAAGCACCTCGCGCTCCCCATCTTCGCGAGCGACCCGCTCAGCTCCGTGGCCTACGCGCCGCAGGAGCTGCTGATGATCCTGCTGATCGGCGGGCTCGGGTTCCTGACGCTCGCGCCGTGGGTCGCGGTCGCGGTGGTCGTGCTGCTGCTCGTCGTGGTCGCGTCGTACCGTCAGCTGATCAAGGCCTACCCCTCAGGAGGCGGTGATTACGAGGTCGCGCACCGCAACCTCGGCGAGAAGGCCGGCCTGGTCGTCGCGTCCGCGCTGCTGGTCGACTACGTCATGACGGTGGCCGTCTCGGTGGCCTCGGGCGTCGACAACATCATCTCGGCGGTGCCCGAGCTGGCGCCGATCCGGGTCGAGCTGGCGATCTTCTTCGTCATCGCGCTGGCGGCGGTCAACCTGCGCGGCGTCCGCGAGTCGAGCAAGGCGTTCGCGATCCCCACCTACCTCTTCGTGTCGAGCGTCTTCGTGATGATCGTCATCGCGCTGGTGCGCACGGCCCTCGGCGACCCGCCCGTGGCCGAGAGCGCCGACTACACGGTGCAGACCGATCAGCTGACGCAGGCGGCGTTCATCCTGCTGCTGCTGCGCGCGTTCTCGAGCGGCTGCTCGGCGCTGACCGGCGTCGAGGCGATCGCGAACGGCGTGCCCGCCTTCCGTCGCCCGAAGGTGCAGAACGCTCAGAAGACGCTCGTGCTGATGGGCGGCATCGCGATCGTGCTGTTCGCCGGCCTCGTCGCCGTGGCGCTGATCGCGAAGGTGCACTACGCCGAAGACGCCTGCGATCTGCAGGGCTTCGTCGACTGCGAGGGCACGCCGCAGCGCAGCCTGATCGCGCAGATCGCGGCGTCGGTCTTCGGCGGCGCGCTCTTCGGAATCCCGTTCTATCTCATCCAGGCCTGCACGGCGGCGGTGCTGCTGCTGGCGGCGAACACGGCGTTCAACGGGTTCCCGCTGCTGGGGTCGATCCTCGCCCGCGACCAGTACGCGCCCAAGGCGCTGAACACCCGCGGCGACCGCCTGATCTACTCGAACGGCGTGATCGTGCTGGCCCTGGTCGCCTGCGCCATCCTGCTCGTCTACCAGGCGAGCGTCACCGGGCTGATCCAGCTGTACATCATCGGGGTCTTCGTGTCGTTCACGCTCGGGCAGACCGGCATGGTCGTGCACTGGACGCGGATGCTGCGCGAGGGCTGCGCCGATCGCGGCGCGGTCTACCGCGCCCGCGGCATCAACGCGTTCGGCGCGCTGCTGACGGCCTCGGTGCTCATCGTCGTGACCGTGACGAAGTTCACGCACGGCGCCTGGCTGGTGTTCGTCATCATGCCGATCCTGTTCACGCTGATGCTCGGGGTGAACCGCTACTACCGCGACGTGCTGGTCGAGATCGAGCCCGACGCGACCACGCAGTTCGGCTCGCACGGCGATCACGCGATCGTGCTGGTCGGCACGATGCAGAAGCCGGTGCTGAAGGCCCTCGACTACGCGATCGCGGCGCGGCACGAGTCGCTCGAGGCGATCCACGTCGGCATCGACGACGAGGCGACGGCGCTGCTGCAGCGGCAGTGGGCCGAGCAGAACATCGAGGTGCCGCTGCGGATCGTGCCGTCGCCGTACCGCGACATCAGCATGCCGTTGATCAAGTACATCAAGGCGCATCGCGACGAGCACGGCAGCGAGGTCGTGACGGTCTACACGCCGATCTACATCGTCGGCCACTGGTGGGAGTCGCTGCTGCACAACCACAAGAGCCGGCGCATCCGTCAGCGGCTGATGCTCGTGCACGGCGTGACGATCTCGCTCGTGCCGTGGCTGCTCGACTCGTCGGAGGTGCTCTACGGACGCCGCTCGCGGCCGATCCCCGGGCAGGACCGCCGCGGCGAGCCGATCCGTCCCACGCCGGTGCAGCGCCGTCCGCTCGAGCCTGCCGGTCGCCGGTCGGAGGCCGCCGGTGGTTCGCTCGGCGCCGACGCGGGCCCGTCGGGGCGTGCCGGAGCCGCGATCGAAGGAGGCGCGGTGCAGCGCGGACTCGACGCGCAGCCCTCGAAGACGGCCCCGTCGCAGACCCCGGGCGCTCCCGGTTCGGCGAAGAGCAGGCGCGGCGGAGGCTCCGCGGCCCGGAAGGCCCGATCGGCCGCCCGCAACTCGACCGGAGCCGCGCCGCGCAAGCGGAAGTAGCCCATCGAGACGACCCGAACGGGGCAGCCCAACCCGCCGAGGGCCCGTTTCGAGTCATCTCGATGCTTGCGACCCGGGTCGCTGCGCGGGGCGCTCGACCCCCGAACAGGGGGCGGCCCGCCTTCTGGCCCCGCACCTCCTCCGGTTAGGCTCATCGGACGCCAACACCGGGCGACCTACCGATCGCCGCCCCTGGGAGCCCCACACATGACCGACATCTTCGACTTCGGCCCTGACGAGCAGAACAAGCGCGGCCACGAGCCCGAGACCCGTCGTGGGCGCAAGAAGCGCATGTCCCGTCCGGTCAAGACGCTGATCGTCGTGGCATCGGTCCTGGTCGGCATTTTCGTGATCGTCGGCGTGGCCGGGGGTCTCTACGCGATGAACCTCGCGCGCACCTTCGACGACCGCACGACGACGCTGCCCGAAGCGTTCCCCGAGGAGTCGACTCGCCCCACGGCCTCGGCCACCGGCGCCATGAACATCCTCCTGATGGGCTCGGACTCCCGAGGCGACGAGACCAACCTCGAAGACGCGTCGTCCTCCGACCAGCGCACGGACACGATGATGCTGATGCACATCGACGCCGACCGGAAGAACGTCTACGTCATGTCGATCATGCGCGACCTGTGGGTCCCGATCCCGGGCAATGGCGAGAACAAGATCAACGCGGCCTTCGCCTTCGGCGGGTCCCCGCTGACCGTGCAGACGATCGAGCAGCTCACCGGTGCGCGTATCGATCATGTGGCGATCATCGACTTCGAGGGCTTCTCAGGCATGACCACGGCCATCGGCGGCGTCGACGTCGTGAGCGACAAGGCTTTCACTGCACGCGGCACGCAGATCCAGGTCGGCACGAATCACCTCGAGGGTGAGGACGCCCTGAACTTCGTGCGCGAGCGGTACTCGTTCACTGACGGCGACTACACCCGCGTCGAGAACCAGCAGCGCTTCCTCCAGGCGGTCGCCGACAAGCTGATCTCGCGCGACACCTTGACCAACCCCGGGGCGATCACGAACTTCGTCGGCTCGGTCTCCGACTACCTCACGGTCGACGACACTCTCGATTCAGGGGCGATCGCGTCGCTCGGCGTCAGCCTGCGAGACGTGAAGAACGACAACATCAAGTTCTTCACGATCCCGACGTCGGGCACGGGGATGATCGGCGGCCAGTCGGTCGTCCTGCAGGCCGAGGGGCAGATGCCGGGCCTCCGCGACGCGCTGGCCAACGACACCCTCGACGCGTACCTGCCGACCCTGCAGGGCTGATCACGAGGCCGAGGAGGCGCGCCGTTCCCATCAGGGATGTCCGCCTTTGAGAGGACCTCGACCCGTACCCCACTTCGTGAGGTTGCAAACAATCGCTGAGTGATCATTACTATTGGAATCTCAGGGCGCTGACGCCGCGGCCACGATCCGGTGGTTCGCAATGCGTCGTGCGCGCTGATCCGTGCTCATACCCGTGTGTGCTGACTCGAAGACTGCCCGAGGGGGACAGGACTGTTGACGACTGCTGCCTCTGAATCGACATTGCGACATGGGCTCGTAGGTGACGCCCCGGCGCCCTGGGCACGCAACTACGCTCGGCGTCTGACACTGACCGACACGATCGTCGTCCTCTTCGCCGTCGCGGCGGGCGAGTTGACCTGGTACGCGATGAACATCGGCTCGCTGGCGGACCGACTGGCCTGGGGCGACATCGCCACGAGGCACACCGTGGTGAGCGTCCTCCTGCTCGCCGCCTGGCTGCTCGTCCTCACCGCCTACGGCACCCGCGACTCGCGCATCATCGGGCAGGGCACTCTCGAGTACAAGCGCGTCCTCGAGTCGTCGCTGATGCTCTTCGGGGTGTTCGCGATCTTCGCCGTCGTGTTCCGGCTCGATCTGGGCCGCAGCTTCGTGCTGACGTCGTTCCCGGTCGCCGCGGTCGGCCTCGTGCTCACGCGGTGGGGATGGCGGCAGTGGCTCGTCGCGCAGCGTCGCGTCGGACAGTACTCGGCCAAGGCCCTCCTCGTCGGCTCACGCCACTCCGTCGAGCATCTGGCCGACAATCTCTCGGGCCAGCCGTCCGCCGGCTACCGTCCGGTTCTGGCCTGCGTGCCGCACGGCACGTCAGGCAGCACGATCGGCACGGCGGGCGTCCCCATCGCGGGCGGCCTCAACGATGTGACGGCCGTCCTCGCCCGGCAGCCCGTCGACTGCGTCATCGTCACGAGCAGCGACGAGCTCTCGCCTCTCGCGGTGAGGCAACTCGGATGGTCGCTGGAGGAGTCGGGTACGCAGCTGATCGTGGCCCCCGCACTGACCGATATCGCGGGGCCGCGGATGCACACCCGCCCCGTGGCCGGCCTGCCGTTGATCCACGTGGAGTCACCGGTGTTCGCCGGTCGCAAGGCGTGGACGAAGACGGCCATGGACCGGGTGGCGGCCGGGCTGGCCGTCGTGCTGTTGTCACCTGTCCTGCTGGCGATCACGATCGCCGTGGCGTCGACCTCGAGCGGGCCGATCATCTTCCGCCAGCAGCGGGTGGGTCTCGGCGGCGAGACCTTCACGATGTTCAAGTTCCGATCCATGCGGGTGGACGCCGAGGCGCAGTTGGCGAAGCTCCAGGCGGAACAGCGCGATGCCGGCAACCAGGTCCTGTTCAAGATGAAGAACGATCCGCGGGTCACCCGGGTCGGTGCGTTCCTCCGCCGGTACAGCCTCGACGAGCTGCCGCAGCTGTTCAACGTGCTGAACGGCACGATGTCCCTGGTCGGCCCGCGCCCGCCTCTCGACGCCGAGACAAAAGCTTACGAAAAGCACAACTTTCGCCGCTTCCTGGTCCGTCCCGGCATCACCGGGCTGTGGCAGGTCAGCGGCCGGAGCGACCTCTCCTGGGAGGACTCGGTCCGTCTGGACCTCTACTACGTCGAGAACTGGTCCGTCCTCAACGATCTGATCCTGCTCGGACGCACGGCACGCGCCGTCTTCCGTGGAAGCGGTGCCTACTAACCTCCACGACTAGAGCGTCAGCTGGAGCCGAGCCTTCTCGCTCTTCCTGCGGTCGCGGGCCTTGACCAAGCGGGTCGTCTCCTGGGAGAAGCTCTCATCGGAGTATCCGCTCGACGCCGAGGGAAGGGCGACGACGACGATAAGCAGCATGATCATGCTGAACCACCGCAGGTAGTCGAACGAGAACATGGCGACGACCATGACGATGATGAGAGCACGTGTCAGGGGATCGCTTCTCTTGACGGCGACTCCGATGATGAGCAGCAGCAGTACGAGGCCGATGACTCCACCGGTCGCCAGCGTCGTGACGAGCTGATTGTCGACGATGTTGAAGCCGTTCTGCTGCAAGAACCCACGCCCAAAGAGCGAGGCCTCCGATCCGACGCCCGATCCGAACAGGACTTCACGGAGGTCGCGCGCGAGCAGGGCCGGAACGGAGGCCAGGGCTCCGACTCGGTTGTAGAACGACCCTGTCCCGGTGAACTCCCGGTAGGCGTCAGCGATGGAGCTTCCGAGGAGGACGACGACGATGACCGCGGCGACGCCGACGGCGAAGACCGAGAGGATGCGCTTCTCAGAGCGTGTGGTGACGAGCTTGACCGCTAGGACGATCGCGACGGCCACCAGAGCGCTCCGGGTCCCCGAGAGGACGAGACCTACCGTCAGGATCGACAGCAAGCCCAGTCGGAACCGGAGACGCCACTCATCGTGCAGATGTAGGACGATGACGAACGCGACGGCCAACAGCATCGCGTAGGGGATCGGGTGCCCGGCCGTGCCCTGCACGCGCAGCACCTGCTCTCCTAGGAGCGTGTTCGGGTAGAGCGCCGGCAGACCGCTGGGCAGGGCCCCGTAACCCCAGAGGACAGGCTTGCCGAGGACAGCGACCTCGACGACACCGAGGGCGACCTGGAAGACCGCGAAACCGACGAGGAACTTGACGAGGGCCAGCACGTCTCGACGAGTGAACTGCGAGACGACGACGGCGGCGATAACCGCGAGGGCCGCGAAACGCAGAACCGCATTCAGGGCGGACGGGAAGACGATCAGGGTCGACACGATCGAGACTACGTAGAAGATGAAGACGAGCAGGACCACCGGGTGGGTCAAGCTCCTGGGCCACGGCCTAGATAGCGCGGCGAGGGCCAGCAGTACGAGACCGCCGATGAGCGTGATGTCACGGACGGCCTCCGGCACGGAAGGGGAGGAGGCGAGGAAGAACAGGGCCGTCACAAGCCCGACACCGACACCCGCGATGCGATCCTGGGGGACGACGGCCAAGAGGAACAACCACCCGAGGACGAGCGCTGCGATAACGATGGCGATCAACATGGAGAAGTACTCATTTCGTTGTCAGCTTCCGCCAGCGTCGCACGAGGAACGCTCCCTGCACCATCAATCCCGTGGTCTCGGCGACGATCAACGCGATGAAAGCGCCGACCGTGCCCCAGAGGCTCCCGAGAGTGAAGATACCGACCAGGCCGACGCTCGCCGCCGCGATGACCGCGTATGTGATGGAGTTCGGCGAACCCGCCGACACGAGTGACAGCCCTATCCCCCGTGAAGCGCAGATGAGGAACACCAGGACGGCGCCGAGTAGAGCGAGGGCCGAATCGACCGTGATCGTGTTGGAGAACAGCACCGGGACGACGATCGGCATCGCGACGAAGAAGACGGAGCCGGCGAACAGACCGAGACCGAGATTGAGCAGGATGGACTTTCGGCTCCGAGAGAGGGCCAGGGCCTCGTCGGGATGGCCGAGCCAGCTCTGCAGCCGGGTGGGGAGAGCGGAGAGCACGTTCAGCCCCATGCGCATCGGGCGGTCCACTGCAGCGAACGTCGCGACCGATGCCGGGCTCACGACCCCGAGGAAGGCCGCAGGCAGGGCCGTGTACACGGTGCTGACGCCTCGCCCCAGGATGACGACCGACTGATGCCGCATGATGCCGACGGCGTCTTTCGTGCTCACTAGGCGTTGGACCATCGGCAGATGCCCGAGCCGGTTCCCGAGCACATAGCTGACGAGTGCGGCGATGAGGAGGCTCGCTCCATAGAACCAGAGACTGCCGCCTCCCGCGATGACCAGAGCGGCCGCGATCGACAGCACCACGCGGGGCACGGTGTCTGCCATCAGCACGAAGCTGGGCCTCCCCGTGCCGATGAAGTACCAGCTCGGACTGATCGCTGCCGACACGAGAGCGAAGGCGAGCAGGGCAGCTGGGCCTTTGTCCTCTCCCACCACCAGGTACGCGGCGAGCGCCGACAAGGGAGCCAGAACCGCGACGGCGATCCCCTTGGAGGCTTGTGACTCGGCGTAGATTCGCGACCGGTTGTCAGGCTCGCGACCCACCCGCTGCGGTCCGACGACTCCCCAGCCGAGTTCAGCGAGGACGGCACCGGCGTTTCCGATGGCGAGGGCCACTGCGACGCTCGCCCAGCCAGTCGCCCCGTGGGTGGAGGTGATCGCCGGGATGACGATCAGTGGAGCTGCTGCGCTGAGCGAAGGTATGGCGATGTAGAGGGCGAGCTTCCAGACGTGTCTCATCGACCCCCCCTCCACCACGACGGGGGTTGCGGATCAACCAAGGTCATCTGCGACCCTCGTCATCACCGTGTCGAGACGATCACCGAGTGAGGCCAGCAACCGCCCATCGAAGGACCGTTCCGCGGTCCGGGCCGATCGGACGGCCACGACGATGGCCTCGGCCAACGCCCCGGGGTCGGGCACGACGGCCAGGAGGCGCGGGCTCAGATCGGCGCGCGACCCGTCCACCTCATTGGTCACAGCCCATCCTCCCCCGACGACCGCGTCGAGTGGCGGGTGGGACGGATGCGGACTCATCTGGAGTGACAGCAGCACGTCCGTCTTCGCGAGCTCGTCGAAGTAGCCCTGCCAGCTGAGCTTCCCCAGGCCCGCGATGCTCTGGCCGGCCGTCAATCGAACGGTGGGATGCACGTCGCCCATCGAGCGGAACTCGACGTGGATGCCCTCGGCCTCCAGCCGGGCGGCGGCGACCTTGAGCGCGGCTACTCCTATCGAGAAGGCGTTGCGGGGCTTCGACGGTCGAGCATAGAAGTTCACGACGAGCGGTCCGGTCGGATGCGCAGAGGCGCCGACCGCCGCGAGACGGGCCTCGTCTAGCTCGGGGCGGAAGATGCGCTCAAGGCCGACGTCGATTCCCTCGCGCGCTCGGAGCGCGGCGGCGAGCGGGGCCGAGTTGACGACGATCTGGAAGCCCGCATGATAGGTGGCCTGGGCCAGGGCGGAGTCGCTCGAGCTCGCATAGAAGCTCGGCTCATGATCCTGGACGAGGTAGACGACCGAACGGGGTGCGATCACGCCGATCTTGCAAGCCACGTCCAGCGCATGTGCGGTCCCCCAGTGAGTGGCGATCCAGATCTCAGAGGCGGGGGCGACGAGCTCTTCCCGCGCCCACACGGACGTGAACACGACGCGCGGTCCGCTGTAACCCAGTTCCGCACGGAGGAGCCGGTCGACGACGTCCTCCTCCGTCCCGCGCATGGGGACGCCGAATGTGACGATCCGCAGCGGACGCCCGAGTCGTGCCGCAAGCGCGCATGCCGCCGCTAGAGCGGTGCGGATTCCTGCGAAGACCGCACCCGGAGCGAGACTCGGAACGAGGATCGACACCCGGCCAGGAGCGTCGTCGTCGATCCTCAGGGCAGCAAGGGAAGTGCTCGTCGGAGCCAGTCCCCGGTATATGCCCCAACCGTCACCGAGCCGGTCCGCGACGAATCTCGCGTGCCTCCGTTGAGCGAGCAGGAGCTGCCCGAACTCCGACTTCCTGGCCACCTGACGCGTGACGCGCTCAAGCACGGCTACCCCCACTCGTGTCCAGCGCCTCGCCGACGACTCGTGAGAACTCGCCCTCGACGTAGGCCGAGAGACGGTGGGTCGTCGTTCCGTCACCGGCGCTCGGTGTCGCGGACACGAGAGCGTCTGCCAGCGAGCGAGCGCTTCCCGGGTCCGTCTCGAGCAGATGACGGCCAACGAGGTTCCGCAGCTCGGCCAGCGCTTCGGACCGCTGAGTGATGACGAGACGCTCGCAGGCCAGGCCCTGCCACACCTTGTTGGCGATAACGGACTGCGCTTTGGCGGACCCACCGAAGATCCCCAGCACCACGTCGCTCTCCGAGATCCTTTCGAACAGCTCACGCTCGGGAACTGAGTCTCGGAAGGCGACCACGTTCCCCAGCCCCGACTCGGCGACCCGCTTCTCCACTGCGGCGCGCCGGTCTCCCTCACCGATGAAGGTAACCGCCATCTCGCGTTCCTCATATGCTAGAGCCAGAGACTCGACCACGAGATCGAGCCCGTGCAGGGGGATGTAGTTGCCGTAATAGAGCACCCGCAGCGGGCCGGAGGCTCGTGGCGCGATTGCCGGGCGAGCCCAGGCGGGGGCGCCGACGGGCAGTGAATCTACCAAGCCGGACGTCCTCTTCCTCGCTCGGATCAGGTCGGCCCTCAGCCGAGTGTCGGTCAGATAGACGTCTGCCAGCTGGATGGCCAACCAGTCCTGGAAGGCGAGTCGTCGTGCCCGGAACGAGTGCGCGGCAGCAAGCTTCCAGTCTCCGATGGCGGTCTCGTGGAGACCGACGAATCCATCGACGACGAGACGAGCTCGGACGAGTCGTGAGGCGAGCCAGGCGAACGGCACATGGGTGAGAGACATCTCGGCCACGATGATGACGTCTGCGCCTCTCGCGTTCCGGAAGAGTCGACCGAGATCATGGGACATGCGTCGGAGTTTGCCCGACCGGGAGCTCTTGGGCACGATGCGGATGTCGACGGGACGCGAACCGAGATGCTCCCGAATGAGGCGGTTCCGTGGGTAGTCCGAGTCGTGGATCCGGTAGTAGAGGATTCTCCGATCCGGTCGTGCCGATCGAGTCTCTCCGCGACCCATTCGCCCCCACGGCAGGGAACGCCGAAGTCGCTCGGTGGTGTCCGCCCATGAGTGTCGCACGCCCATCGATCCTGAGGACTTCGGACGACCCGGATCACCGTCCAGCTCGTCCAGGGCAGCCGCGAGTTCCACCGCATCGGAGGGATCGACGAATTGAGCGGAGTCACCCAACGTCTCGTGCAAGACGGGGATATCGCTCACGATGACAGGCGAGCCGAAGGCCGTGGCCTCGATGGGGGGCAGGCCGAATCCTTCGTCGCGCGAGAGGTACACGGTGACGCGCGCATTCTCATAGAGCCACTTCAGACCCTCATCGTCGACACGGCCCAGGAACCTCAGGTGGCCGGCGTCGCGGAGTGCGCGGAAGTCGTCAGACAGATCTGATCCCGCGCCGGAGTGCTCGGCGCTGCCGACGACGACCAGGGGGGCATCAGCGTCGACGGAGTTGGAGAGTGCCACTCCACGGATCACCGTCTCGAGGTTCTTCCGCGCGTTGAGACGTCCCACGCAGAGGACGAACCCGCCGGGGCGGAGGTCCTCGTCCGGACGCCGACTCTCGGCGGCCGCCAGGTTACGCGGGACGGCCAGACCGATCGTCCCCACGGGCGCGAGACCGGGATGCAGACGCTCTATCCGTCGGCTCTCGACCGCGGTCGAAGTCACGACGACATCGGCGAAGCCGAGCGTGAGCGGCATGAGGGCAAAATAGGCACGTTCAGAGGCGCTGAACCACTCGGGGTGATCCTCGAAGAGCAGGTCGTGCACGAAGACGACCGATGGCCCCACGAGGGGCGCGAAGTTGTGGGCGATGGTCACGTCAGACCCGACCCGTCGCGCGAGCGACGGAAGTTCGATCGCGTTCGAGACGGCATGAGGCCAGAGACGAGTCTCCACGGTACGGACGTTGGGCGGCAAGGCGCCCCCTGCCGTGAGGTCGTGCGAACGACGCACGGCGATCACGATGTCATCGTCAGGATGCGCCTCGACCCACGAGAGGATCAGATCACGCTGGACCGACCTGTTCGCCGTCGGCCCATCCACCCACCAGTATCCGTCGAACAGGATGGTCAGGGACCGCCGAGAGAACTCATCGTTCGAGGCCATCTAGAGCTTCCTCCGAGTCGAAGCCGATTGGACGGCGAGAAGGGCGCTCTCGTAAGCGCGGCAGACGCCCTCCCACGTGTATTCCGCTCGTCCACGTTTCAGCGCTCGGGCAGCTAAGGCATCCTGGCGTCGCGAGTCAGTCATGACCTGGTCGATACCTCGAGCGATGCTGTCGGCGTCGGGAGACACGAACTCCCCTGCATCACCGAGGACCTCCCGGTTGTAGACGGTGTCGCGCGCGACTATCGGCGCCCCCAGCGCCATCGCCTGGACGAGCGCGGGGTTGGTGCCACCCACGCTGTGTCCGTGGAAGTACGCGCCAGCGTGCTGCCACAGTGAATGCAGTCGTGCGTCATCGCTGACATGACCCAGCCAGCGCACCCGTTCCTCACTCTCTGCCAGCCCCTGAACGCGCTCCTCCACCTCTCCTCCGTAGCCGCTCGAGCCGACGATCACGACGTCATGGGTCTTGGACAGCGACACTGCGGCGTCGACGAACTCGAGGATGGTGTTCTCCGGCACGAAGCGGGCGACGACGAGCACGTAACCGCGATGAGTGAGACCGGGTTCGACGGGCAGGTTGCCAGCCGCGTCCCCGCCATAGGGGATGAAGAAGCCATCCCGGCCGAAGTCGTCTAGCCAGCGCGATCCGATTGCCTGCGCGTCGAAGACCAGACCCGTGGCCCATCGGGCTGTAGCGCGAGCACCCCACCGGAACATGGTCTTCGCCAGACGGCCCCATTTGGCCCGCTCCCATTCGATGCCGTCGACGT
The DNA here is from genome assembly GCF_034045195.1 of Frigoribacterium sp. CFBP9030. NCBI lineage: Bacteria > Bacillati > Actinomycetota > Actinomycetes > Micrococcales > Microbacteriaceae > Frigoribacterium > Frigoribacterium sp. CFBP9030. The sequence goes on from NZ_JAXCWG010000007.1 coordinate 148,783, forward strand.
TCACGAGAGTGGGGATGCCCCGGAGCTTCAGCAGGGGCAACCAAAAGCCGTTAGCGACGTTCATCACCAGCGCCACGTCGGGCTTGGTCCGGACAGCATGAAGAACAGACGAGAGCCCATACGAGAGTGTGCTGAGCGACTGCGACTCCACTCCCCAGGTGGTGACGCTCAGGATGCGTCGATCGCGTAGGGCGTCGTCATCGCGCGTCGTACCCGGCCGCCCGTAGACGGTGACACCCCACCCCTCATCGACCAGATGGGGAGCGATGCGACGAACGGCGGTCTCGAAACCTCCGTAGTAGCTCGGGTAGCCCCTCGTGCCGATAACGGCTACGGTCATCGCTCCCAGAGAGGGGGTTGCGTCGGTCATGCTGCCTCCAGCGTCGTCGTGAGGATCCGACCGCAGACCGGCTGCCTGCTCGTCGTCAGCGCAGTGATAGTCATCAAGATCCCCCAGGCGACGAATTGATCGCATCGTCAAAAACGGCACACGCCGTGTGGCGCGCAACATCGAGTGTCATGCGTCATAACAACGCTCGATCACGAATTCTATCGAGAAGCGCGGCGATGGTCGGGCCTCGAGGGCTGCTGGTCCTTCTCGCGCACCCCGGGTGGAGGGAGACGGACCTAGGATCCCCGCATGGGACTTTTGAGAATCGCTCGTGACATCGGCTTGAATTCGATTGCAGGGGCCCGCATCATCCCCATCTCTCACCGCTGGCGGATCCTCCGGATGCTGGGGCTGACAATCGAACCCTCGTTCGTGCGCGCAGGAACCTTCTTCGGCGGAACACGCATCTCGATCGGACGTGACACGTTCATCAACGAGGGTTGCTATTTCGATAACAGCGCACCGGTTAGCATCGGCACGAAGGTCGACATCGGTCCGCGAGTGATGGTGATCACCGGCTCGCACGACCTCGGGTCGTCCGAACGCCGTGCTGGCCCGCTGACGAACGCCCCGGTCACCATCGAGGATGGCGCATGGATCGGCGCGGATACCACCATCCTGCCCGGCGTGACCATCGGCACGGGCGCGGTCGTCGGTGCCGGCAGCCTGGTCCTCACTGATGTCCGTGCGAACACGACCGCCTACGGTCGACCCGCACGCGAGCACAAGACGCTGTCGTAGTCGACGTCCACTAGCCCATCACGATGTAATTGATACCCATCGTGGCATTGGACGGCGGAGCCGAGGCGAAGTAGACCTCGATCCACGTTGACGATGCATCGTCGCGGACGATCAGATAGGGCCTGGCCGCCGCACTGCGCTCGTCTGTCGGGGCGACGATGGCGACGGGGAGACCCGTCGTATAGCGCCTCGACAGCCAGATCTTTAATTGCATTCCGGCGGCCGGTGAGCCCGAGGTCACGAAGATGATCTTCCCGCGGGAGTCATTGGCGCCGTTGACGGCGATACGGTCCGTCACGTTCGAGCCGGCAGGACGAACGACGACGGCAGACGGCTGAGCCGCGATGATGTGGTCCATAGCCCGGAGCTTGCCGTGGATGGTCTGCAACGAGGGCGAAACGAGGACTCCCCGCCGGTCCGAGATGGGGGGCACTCCGAGTCGGGTCGGAATCTCCGTCGTGGAGTCGACGAGGGCGCTATCGCGGAAGCCCTGCTGGAAGACCACGGGGCTGTCGTTCGGACCGTATTGGAGCAGTCGAACACCCAGCATCTTGAAATAGTTGCCGCGAACGAGCTCGACAAGGGTCTTGGACACGCCATCCGGCGGGTACTGACCACGGAGAGTCCCACCGATGATCGTCACGCCCTCGCTCCGGTTCGGACGGGTGGTCGGCTCCTCCTGCCGGATGAGCGGCGATGGCCCCCCATAGACGAACGGGTTGACGAACGTGAGCGACGTGACGACGCCGATCGCCACGACCGGCACGTTCGGCAGGAACTCGTTCTCACTCGCGGCCGAGGCCGACTCGATGTGCAGGTCGGTGAAGCGGAGGTACTCAGGCGCTTGGTCACGGGCAGCTACGTTCCTCGAGGCGTCCACGCCGATCTCGAGGGCCGTATGGCGGTTCTGCTCGATCGTGAGGCCCATGATGTCCAGGGTGTTTGTCCGCGCGTACGGTGCTGCCTCCCCCTCGAGGTCCGCCGAGTTGATCACGACGGACGATGACTGCCCGGCCACTCCACATCGATCGATCATCACGTGGTGGAAGAGCGCATTGTTGGCACGATCGATCTGCAGCCCCACGCCCAGGGCGTTGATCACCCGCACTCGGAACATGCGCAGCTCGAACCCGTACTTGACGAGGATCCCGCCGCCCGTGCGACCCGACCCGTTGAACGAGATTCCCTCAACCGTGACGCCGGCAGCGTTCACGGTCATCATCGGAGCTGTCGACGACCCCGCCCGCCAGATCTGGGCTCCGCCGTACACCTTCGCGGCATTAGCCGCGGTGCTGGCGGGTGGGCCGACCGTCGCCGTACCGTGGTTGGAAGTGTCCGAGCCGAGGCTCACAAGACGGATGGGCCTGTTGACGACGAATGGCTCCATGACGAACGATCCCGCCGGGAACCCTATTGTCGACAACGAGCCTGCTGCTCCAGCCACGGCTAGAGCACGCGTCATCGCCCGCGTGTAGTTGGGCACAGCACTCGTCGTTCCGGGGAATGCGACGGTCCCGTCCGAGGCCATGTAGAGGTCTCGAACGTTGATCACCGTCTCGCTTTGGGCGTACGTTCCGAACTGCTTGGTCTTCTCGGCCTCCGTCGTGACCAGAGCCCTCGTCCTGGCGCCTTCGGGCAGGTCTGCCACTGACACTGTCGTCGCGGTCTCCGCCGCCTGTGCCTCCTGTGGCCTACTCGTCGTGACCGCGGCCACGGCACCGACAGCCGCAGTGCCCAGCAGTGCCCGACGAGCGAGAAGGCCCGATTCAGTCTCGGATGCGTCGCGGTCTCGCTTCTTCACTGTGAACCCCTTAGTCGCCGGTCGGTCGCTCATCTGATGGTCGACCGGTGTCGAGTCCTAATGATGCGTGAGAAATGCACGGATCACCACAGCGACGCTGCGGAACGCTGTCTCGTTATCAAGCTTGTAACGTGCGTGACAGTCACGCTCCTGCCGTTGCCCAGTCTCCCCATGTGCAACTATTGAGGTCGACCCACGTCTCGTAGTCGCGTACCGACATCGGTTGTCAGGCGCCACAGACGACATGGGGCGAACGGGGGCCCGGTCGGGTGTTCCTGCTGACCGAGAGAACAGGACTGCCACGTGGAGCTGCGTGACTACATCAGGATCCTCCGTAAGGGCTGGCTCCTCATCTTGACGTTGGTGCTCCTCGGGGTCGCCACGGGTGCCCTGGTGTCGATCATCGCCACTCCCAAGTACGTGTCGTCCACCCAGCTCTTCGTGAGCGTCCAGACCTCCGACGCCTCGAGTGCCAGCGACCTCGTGCAGGGCAGCAGCGCAGCCCAGCAGAAGGTCCGTTCCTATGTCGATGTCGTCACCAGCACGAGCGTTCTGCAGCCCGTCATCGACGACCTCGGTCTCGACCTGACGGCCCCCGAGCTCGCGGCCGTCGTGACGGCTGAATCTCCCGTAAACACGGTTCTGATTAACATCACCGTTGAAGACACCTCAGCCGTACGAGCCGCCGATATCGCCAACGCCGTGGGGACGAGCTTCGCCACCGTCGTCCAAGACGACCTCGAATCTCCCAACGGGGCAGGTCCTAGCCTGGTCAAGATCGCGACTATCGAGCCTGCGGTCGCCGCAACCGAGCCTTCCAGCCCTCGGACGACCCTGAACCTCGCGCTCGGCTTGCTGATCGGCTTCGCGCTCGGCATCGGTCTCGCAGTCCTGCGCGCCACGCTCGACACGCGGATCCACGGCAGCCACGACATCGAGAACGTCACCGAAGCCCCGATCCTGGGTGGCATCAGCTTCGACCCCGACGCCAAGAAACGCCCGCTCATCGTGAGTGTCGACCCTCGCAATCCCCGAGCCGAGTCGTTCCGTTCCCTCCGAACCAATCTGCAGTTCGTCAACCTCGAGTCCACCAACAGGTGCTTCGTCATGACGTCCTCGCTTCCTGGCGAGGGCAAGACGACGACCACCTCGAACCTGGCTGTCGCTCTCGCAGAGAGCGGCGCCACCGTTGCCGTGATCGACGGTGACCTGCGGCTACCGCGTCTTGCCGACACGATGGGCCTCGAGGGGGCCGTCGGTCTCACCGACGTGCTGATCGGACGTGCCGACCTCAAGGACGTCCTTCAGCCCTGGGGCCGTGGCACCCTCTTCGTCCTTCCTGCCGGCCGCATCCCTCCGAACCCCAGCGAGCTGCTCGGCTCGAAGGCGATGGTCTCGCTGCTCAGCACGCTGAGCCAGTCCTTCGACTATGTGCTGATCGACGCTCCCCCCCTGCTACCGGTCACCGATGCGGCGATCCTTTCGAAGCTCACCGGCGGAGCCATCGTCGTCGCCGCCGCTGGCCGGACGACGCGTCAGGAGTTGGAGTCGGCTCTTCGCACCCTCGAGCACATCGGCGGCAAGGTAATGGGCATCGTCATGACGATGCTTCCCACGAAGGGACCTGACGCCTACGGCTACGGAAACTACGGCTCGTACTACGGCATGGACCAGGACAACGTGAACATCGACACTCAGGTGCCTAAGGACTCGTCCACGCCCAACGTGCGGAGCCGCTAGAACATGTCACTCTCTCTCGAAGGCCTCTTCGATCGACCCGGCGGGGACTTCGGCATCTTGACGGTCTGCACCGGAAACATCTGCCGCTCTCCTTTCGCCGAGCAGTATCTGCGCGCACAGCTCGCCGAAGTGCCCCGTCTCACGGTGGACAGTGCCGGCACCCACGCGCGAGATGGAGACAGAATGCCCGCGCAAGCCGTCACGATGGCTCGCACGTGGGGTGCCGACCCAGACAAGCACTCTGCGAAATTCCTAGTCGAGACGCATGTCGCTCAAGCCGACCTCGTCTTCGGGCTGGCCAGGGAACACCGTCGATCCGTAGTGACCCTTCATCCGAGAGCGTCCCGCTACACATTCACGTTGCGCGAATTCGCCCGTCTCGCGGCCGGCATCACCGATGCGGATCTAGGTGATATCGCCCGTCTGCCCCTCGATGAGGTTCCCAGCCGACTTCGCGAGCTGGTGGCCCTCGTCGCGTCGAGACGGGGCGCCGTCACGATACCCTCCGACCTCGAAGAGGAGGACGTCGTCGACCCTTACCGACAGTCCGATGAGGTGTTCGACGAGTCCGCCCGCCAGCTGGTCCCGGCCTCGGACATCATCGTCGCGATCTTGAGACGCGCCGCCTTCATCACGCCGTCCGAGGCTCTCTGATGGCCGCCGATAAACGACGCCGCCGCGGAACCGCTGGGCGCCGCAAGATCTGGATCGCCGCTGTAGCCGTCTTCGTCGTCGTCGATGTCGCGCTCGTCGGGCTCGCCCTCTCGGAGCAGGGCAGCGATGGCGGCACGGCCTCAGTCGCGCCGGTCGCGACGACCTCGTCGTCACCGACCGCCACCCCGACACCCCTCCCCGATCTCGAGCCACTGACAAGTCCCGCAGGCTACCTCTCCGCGATCGACGCCTCGACGGCGTACCGGATCAATGCGGGCGACTGCGCGGCAGGTGAAGCGCCGAACCTGGAGAAATCCATCGATTCCGGGGTGTCGTGGGTGAGCAACCCCGTCACCACTACGCTGCGGTCCGTGACCCAGTTCGCGGCCACATCAGACACGTACGCGTACATGGTTGGGCTCAACGACGCGTGCGAGGCGAATTTCACCGCGACCTACACCTCGGGCACAGGTTTCGGCAGCTACCCCGACGAACTGCTCGGCGTCTGGTACCTCAACACGGCAGATGGAACCCTGCACAGCCCGGCAGGCGTACAGACGGCACCATGCTCGGACGTCGTCGACGTTGTGGGCCTGGACAGGCTCTCCGCGGCTGTCATCTGTTCGGATCGGACGTTCTTCCACACCAGCGACGGGGGGGGCACCTGGGGCACGCCATCACCCCTCGCTGGTGCCATGGCCACGTCCACCGGAGTGGGTGGCTACGTCGTGGCCCAGATCGGTCGCGACGGCTGCGCAGGCGTCCAGGTGTCGACTTTGAGCGCAGCCGACCTCACCCCGGCGGTACTGGGCTGCTACGAGTCGACGCCGGACTCACTTGAAGGTGCTGACATCCGGGTCTCGGGAACTCAGGACAGTATCTGGCTCCAGGTCGCCGACACCGTCGTCGTCTCGACCGACGGTGGCGCCACGTGGGCGTGAGCGTTCAGCCACATCGCTCCCTTCTGGTCGTCACCGAGTCCGCCTCCAGCTGGGGGGCAGAGGCCACTCTGATTCAACTGCTTCGCGACCTCCCCGAGCAGTGGCAGGCGACGGTCCTCGTATCGACCTCGTCGCCACTCCTCGACATCGACGCGCCCGACCGAGTGTCGATCGAGGCGTACGAATTCGCAGACCATCCGGCGCTTCGTTCGGGGAGCTTCCGCACCTCGACTCCGCGACAGAGACTCGAGGAGGGTTGGTCGATCCTGCGAGGAGCTTGGCGCGCTCGCCGTGTCGCGGGTCGCCACGATGCGGTTCTCGGCTTCAGTCTGTGGCAGTGCCCGGAGTTCATCCTCGGGGCCAGGGCCGCGCGCCGTCCCTTTCTCCTAGATCTGCACGACGACTTCAGTGGAGGTATCGTCAATCGCATCGTGCGGGGAATGGCCTCAGCGTCTATGCAGGTGCTCGCGCCATCGCATCACGTGCTCGCTCGGTATGGGTTGACACCGCGCGACGGCGTGACGGTCGTGCCTCGACCCGTACCAGCAGCCGATAGCCCGGTGGCCCCGCGTCTCCGCAATTCCGGTCGTCCGCTTCGAGTAGGCATGTTCGGTCAGATCGCCCCTCACAAGGGAGTGATGGACCTCGTCTCCGCCGTCGAATCGCTCACACCCGGCCTGATCGAGCTGACGGTCGTAGGCGGCGCGCCCACGGACGAGCAGTCTACCTACGAGGCCGACTGCGGGGCTCGTATCGCAGCACTGAGTACTGATTCGGCGCTACTGCCAAGAGTCCCTGACATCGGGCCTTACGCCCGAGCGTGCGACGTCATCGTCAATCTCTCGCACCAGGAGGCCTTCGGACGTTCGATCGTCGAGGCCCTCGCTCACGGTGCGCTCCCGGTCGTCCTCGACCGCTCGGGCCCCGCAGAGATCGTCCGTGAGGCCGGTCGCGGCACCATCCTGTCCGACGTCTCTGAGTTGGCAGAATGCCTACGCGTGCTCGCTGACGGCTCCTCAGCCGTCGACACCGCCTGGACTCCGGGTGCGGCCCTCTCGCGCTACGCACCCTCCCGTGCCACCGCCGACTACTGGCGGACGGCGCTCACGAGCGGGAGTCGCTGAGAGTCCCCGCGGCCTCCACCGAGCCCTCGCCGGTAGCCACCTGATCGCGCGACCGGCGTCGCTGGAGCCGCGCGCGCCTCCTCGCCACCCGGCTCGAGCGGCGCATCCACAGGGCGATCACGCCGACGATCGACCCGACCACGGCGCCCGCCGTGTTGGCGATGACGTCGTCGACGGTCGCGAAGCGCGACGGGAGGAAGAAGTGCTGCCCGAGCTCGACCGCGACGCTGCCAGACATGCCGACCAGCCCGCCGAGCCACCAGCGCCGGCCGCCGACCAGCAGCACCACGATCAGACCCATCGGCACGAAGAAGGCGATGTTGGCCATGAACTCGAGGGCGTTGTAGTCGAACGACTCCGGCACGCCCCGGCGGTGCAGCAGCGCGAGGCCCCGGTTGATCAGCGGGCGCGCCCCCTGGTCGACAGGCGAGGGCCAGAAGGCCACCAGCGCGACCGCGAGACCGTAGAGGGCGAGGGCGAAGATCGCGATGGTCCGACTCGCCCATGAGGCGCGCAGCGTCGGTCGGGTCATGGTCTCGCCTCTCGTCGGGCGTCGTGAGCTGCGCTGACCCGACGGTGTTTCGAGCAATCGTGGCAGACCCCGCCTGAGCGCTCGAGACCCCGCGCCAGACGGCACAGGTGACTCATGGGGTACATGCTAAGATCGGTCCAGTTTTGCAACTGTCATCAGTCGGCTGTACCCGGTTCGTCCGACACCGCTTCCGGGCCGAATTCAGAGGGGGTCACGCATGGGGCGCGGCCGTCAAAAAGCCAAGCACACCAAGGTCGCCAGAGAGCTGAAGTACTTCAGCCCTGACACCAACTACGGTGCACTCGAAAAAGAGCTGGCTACCAAGAGCGACTCCGGCGACGAATACGTCGACAAGTGGGCCGACGACATCGACGACGAGTACGACGTCGATCACGACCAGAACAAGACCGCCTAGGGTCGCCTGGTCATGACGATCGACGGATCCTCGGCGGACGACGGCACGACACCCGTCGACACGACGGGTTCGCCCGGCGGTCCGATCGCGCGCCCGTCGCTCGAATGGGAGCAGGTCGTCGTCGACGCCCTCGAGCCGGCGACGCTCGCCCATTGGTGGGCCGACGCCCTCGGCTGGGTCGTCGTGTCGCCGAGCGGCGACGACGAACCCGAGATCCGCAGCAGCCCCGACTCCCTGCCGGGGCTGCTCTTCGTGCGCGTTCCCGAGGGCAAGACCCTCAAGAACCGCCTGCACCTCGACTTCCGACCCGACGATCAAGACGCCGAGGTCGCCCGCCTGCTCGAGCTCGGGGCCACCCGCTCCGACGTCGGCCAGACGTCCGACGTGTCGTGGGTCGTGCTCGCCGACCCCGAGGGCAACGAGTTCTGCGTGCTCGGCGCACGCCGCGCCTCCTAGGCTGCCCGCTCGCCGCGCCTCCCCCTCGACACAGCACGACGCCCGCCCCGCATCAGCGGCGCGGGCGTTCGTCGTCCAGCCGAGCACGACCAGCGCGACCGGCGGGTCGGTCGGCGACCGGCCGGGTCGGTCGGCGGCCGGCCGGATCGGTCGGCGACCGGCCGGATCAGCCGGCGTAGGCCCCGACCAGCCGCACCGCGCCTCCGTCGACGCCCTTCGCTCCCTGCTCGAAGCCCGACAGGTCGCGGACGGCCGTCGAGACCGTGCCGATCCGCCACGTGTCGATGCCGTCGGCGACCAGCGCGGCCGAGACCGCGGCCGCCTGCGAGGCCGAGACCACGGCGATCATCCCGATGCCGAGGTTCCAGGTGCCCTCGCTCGACTCGAGGGTCGAACCGGCCAGGTCGCTCAGCACGCGGAACACCGGTGCCGGCGACCAGGTCGCGCGATCGACGTCCGTCCACGAACCGCGGGGCAGCACACGCGCCAGGTTCGCCGCGATGCCGCCGCCGGTCACGTGACTGAGCGAGTGCACGGCCCCGGCGAGCGCCGGGTCGTCGAGCACCCGCAGCAGGGGCGACGTGTAGAGCCGGGTCGGTTCGAGCAGCGCCTCGCCGAGGGTGCCCGAGAGCTCGTCGACGGTGTCGGTGTAGCCGAGATCGCGCGACGCGAGGATGTGCCTGACCAGCGAGAAGCCGTTCGAGTGCAGCCCCGACGAGGCGAGGGCGAGCACGACGTCGCCGTCGCCGACCAGGTGCGGGCCGAGCTGGCGATCGGCCTCGACCGCGCCGACCGCGGCACCCGCGACGTCGTAGTCGTCGGGGCCGAGCAGCCCGGGGTGCTCGGCCGTCTCGCCGCCGACCAGGGCGGTGCCCGTCTCGCTGCAGGCGCGGGCGATGCCCTCGACGATGGCGGCGATGCGGGTGGGGACGACCCGGCCGCAGGCGATGTAGTCGGTCATGATCATGGGGCGGGCGCCGACCACGACGATGTCGTCGACGACCATGCCCACGAGGTCCTGCCCGATGGTGTCGTGCTTGTCGAGGGCCTGCGCGATGGCGACCTTCGTGCCGACGCCGTCGGTCGAGGTGGCGAGCAGCGGGCGGTCGAACGATTTCAGGAACGAGACGTCGAACATGCCGGCGAATCCGCCGACGCCGCCGACCACGCCCGGGCCGTGCGTGGCGCTCACGGCGGCCTTCATCAGCTCGACTGCGCGGTCTCCCGCCGCCGTGTCGACACCCGCCGCGGCGTAGGAGGCGCTGGTCGAGGGGGCTTCGGAGGTCGCCATTCGTTCATCCATTCGGTGTCGCTCTAGACTGACGCGGTAACCCCAACTCTACGGTCTGGAGCCAGATCCGCATGTGCGGCATCGTCGGTCTCGTCGCGCACGAGCCAGCAAATCAACTCGTCTACGATTCGCTCCTCCTGCTGCAGCACCGCGGCCAGGACAGCGCCGGCATCGCCACCGCCGAGCGCGGCATCTTCCACATCCACAAGACCAGGGGGCAGGTGCGCGAGGGCTTCCGCACCCGCGACATGCGCGCCCTGCTCGGCACGATGGGGCTCGGTCACGTGCGCTACGCGACCAAGGGCGCCGCGAGCAACGAGCAAGAGGCGCAGCCGTTCTACGTAAACGCCCCGTACGGCATCGTCCTCATCCACAACGGCAACCTGACGAACACGCGCGAGTTGACCAGCGAGCTGTTCCACGTCGACCGCCGTCACCTCAACACGAACAGCGACACCGAGCTGCTCGTCAACGTGCTGGCGCACGAGCTGCAGGAGCAGGTCAACGGCAGCGACCTCGACCCCGATCAGATCTTCGCCGCGGTGTCGCGGGTGCACGAGCGCGTGCAGGGCTCGTACGCCGCGATCGCGATGATCGCCGGGCACGGTCTGCTCGCCTTCCGCGACCCGTTCGGCATCCGCCCGCTGGTGCTCGGTCGTCGTCTCGCGGCCGACGGCGTCCGCGAAGAGTGGATCACCGCCTCCGAGTCGCTGGTGCTCGAGTCGGGCGGCTACGAGATCGTCCGCGACGTCGCCCCCGGCGAGGCGGTCTTCATCTCGCTCGACGGCGAGATGGTGTCGAAGCAGTGCCACGCGAGCCCCCGCCTGATCCCCTGCTCGTTCGAGTACGTCTACCTCGCGCGCCCCGACTCGATCATGAACGGCATCTCGGTCTACGACGCGCGCCTCCGACTCGGCAACCGCCTGGCCGACACGATCGCGACCTACGCGCCCACCGGCGACATCGACGTCGTCATGCCGATCCCCGACTCGTCGCGGCCCGCCGCCATGCAGGTCGCGCAGAAGCTCGGCATCGAGTACCGAGAGGGCTTCTACAAGAACCGCTACGTCGGCCGCACGTTCATCATGCCGGGGCAGGCCGAGCGCAAGCGCTCCGTGCGGCAGAAGCTGAACGCGATGTCGAGCGAGTTCAAGGGCAAGAACATCCTGATCGTCGACGACTCGATCGTGCGCGGCACCACCTCGCGAGAGATCGTCGAGATGGCGCGCGCCGCCGGGGCGAACGAGGTCACGTTCACCTCCGCCGCGCCTCCCGTGCGGTTCCCCCACGTGTACGGCATCAACATGCCGACCCGTCACGAGCTCGTCGCCCACGATCGCAAGATCCCCGAGATCGCCCGCGAGCTCGGCGCCGACCACCTCATCTATCAAGAGGTCGCCGACATGCAGGCCGCCATCATCGAGGGCAGCGACGTCACCGAACTCGAGATGAGCTGCTTCACCGGCGAGTACGTCACCGGCACGGTCAGCCCCGAGTACCTCGCCTGGGTCGAGGCCAACCAGCTCAGCTAGTCGCCCGTCCCCGATCGACCGACCCGCGCCTCCTCCCCCACCGAGGAGGCGCGGGTCGTCTTCACCCGCATCTCCCCCGGGAGGCGGTGGTCGCGACCCCGTCGGTCTCCCTAGGCTGACCGCATGACGGACGCCGTGCCTCCTCCCGTGCCCGATCCCGCAGTGCCCGCCGCCTCGGCGGCCGTGCCCACGTCGTCGGCTGCGCCCGCCGCGTCGGTCTCGCCCGGCGATCGGGCTCCGCAGGGCGGGGTCGCGCTGCAGATCAGCGGACTCCGCAAGGCCTTCGGCCAGAAGGTCGCGGTCGACGGCATCGACCTGACCGTGCCGAGGGGCTCGTTCTACGGGCTCGTCGGGCCGAACGGCGCCGGCAAGACCACGACGCTGTCGATGGCGACCGGTCTGCTGCGACCCGACGCCGGCACCATCGAGGTGCTCGGGCACGACGTGTGGAGCGACCCGACGCACGCCAAGGCGCTGGTCGGCGTGCTGAGTGACGGCGTCAAGCTGTTCGACCGCCTCACCGGCGAGCAGCTCGTCACGTACCACGGCCTGCTCAACGGGATGGATCGCGAGACGACCGCTCAGCGCGTCGGCGATCTGCTCGACCTGCTCGACCTCCGCGGCGCCGGGGGCACGCTCGTCGTCGACTACTCCGCGGGCATGACCAAGAAGGTGGCGTTGGCCTGCGCACTGGTGCACGCACCGCGCCTCCTCGTGCTCGACGAGCCGTTCGAGTCGGTCGACCCGATCTCGGCCGCCAACATCCGCGACATCCTGCAGGGCTACGTCGAGGGCGGCGGCACGGTGATCGTGTCGAGCCACTCGATGGACCTCGTGCAGCGCATGTGCGATCACGTCGCCGTCGTCGCGAACGGCCGCGTGCTGGCCGAGGGCACGATCGACGAGGTGCGGGGCGGTTCGACGCTCGAAGACCGTTTCGTCGAGCTCGTCGGCGGACGTCGCCACAACGAGGGGCCGTCGTGGTTGCGCACCTCCTGAGGCTCCGCTGGCGGGTGATGCTGAACGGCTTCAAGCGCAGCACGTGGCAGATGGTGGCCGCCATCATCGGTCTCCTGTACGGCCTGGGCATCCTCGGCGTGGTCGTGGCCGGGCTCATCGCCCTGTCGTTCGCGCCCGAGGGCGTCGCGTGGACGACCGCGGTGCTCGGCGGATCGGTGCTCGTGCTCGGCTGGGTGATCGTGCCGCTCGTGCTGCGCGGTCTCGATCAGACCCTCAGCGTCGAGAAGCTGCGCGCGTTCCCGATCCCGGCCGATCGTCTGCTCGTCGCTCTGCTGATCTGCGGCGTGCTGGGCGTGCCGGGTCTCGTGACCGCCATAGCCGGTGTCGCGACCGCCCTCAGCTGGCTGCGCGACCCGGTGGCCCTGATCGCTGCGCCGTTCTGCGCCGTGATCGGCGTGCTGACCTGCATCGCCGCGTCGCGCACCGTCGAGTCGCTGACGTCGTCGCTGGGGTCGAAGCGTCGCTACCGCGAGCTGATGAGCGTGCTGGTCTTCATCCCGCTGATCCTCGCCGGGCCGATCATCGCCCTCGCCGGCACCGGGCTCGCCACCGTCGGCGACGACCTGCCCGAGATCGCGCGAACCCTGTCGTTCACACCGCTCGGGGCGGCGTGGTCGATCCCGGGCGACCTCGCCGCGGGGCGCGGTCTCGAGGCCCTCGCCAAGGTCGGGATCGCCCTCGCGACGCTGGCCGTGCTCCTCCTGCTCTGGAGGCGCGGGTTGGCCGCGGCCCTCATCGCCCCTCCGGCGTCGGACTCGGGTTCGACCGCGAAGGGTCTCGGGCCCTTCCGCTGGTTCCCGGCCACTCCCACCGGCGCCGTCGCCGCTCGCGCGGCCGTCTACTGGATGCGCGACCCCCGATACGGCGGGTCGCTGATCGTCGTACCGCTCATCCCCGTGCTGGCGATCTTCATCTCGGTCACCACCGGCAGCGACTGGCTGCTGCTCGCGACGGGGCCGGCCATCGGCGCCCTGCTGATGATCACCCTCAGCGCCGAGATCTCGTACGACGGCACGGCGTTCGCCGCCCACCTGTCGACGGGCCTCTCGGGTCGGGCGGACCGGGCCGGGCGCGTGCTGACGCTGTCGCTCTTCTCGGTGCCGATGGTGCTGATCGCGACCGTCGTGCCGCTCGCCGTGGTGGGTCGGCTCGACCTCGTGCCGGTGATGCTCGGCCTGGGGCTCGGCGTGATGCTGACCGGGTACGGGGTCTCGAGCGTCGCGTCGACGAGGTTCCTGATGCCGGTGCCCGCAGCCGGCGAGAGCCCGTTCAAGTCGCCGCAGGGCTCGACGCTGACGACGGCGCTCATCACCTACCTCGTGTGGATCATCGCGTTCGCCTTCGCCATCCCCGAGATCGCACTCGCCATCGCGGCGCTCGTCACCGGCAGCGCGCTGCTCGGCTGGTTGACGCTCGTGGTCGGGGTCGGGCTCGGCACGGCGCTGCTGTTCGTCGGCATCGACCGCGGGGGCAGGTCACTCGACGCCCGAGGGCCCGAGCTGCTCAGCAGCCTGCGTCGCGCGAGCGGCGGGTAGCGCGGGGCGGGCTGCGCGTGGTGGGCTGACCCGCGCCTCCCGCCCGCCTGTGCAAATCGCGACCGGCGCACCCTGTGCAAATCGCGACCGGTTCGTGCCGTGCAGATCGCGACCGGGCCACTGCACCGCGGCGTGCCGAACCCGACCGACCGGGGCGGGTCAGGACTCGATGTCGCCCTCGACGGCCTCGTCCGGAGCGTCGACCCGGCTGCGCTCGGCGGTGACCGACTTCGCCCGACGGACCGACACGCGGTCGACGATGATCGCCACGAGCGAGCCGATCGCCCCGCCGAAGGTCAGCCCCCAGAGCGAGAAGTAGCCGTAGGTCGACGCGACGCCCTCCCCCTCCTGGAACGGGAAGAGCGAGGTCACGATCAGCGACACGATGACCCCGGCGAGCGCACCCATGATCAGGAAGACCGGGTACTTGGGCGCCCGGCGCACCGTGACCTCGTCATGCGTCGCGACCTCGACGGGCTCGGCAGGCTCGGCGGGCTCGGTCGACCCGGCGGGCTCGGTCGACCCGGCGGGCTCGGCAGACTCGGCGGGCTCGGCGGGGACGTCGGGCTGCTGCGAGTGGTCGGGAGCGTTGGTCACCCGCCAAGTCTCCCAGACGGACGCCGCGCCGCCGTTCAGCATTCTCGGTGTCGAACCACACGATCCCCGGTGTCGAAGCGCACGACTCCAGATGCCGGACCCTGCTCCGGAGGCGCGGTGCAGGAGGCGCAGCCCCTCGCCGACCACGCCCGCCCCGGCTCACTCCGAACGCAGCCCCGGCAGCCGCACGGGCACGTACCCGGTGAGATCCGCTCGACTGCCCGACGCGGAGACCAGCGCACCGGCGACCGCCTCGGGCCAGGTCAGACGACCGGTCGCGAGGCGGATGAAGGTGTCCGCGTCGGTCTCGACGACGTTCGGCGGCGTACCCCGGGTGTGACTCAGCCCCTCACGGAACTGGACGGCTCCGAACGGAGGGACCCGCACCTCCACGGTGGCCCCCGGCTCGGCATCGGCCATCACCTGGAGCAACCAGCGGACGGCGGTGGCCGTCACCATCCGGGGTGCCGTCTCGCCGCCGTCGAGCGCCGCCGACGCCTCCCGGACGGCAGCCGCCCCCGCCCCGTCGTCGATCCGCGCCTTGGCCATCGGGCCACCGTACGCCCGGCCCCGACCGCCGGGCCCGCCCAGCGCACCCCCACCCGCCCGTCGGCGCTCGTCGCTAGGCTTGCCCCGTGCGAATCCTCGTCCTCGGTTCCGGTGCTCGCGAGCACGCCATCATCACCGCTCTGCTGCGCGAAGACGCGGGCCACGAGATCGTGGCGGCCCCCGGCAACGCCGGCATCGCGGCGCAGGTCGAGGTCGTGCACCTCGACCCGTCGAACGGCTCGGTCGTCGCCGAGTACGCGCTCGAGAACGACGTCGAGCTGGTCGTCATCGGCCCCGAGGCCCCCTTGGTCGCCGGTGTGGCCGACGCGCTGCGGACTCGCGGCATCCCCGTCTTCGGGCCCGGCAAGAAGGCCGCCGCGCTCGAGGGCAGCAAGACCTTCGCCAAGCGCATCATGCAGGAGGCCGGCGTGCCGACCGGTCGCGCGACGCGCGTCGGCACCCTCGACGAGGCCATCGCGGTGCTCGACGACTTCGGCGCTCCGTACGTCGTCAAGGCCGACGGACTCGCGGCGGGCAAGGGCGTGCTCGTCACCGAGAGCCGCGACGCCGCGGTCGAGCACGCCACCTATTGGCTGCAGCACGGGCCGGTGCTCGTCGAAGAGCACCTCGACGGCCCCGAGGTCTCGTTGTTCTTCCTCAGCGACGGTCACACCGTCGTGCCGCTCAGCCCGGCGCAAGACTACAAACGACTGCTCGACGGCGACGACGGGCCCAACACGGGCGGCATGGGCGCGTACTCGCCCCTGCCGTGGCTGGCCGACCGGTTCGGCAGCGAGAAGGACTTCGTCGACGAGGTGCTCGACACGATCGCCACACCGACGGTCCGTCAGCTCGAGAGCGAGTCGACGCCGTTCATCGGCCTGCTCTACGCCGGGCTGATCCTCACCGAGCAGGGTGTGCGCGTCATCGAGTTCAACGCCCGGTTCGGCGACCCCGAGACGCAGGTCGTGCTGCCCCGGCTCATCACCCCCCTCAGCGGTCTGCTGCTCGCGGCGTCGACCGGCTCGCTGGGCAACCACGAATCGCCTCGGTTCGCGCCCACCTCCGCCGTCACGGTCGTCCTCGCCAGCGAGGGCTACCCCGAGGCTGCGGTCAGCGGTCGTCCGCTCACCGGGCTCGACGACGCCACGGCCGTCGCAGGAGTCCACGTCGCGCACGCCGCCACGGCCCGGCTCGACGACCGCCTCATCGCGACCGGAGGCCGCGTGCTCAGCGTCGTCGCCGAAGGGGCCGACTTCGGCGAGGCACGAGGCCGCGCCTACGACGCCCTGTCGCGCATCGGGCTCGAGGGCGGCCAGTACCGCCGCGACATCGCCGAACGGGTCACCCGATGAGCACCCTCGGCACGCCCCCCGCCCTCGACGGATGGGCGCCCGTCTACTCGGGCAAGGTCCGCGACCTGTACGTCCCCGCCACGGACGGCGCCGCATCGCTCGACGGCACCGAGTACGTGCTCGTCGTCGCCAGCGACCGGGTCAGCGCGTTCGACCAGGTGCTCGAGCCCGGCATCCCGGGCAAGGGCGCCCTCCTGACGCAGCTCAGCCTGTGGTGGTTCGACCAGCTCGAGACGGTGCCGAACCACCTGGTCGACCCGACGCGGGCGACGGTGTCGCTGCCCGGCGCCGTCCGCGACCGCGCCATGCTCGTGAAGCCGCTCGACATGTTCCCCGTCGAGTGCGTCGTGCGCGGCTACCTCGTCGGCAGCGGCTGGGTCGAGTACCAGGCGCACGGCACCGTCTGCGGCGTGCCGCTGCCCGAGGGCCTCGCGAGTGGCGACCGACTGCCCGAGCCCATCTACACGCCGGCGTTCAAGGCGCAGCTGGGCGACCACGACGAGAACATCAGCTTCGAGCGCACCGTCGAGCTGGTCGGGGCCGAGACGGCGGAGGCCCTCCGCGACCTCTCGCTCGACGTCTTCCGCCGTGCCTCCGCGGTGGCCGAGGCTCGTGGGGTGATCCTCGCCGACACGAAGTTCGAGTTCGGGGCCGATCGCGATACCGGCGAGATCACCCTCGGCGACGAGGTGCTGACGAGCGACAGCAGTCGCTACTGGGACGCCGAGGTCTACGCCTCGGGCGATCGCACCGCGAGCTTCGACAAGCAGATCGTCCGCAACTGGCTGTCGACCAACTGGGACGGCACGGGCACCCCGCCCGAGCTCCCCGCCGACGTGGTCGAGCAGACCGCTCTCCGCTACCGCGAGCTCATCGAGCGCCTCACCGCCTGACGCGCCGGTTGCGCCGGTTGCGCCGGTTGCGCCGGTTGCGCCTGCGGCCAAGCCCCGTCGCGCGTCGGGAATGCCGCCTCCCGCCGACCGGTTAGGTCGATGACACGTCACCGACCTGTGACGCCCCATCGACATCGACCGTTCAGAGGACCCCATGACCGACGCACCCGCCGCTCCCGACGCACCCCGCGCCTCCTCGGCCGATCTGCTCGCAGCCGACACGGGCATGGGTGCGGTCACCCTCCGCGTCGCCGATCTCGACGCGATGACCGCGTACTACCGCGACTCGGTCACGCTGCAGGTGCTGGCGAGCGAGCCGGCGGCAGGCCGGGTGACCCTGGGGCGCGGTGCGACGCCGATCGTGATCCTCGAGCACGCGCCCGAGCTGCGGCACGCCGGTCCGCGCGAGGCCGGGCTGTTCCACACGGCCATCCTGTTCGAGACGGAGGCCGATCTGGCCGCAGCGGTCTACTCGGTCGCGAGCCGCCACCCGCAGTCGTTCACCGGCAGCGCCGACCACCTCGTCAGCAAGGCGTTCTACTTCACCGATCCCGAGGGCAACGGCATCGAGCTCTACTGGGACCGAGCCCGCACCGAGTGGTCGTGGACGCACGGGCAGGTCGACATGGCGACGCTCGCGCTCGATCCGAACGGGTTCCTGCAGCAGAACGTCACCGAGGAGGCGCTGGCCGGCACCGCCCTCCGCCCCGCCTCCGTCGGGCACGTGCACCTCAGCGTGGGCGACGTCGATTCGGCCCACCGGTTCTACGTCGAGCAGCTCGGCTTCGAGACGACGACGCGATTCGGACCGCAGGCCCTGTTCGTCAGCGCCGGCGGCTACCACCACCACATGGCGATGAACACGTGGAACAGCGCGGGCGCCGGGCGCCGGCAGCTCGCCCTCGGGCTGGGACTCGTGCGGATCGAGGTGCCGAGCGGCGACGATCTCGGCGCACTCGGCGAGCGCCTCGGCCACTTCGGCGTGGCCACCCGCGACGACGGACGGGTGCTCGGCTTCGACGACCCCTGGTCGAACCGCATCGAAGTCACGACCCGCACCCGCTGACGCAGGGCACGCCGACCGACGCGACCCACGACCGCCCTCCCCCGCCGCACGCCGCCAGCACCCCGCCGGCACGAGGCGGGGCGCGCTAGCGTCGACGTCATGTCCGACGCCGCAGCACCAGCCCCGATCTTCAGCCCCGTCGCCGAGGGCGACCTCACGCTCGACGATCACGAGGCCATCGCGTCGCTGCTCGCCCGGGCGTTCCCGAGCTACGACCACTGGTACCTCGGAGCCCGCAGCTGGGCGGGCATGCAACCCGAGCGCCGTGTCGTCGCACGGCTCGGCGACGTGGTCGTGGCGCATGCCGGAGTCCGCCGCCAGTTCGTCACCGTCGGCACGACCGACCTGCTCGTCGCCGCCGTGGGCATGGTCGCCGTCTCGCCCGAGGTGCAGAACACGGGGCTCGGCGCCGAGCTCCTGCGGCACGTCGACGGCGTGCTGACCGATCTGCGCGTCCGCTTCGGCGTGCTCGAGTCGGGCGAGGGGGTCCAGGGCTTCTACCGCTCGGCCGGGTGGCGCCCGCTCGAGCACGCCGGCGAACCGATCACCGGTCATTACACGGCGTTCAGCGCCGATGGCGCGGGCGTGCTCGTCACGCAGCAGGAGGGCTGGCTCGCCCGCGAGGGCACCTCGACCCTGGCGGAGTGGCCCGAGGGCGACCTGCACTGGAACGGGCAGATGGTCTGACCGGCCTCGAGGAGTCACGACCCGGCGCCGACTCGCGAGCCCACGACGCGTCGCGACTCCTCGACCCTCCTTCAGTCACCAGACCGATCGATCAGACGCTGACGCCGACCGTCGCCGGGTCCTCGTTCGAACCGGGGGCCTCCGGCTCGACGCCCTTGCGGACGCGGAGACCGAGTGTCGGGTCGACGTTCGCCCAGTACTCGTAGACGCGCTCGCGCAGCTCGGGGCGGGTCACCTTCGAGACGTGACCGACGATGTTGGCGACCAGACGGTCGCGCTGCTCGTCGTCCATGACCTCGCGTACCAGCGTGCCGGCCTGCCCGAAGTCGTCGTCCTCGGCGTGGAGCGTCGCGGCCGAGCGCTGCAGCTCGCCGTCGCTCTCCCAGCCGCCCGTGTCACCGGCGACCTGCGGGTCGGCGTGCGCGCCGCCCAGCGAGTTCGGTGCGTAGACGGGCACCTCGGCCTTCTGGAAGTCGAACCGCGCCGCACCGTCTTTCGAGTACGAGTGCACGGGCGACTTCGGCGCGTTGACCGGCAGCTGCGCGTGGTTGGTGCCCACACGGTAGCGGTGCGCGTCGGCGTAGCTGAAGATGCGGGCGAGCAGCATCTTGTCGGGGCTGGCGGCGATCCCGGGCACGAAGTTCGAGGGGGCGAAGGCTGCCTGCTCGATCTGCGCGAAGTAGTTCTCGGGGTTGCGGTTGAGCTCCATCGAGCCGACCTCGATCAGCGGGTAGTCGGCGTGCGGCCAGACCTTGGTGAGGTCGAACGGGTTGAAGCGGTAGGTCGCCGCGTCTTCGTAGGGCATGACCTGCACGGAGAGGGTCCAGGTCGGGAACTCCTCGCGCTCGATCGCGGCCGAGAGATCGCGGATGTGGAAGTCGGCGTCTTCGCCCGCGATGCGGTCGGCGTCGGCCTGCTCGAGGATCTTGATGCCCTGGTCGCTCTTGAAGTGGTACTTGACCCAGAAGCGCTCGCCCTCGGCGTTGATCCACTGGTAGGTGTGCGACCCGAAGCCGTCCATGTTGCGCCACGAGGCGGGCAGACCCCGGTCGCCCATCAGCCAGGTCACCTGGTGAGCCGACTCGGGCGAGAGGGTCCAGAAGTCCCACTGCATGTCGTGGTCGCGCAGGTGCGTGCCGGGCAGTCGCTTCTGCGAACGGATGAAGTCGGGGAACTTGATGCCGTCGCGGATGAAGAACACGGGTGTGTTGTTGCCGACGAGGTCGTAGTTGCCCTCGGTCGTGTAGAACTTCAGCGAGAACCCGCGGGGGTCGCGCCAGGTGTCGGGGCTGCCCTGCTCGCCGGCGACGGTCGAGAAGCGCGCGAGCATCTCGGTCTCGACGCCGGGCTGGAACAGCGCCGCCCGCGTGTACTTCGAGACGTCGCCGGTGGTCGTGAAGGTGCCGAAGGCTCCGCCGCCCTTGGCGTGCACGACGCGCTCGGGGACTCGCTCGCGGTTGAACTGGGCGAGCTTCTCGACCAGGTAGTGGTCGTGCAGCGCGATCGCGCCGTCGGCGCCGACGCTCTGCGAGTGCTCGTCGCTCGCGACGGGTGCGCCTGAGTTGGTGGTGGTGACGCGTTTCTCGTCGGTCATCTTCTCATCCTGTCTTTCGGTGTCGTTCAGATCGGAATGTCGTGGGGGCCCGGGAGGCGCGGGTCAGTCGGTCAGGACGGGGTCGACCTCGAGAGGCTGGTCGAGCTCGGCGGCGCGGCATTCGGGGCAGATGCCCCAGAACGTGACCTCGGCCGTCTGGACGAAGAACCCGGCGTCGTTCGACGGCGAGAGGCACGGTGCGTGCCCGACGACGCAGTCGACGTCGGCGATGTCGCCGCAGGTGCTGCAGACCACGTGGTGGTGGTTGTCTCCGGTGCGCAGCTCGTACAGCGCCGGCGAGCCGGCGGGTTCGATGCGGCGGACGAGCCCGACGCCGGTCAACGCGTTGAGGACGCCGTAGACGGCCTGGAGCGAGGTGCCGGGGAGGCGCGGCGCCACCGCTGCGAACAGAGCGTCGGCAGGAGCGTGGGCGCGCCCCTCGAGTGCCGCGAGCACCGCGAGGCGGGGCTCGGTGACGCGCAGACCGGCGCCGCGGAGGGCGTCTCGGGTGGCATCGTCGGCGATCGTCGTCATGGCTTCCAGTAAAGCACTCTTTTGATCTGTTCAAAAACAGATGAGCATCACTCGGAGCGTCATCACAGCCCGGGGAGAGGGGTGACGCCCGGTCGATGGGGGGATTCGACCGGGCGTCCTACGGTGTCGGGCGGATCAGGAGCCCTCGACCGGTGTGAGCGGCAGGAGACCCGATCACGAGGTCTTGTTCCTCACCGCTGAGATCATCCTGCGACGTGAACCGATGACGACGCTGGGAGCGGACTCGCAGTCCGCTGAGCATCGTGCATCGCGACGACCCCTCCCCGGTCTCGCCGCCGTCCCCAGGAGGCGCTGGTCGCCACCGGTCCGCGCCTCCTGCTGCCGTAGACTCGTCGCGTCCACCCGCTGACGTCTCCGCAGGAGTAAAACGTGCCCACAATCGTCGTCGAGGTCATGCCCAAGGCTGAACTGCTCGACCCCCAGGGCAAGGCCGTCGCCGGCGCCCTGGCCCGTCTCGGACAGAAGCAGCTGACCGATGTCCGCATCGGCAAGCGCTTCGAGGTCACCGTCGAGGGCGAGGTGACCGACGGCGTGCTCGCCGACGTGCGCCGCCTGGCCGACGACATGTTCTCGAACTCCGTCATCGAAGACGTCGTGTCGATCACCGTCGTCGACTCCGCCGACGCCCCCGCCGCCGTCTGATGCGCGTCGGCGTCGTCACCTTCCCCGGCTCCCTCGACGACCGCGACGCGCAGCGCGCGGTCCGCCTCGCCGGCGGCGAACCCGTCGCCCTCTGGCACGGCGACCACGACCTCCAGGGGGTCGACGCGATCATCCTCCCCGGCGGCTTCAGCTACGGCGACTACCTGCGGGCGGGCGCCATCGCCTCGTTCTCCCCGATCATGACCGAGGTCGTCGACGCGGCGAACAAGGGAGTGCCCGTGCTCGGCATCTGCAACGGCTTCCAGATGCTGGCGGAGGCGCGGCTCATCCCCGGCGCGCACACCCGGAACGCGCACCAGCAGTTCATCCGCCGCGACCAGCGTCTCCGTGTCGAGAACGCCCGCACCGACTGGACGAACGGCTTCACCGAGGGGCAGGAGATCACGATCCCCCTGAAGAACGCCGACGGCCGGTTCATCGCCGACGCCGAGACCATCAAGCGCATCGAGGGCGAGGGGCAGGTCGCCTTCCGCTACCTCGAGGTCAACCCCAACGGGTCGA
Source organism: Frigoribacterium sp. CFBP9030 (assembly GCF_034045195.1). Lineage (NCBI taxonomy): Bacteria > Bacillati > Actinomycetota > Actinomycetes > Micrococcales > Microbacteriaceae > Frigoribacterium > Frigoribacterium sp. CFBP9030. The sequence goes on from NZ_JAXCWG010000007.1 coordinate 171,416, forward strand.
TGGACGACATCGCGGGCGTCACCAACGCACGCGGCAACGTGGTCGGCCTGATGCCCCACCCCGAGCACGCGACCGAGCCGGGGTTCGGGCCCGACATGCCCGACGCGATGTCGAGCGGCATCGACGGTCTCACCTTCTTCACGTCCGTCATCGAGAGGGCCCTCGCCAGATGAGCATCGACAGCAAGAACACGGCGGAGCAGATCGACGTGCGCCCCGAGGGCCACGTGCCCGACACCGTGGCGAACGCCGCGGCGACCCCCGACAGAGAACAGCCCTACGGCGCCCTCGGCCTCAAGGCCGACGAGTACGCGTCGATCCGCGAGATCCTCGGCCGCCGCCCCACGAGCGGCGAGCTCGCCATGTACTCGGTGATGTGGAGCGAGCACTGCTCGTACAAGTCGAGCAAGATCTACCTCCGGCAGTTCGGCCAGAAGGTCACGCCCGCCATGAAGAAGGACCTCATGGTCGGCATGGGCGAGAACGCCGGCGTCGTCGACGTAGGAGGCGGTTGGGCCGTGACCTTCAAGGTCGAGTCCCACAATCACCCCAGCTACATCGAGCCCTTCCAGGGTGCCGCCACCGGCGTCGGCGGCATCGTCCGCGACATCATCTCCATGGGGGCCCGCCCGGTCGCCGTGATGGACCAGCTCCGCTTCGGTGCCATCGACGCGCCCGACACGGCGCGCGTCGTCGATGGCGTCGTGGGCGGCATCAGCTTCTACGCGAACTGCCTCGGTCTGCCCAACATCGGCGGCGAGACCTACTTCGACGCCGTCTACCAGGGCAACCCCCTCGTCAACGCCCTCGCGGTCGGCGTCCTGCGTCATGAGGACCTGCACCTGGCGAACGCCCGCGGTGTGGGCAACAAGGTCGTGCTCTTCGGTGCTCGCACGGGCGGCGACGGGATCGGCGGCGCCTCCATCCTCGCCTCCGACACGTTCTCGTCGGGTGGCCCGACCAAGCGGCCGGCCGTGCAGGTGGGCGACCCCTTCGCCGAGAAGGTGCTCATCGAGTGCTGCCTCGAGCTGTTCCGCGACGAGCTGGTCGAGGGCATTCAAGACCTCGGCGCGGCCGGCATCAGCTGCGCCACGTCAGAGCTCGCATCCAACGGCGACGGCGGCATGTTCATCGAGCTCGACAAGGTGCTGCTGCGTGACCCGTCGCTCACCGCCGAGGAGATCCTGATGAGCGAGAGCCAGGAGCGCATGATGGCCGTCGTCGAGCCGTCGAAGCTCGAGGCGTTCCTCGCCGTCACGGCCAAATGGGACGTCGAGACGAGCGTCCTCGGCGAGGTCACCGACACCGGCCGGCTGGTGATCGACTGGCACGGCGAGGAGATCGTCAACGTCGAGCCGCGCACCGTCGCGGTCGACGGCCCGGTCTACGAGCGACCCGTCGCGTACCCGACCTGGATCGACGCCCTGCAGGCGGACTCCGCCTCGGCGCTCCCCCGCCCCACGGGCAACAGCGTGCTGCGCGAGCAGTTCCTCGAACTGCTCGGCTCGGCGAACCTGTCGGACAAGAGCTGGGTCACCAACCAGTACGACACCTACGTGCTCGGCAACACCGCACTGAGCTTCCCCGACGACGGCGGCATGATCCGCGTCGACGAAGAGAGCGGCCTCGGCTTCGCCATCGCCACCGACGCCAACGGCCGGTACTGCCAGCTCGATCCGAAGCAGGGCGCCCGTCTGGCCCTCGCCGAGGCGTACCGCAACGTCGCCGTGACGGGTGCGGTGCCCGCCGCCGTGACGGACTGCCTGAACTTCGGCAGCCCCGAGAACCCCGAGGTCATGTGGCAGTTCTCGCAGACCGTCGAGGGCCTCGCCGACGGGTGCCTCGAACTCGAGATCCCCGTCACCGGTGGCAACGTCTCGTTCTACAACCAGACCGGCACCGTGCCGATCCACCCCACGCCGGTCGTGGGCGTGCTCGGCGTCATCCAGGATGTCGCGAAGCGCGTCCCGTCCGGCTGGCAGGACGAAGGCGACAACATCTACCTGCTCGGCACCACGGCGCTCGAGCTCGACGGCTCGGCCTGGGCCGGCGTGATCCACGACCACCTCGGCGGTCGTCCGCCCGCGGTCGACCTCGACGCCGAGCGGCAGCTGGCCCAGCTGCTGGCCGCCGGTGCCGATCAGTCGCTGCTCGCGGCCGCGCACGACCTCAGCGACGGCGGCCTCGCGCAGGCCCTGGCGGAGTCGGTCCTGCGGTTCGGCGTCGGTGCGCGGGTCTGGCTCGGCGAACTGCTCGAGCGCGACGGCATCGACGCGGCCACGGCGCTCTTCAGCGAGTCGACCGGCCGAGTGATCGTGTCGGTGCCCCGCGAGGACGACGTGCGGTTCCGTGGCCTCTGCGAAGGTCGCGGCTACCCGGTGGCCCGCATCGGAGTCACCGACGGCGCGTCGGAGTCGCTCGAGATCCAGGACGTCTTCACGGTCTCGCTCGACGAGCTGCGACGCACCCACCGCGGGACGCTCCCCGCGCGCTTCGGAGCGACCATCCCGCAGTAGCAACCACGCAGCACCACGGACGCCCTCGCCATCCCGGCGGGGGCGTCCTTCGTCTGCGCCGGGCCCATAGCGCCGACCACGTTCCACGGTGGTCAGAAGACGCCCCTCAGAGCCGCACGAAGGGCCACAACCGACCAACCTGACCCGCGCCTCCTGGGTCGGCGCGGGACGCAGAAAGGCCCCGACCAAGAGGTCGGGGCCTTTCTCGATGCTGGGGTACCTGGACTCGAACCAAGAACAACTGAACCAGAATCAGTCGTGTTGCCAATTACACCATACCCCAATGATGACACACGTCAGTGCTACATCACTCGGCTCAAACTCGAACCGAGAACCTACTGTACAGCATCACCGAGGCCACATGCGACACCGATCAGATCGCGGTTGACGACGGCCGCGACCGACGCTCCCGAGCCCGCTGCCACGATCAGCTGCTGCGGCCCCGGCGCCGTCGACTCCCCCGCGGCGTAGAGGCCATCGACCGTCGTGCGGCCGTGCGCGTCGACGACGAGCAGACCGTCCGAGTCGAGCATCGCTCCGGTAGTGGCGACGTACTCGAGTGCACCCGACCAGGCGGGACGCACGAAGCCGCCGGAGCGTTCGATCCGGGTGCCGTCGTCGAGCACGACGGCGCGCATCCCGTCGCGGTCCGCATCGATCGACGCCACACGGCGGCGTTCCACGGTCACCCCGCGTGACCCGAGATCGGCCTCTTCGCTCGGCGTGACGACGTCAGCCCCGTTGGTGAAGACGACCAGGTCGGCCGACCACTGCAGCAGCAGATGCGCCCGTTCGGCGAGGTCGGGGTGCTCGCCGATCACAGCCAGAGGCTGATCACGCTTGTCGTACCCGTCGCACTCGATGCAGCTGTGGATGAACGTGCCGTAGAACGCCTTCAGGCCGTCGATCTCGGGCAGGGTCTCGTGCAGCCCGGTAGCGACGACCACGACCCCTGCGGTCGCGCTGCTGGTGCGCCCACGGAAGTCGCAGTCGATCTCGAAGCCGCCGTCGACAACCGATACCGACGTGGCCATCGTCATCCGGTGCTCGGCACCCTCGTACCGCAGGAACTCGTCGCGGCCGAGCTTGCGCAGCTCGAGCGGCGAGATGCCGTCGCGAGTGAGGTACCCGTGAGACAGCAGCGTCGCGGAGTTGCGCGGCCGGTTGCCGTCGATGAGCAGCACGCGACGGCGGGCGCGGGCGAGATTGAGGGCTGCGCTGAGCCCGGCTGGCCCGCCCCCGATCACCGCGACTTCGTACTCCATGCTCATGAGCGTGCTGCGAGCCTCTCGAGACGGGCCATCGTCGACTCGCGACCGAGGATCTCCATGGACTCGAACAGCGGAGGGCTCACCCGTCGACCGGACAGCGCGACGCGCAGCGGGCCGAAGGCGACGCGAGGCTTGAGCCCGAGCCCGTCGACGAGCGCCCCCTTGAGTGCCTCCTGGACGTCGGCGTGATTCCACGACGTCAGCCCCTGCAGAGCCTCCGAGGAGGCGCGCAGCACCTGGACATGCCCCTCCGGCAACGAGGCGATCGCGTCCTCTTCGTAGACGAGTTCGTCGTCGCTCGTGAAGAGGAACGACAGCATGCCACGCGCCTCTCCGAGCAGAGTCATGCGCTCTTGGACGAGCGGAGCCGCCTCGCCGAGCACTCGACGCTCCGACTCGGTGATCGGATCCGAGACGACGCCCTCGAGATAGGGCAGAAGACGGTCGACGAAGTCCGCGGCCTCGAGACGGCGGATGTGGTCTCCGTTGATCGATTCGGCCTTCTTCAGGTCGAAGCGGGCTGGATTGGGATTGACGTCGACGACATCGAAAGCCTCGACCATCTCGTCGATCGAGAAGACGTCCCGATCGTGCGTCAGCGACCAGCCGAGAAGAGCGAGGTAGTTGACCAGGCCCTCCGGGACGAAACCACGGTCGCGGTGATGGAAGAGGTTGGCCTCGGGGTCGCGCTTCGACAGTTTCTTGTTCTTCTCACCCATGACGTAGGGGAGGTGTCCGAAGCGCGGCACGAAGGTGGTGATGCCCAACTCGACGAGAGCTTCGTACAGAGCGATCTGCCGGGGTGTCGACGAGAGGAGGTCCTCGCCGCGGAGCACGTGCGTGATGCCCATCAGCGCGTCGTCGAGGGGGTTGACGAAGGTGTAGAGAGGTACGCCGTTGGGCCGGACCACGACGAAGTCGGTGAACGAGCCGGCCGGGAACGTGATCTCGCCACGAACGAGATCGTCGAAGCTGAGGTCGCGGTCGGGGACTCGCAGTCGGAGCGCCGGCTGACGGCCCTCGGCACGGAACGCCGCACGCTGCTCGTCGGTGAGCTCACGCTCGAAGTTGTCGTAGCCCTGCTTGGGGTCGCGACCGTTGGCGATGTTGCGCGCCTCGATCTCCTCGCCCGTCGCGAAGCTCTCGTACAGGAGTCCTCGCTCGAGCAGCTGGTCGATGACACCACGATAGATGTCGTGACGCTGCGACTGCCGGTACGGCCCGTGCGGGCCGCCGACGTCGACACCTTCGTCCCAGTCGATCTTGAGCCACCGAAGACCGTCGAGGATCTGCTCGTAACTCTCTTCGCTGTCACGGGCCGCATCGGTGTCCTCGATGCGGAAGACGAGCTTGCCGCCCGTGTGACGTGCATAAGCCCAGTTGAACAGGGCCGTCCGGATCAGGCCGACGTGAGGCGTGCCAGTGGGCGAGGGGCAGAACCGGACGCGCACATCAGTGCCGGTCGCGGTGGAGAAAGGAGCAGACATCGAGGATCATCTTACCGCTTCACCCACGACTGCCGAAGGCGCGTTAAACGCAGAAAGCCCCTTCCGAAGAAGGGGCTCTCTGATCTTACTAAAAGGAGTCCGGCGGTGTCCTACTCTCCCACAAGGTCCCCCTTGCAGT
>NZ_JAXCWG010000008.1:0-59239 GCF_034045195.1 Frigoribacterium sp. CFBP9030
GCCAGGCGGCGGCCGGCCAGGCGGCGCCCGACCGACGCCCGACCGACGTCCGCCCGGCGCCCGGCGGACCGCCGCCCGACGGCCTCCTCAGCGCAGGCCGAGGGTCGCGAGCGCGCCGGCGTGCCGTGCGAGACCCGCATCGACGGCGTCGGGATGCTCCGCGTACCAGGCGAGATGGGCGGCGCGGACCTCGTCGGTCGAGACGGACGCGCCGTCGACGACCCAGTGGTCGGTCGGCGACGCATCGAGGCCGAACGCCTCGATCACGGCCGCCTCCCGCGGCGCGTGCACGCGGTCGAGCAGCGGCCGGCCCGGATCGACGACGTGCTCGGGCAGACCGAGTGCGGCGCGCACCCGCGTCGCGGCCGCACTCCAGACCGGGTTGCCGGGGTGGTTCAGCGTGCGCATCTGGTCGAACGAGGGGCGCTCGAACAGGTCGGACAGCACGACGGTCTCGTTCGCGGCCTCGCGGCGGCGCAGCTGGTCGAGCGACTCGTCGGCGATGGTGTGGACGGTTCTCGTGTCGAGGCGGGCGGCGACTCCGGCTGCCGGCACCGCGCCTCCTTCGCGTCGGATCGCCGCTTCGATCAGCACCCGCAGGTCGTGGTACTCGACGACGGGCGGCACGAGCGACGTGTCGCTCGGCGGTCGGACGATCGCGTGGGTCGGGTAGAGCCCGGCGACGCGGATCACCGGCACGCGCAGCACGCGCCCTCCGGCGGGCAGCAGCGCGGCCAGCTGAGCCGTGCCGAGGGGCATGCCGTGGTAGTCGGTGCGCACCGGCTGCGACACGAGCACCGCCGCCCGCGACAGCCAGTACCGCAGATACGGCAGGTCGCTCGCCGTGAGCTCGTGCACCGCCGGGATGCGGATCGTCGCGAGGCCCGGCCCCTCGAGCATCTGCCGCAGACTCTCGGCCTGGCAGTTGCCGACCACGATCGCGACGTCGTCGGCCGGGCCCTCCGCCAGCGAGTAGAAGACGCCGTAGTGATGCGCGCGGGGGTCCGCGTCGACCGGAGGCGCAGGAGGCGCAGGAGGCGCGGCAGAGGGAGAGGAGTCGGTCACCGTCCCAGCATGGCCCGGTGCGGCGCCGGGTGCGTCGCGGTCGGGCCCGGACGTCGGGCACCCGGCACCCGGTGCGGCGCCCGGTGCGTCGCGGTCGGGCCCGGACGTCGGATGCCCGGCACCCGGTGCGGCACCGGGTGCGTCGAGGTCAGCGACCGTAGCTCAGCCGACGGAGCAGCCGCTCGGCCGGCCCCGGCGTCCACGTGCGCTCGAGCACCACGGCGACGACCACGGTGGCCAGCCACACGCCGACGGCGACGAGCGCCACGCGCAGCGTCCCCGCTTCGACACCGAGCCCCAGCGCCCACGGCTTCAGCAGCACGACGAAGAGCACCGACTGCAGCAGATAGCAGGTGAGCGATCGACGGCCCACCGCGACGAGGGCCGACAGCACGAAGCCCGGCTGCGCTCCAGGCCCCACGACGGACCCCGCGGCGGGCTCGGCTGCGCGCCCCGCCGCCCCGGCACCCGAGGAGGCGCGCTCGGCACGCCGCGCCGCCCACCAGCCGACGAGCCCGAAGAATGCCAGAGCGCCTGCGATGCCCGTCGTGCCGTGCAGCATGCCGAGCAGGTAGAGCAGCCCCTCGCCGGGCTGCCAGAAGCCGATGGCGGCGAGCACGAGCGGCAGGGCGCCCAGGATGCTGATCGGGAACCCGACGAGCGTCAGTCGGCGCAGCAGCACGACGTGCCGCTCGGGCTGCTCGAGCACGCGGCGGCGGCCGAGCAGGGTGCCGATCGCGGCGAGCGGCAGCAGCATCGCGACGGTGAACGGCGCGGTGAAGACGAGCCCCGCGAGGGCGATCACCCGCCAGAGGAGGTCGCCGAGCACGGTGCGCTGATCGAAGGGGAGCCAGGAGGTGTCGCCCGCACCGCCGCCGAGGCCGTCGACCCCGGCCATGACGACGAAGACGACGAGAGTCGACCAGCCCACGACCCGGAAAACCTTGTCGCTCGCGGCGAACATCGCCGCGAGCACCAGCCCGAGGGCGCCGTAGCTGAGCAGGATGTCGCCCTCGAAGAGCAGCACGATGTGCAGCGCGCCGAACACGATCAGCCAGAGGCTGCGCCGCAGCAGCAGCGACCGCGCTCGGCCCCGATCGACGCCCCGCTCGGCCTGTCGGCGGATCAGCACGGTGAAGCCGTACGCGAAGAGCAGGGTGAACAGCGGGAAGGCCCGGTTGTCGACGAAGGTGCCGACCAGCACGTCGGCCACGTGGTCGCCCGTCGAGCCGTCGACGGGTCGGGCCAGCGGACCCATGGTGCGGCCGACGATGTAGTAGACCGAGTTCGCGAGGGCGATGCCGAGCAGCGCGACGCCCCTCAGCAGATCGGGTGCGACGAAGCGTTCGGACGCGGACACCGGCCCGCTGTACGCGACGGGCGGCGGCTTCGGCGAGAGGTCGGTGCTCATGCGATCAGCCTGGCCGAGCGCGACCGTGCGACACCACCGCCGGGAGAGGGAGATGGGGACGACGCGCAGGCCGCGCGGCCTGGGGAGGACCGGTCAGAGCTTGGCCGCGAGCTCCGGGTCGGTCGGCTCGACGAGGTGCGTGCCGTCGGGGAACACGACGACGGGGATGTTCGTGCGACCGCTCACGGCGTAGGCGCGATCGGCGCCGTCGGCGACGGCCTCGAGGTCGACGTAGTCGTACTCGACCCCGCGCGAGTCGAGCAGCGCCTTCGAGCGACGGCAGTCGCGGCACCATTCGGCGCCGAACATGAGGATGCGGTCGGGGGCACTGTCAGACATGAGCGTGATTCTAAGCCTCGGTTCCGAGGGCATGCTGGGACACCGGCGGAGACACCCGTCCGCGGGCTCCGTCACGCGGCAGCCGGCGGGTCGGGCCGAGGAGGCGCGGGTAACGTCCCCGACACACGTCGCTGCTAGACACGCCCCATGCTCGAGATCACCGGCGCCACCCGCATCGTCGTCGACGACCAGACCGAGACCACAGGCAGCCTCTTCGTCGAGGGAGGGGTGATCGTCGACGGCTCGTCGGGCGAGGTCACCGAGACCCTCGACGCGAGCGGCTGCGTCGTCACTCCCGGCCTCGTCAACGCGCATCACCATCTGCTGCAGAGCGGGTTCCGCACCCTGCCGGGCACCCGCGGGGTCCCGATGGCCGACTGGCTGCCCGCGATGGCCGGGGCCTACGGCGCCGCCGGCATCGTTCCGTCGCTCGTCGCCGCGACCGCGGCCGTCGGCGTCGCCGAGGGTCTGCTCAGCGGGGTGACGACCGTGGCCGACCACCACCTGAACTGGCCGGTGCCGGCGGTCTCCGCCGCCGACACGGTGGCCATCGCCCGGGCCGTCGCCGAGGCGGCACGAGCGCTCGGGGGGCGACTCGTGTTCGTGCGCGGCTCGGCGCGCGACGATCCGCAGACGGCGGCCGGCTCGGCGGAGGCGATCGTGCGCGGCCTGCTGACCCGCGCCTCCGGAAGCATCCCGACCGGGGGCGTCTCGGACGACGGCATGCTCCAGGTCGCCGTCGGACCGGCCGGCGTGCACAGCGACGGCCGCGAGACGTTCGAGCTGCTGGGCGAGGTCGCCGCCCGCCACGGGCTCAGGAGGCGCACCCAGGCGAACGAGCAGGTCGACGTCGTCATCGCCCTCGAGCGCTACGGACGACGCCCGCTCGACCTGCTCGACGAATGGGGCTGGCTCGCGGACGACGTCACGATCGCCCACCTCTGCGCCGTCGAGCCGGGCGAGATCGCCCGTCTGGCCGCCGCGGGCGTCAGCGCGACGCACGCCCCGGGGTGCGACCTGCCGATGGGCTGGGGCATCGCCCCGGTCGCCGCCCTGCTGGCCGCCGGAGTGCCCGTCGGCCTCGGCACGAGCGGGGGCGGCAGCAACGACGCCGGGCATCTGCTCGCCGACGCGCGGCTCGCGATGCAGGTCGCACCGCTCGTGGGGCCGCCGATCGCGGCGCGCACGATGCTGGGCCTGGCGACGGCGGGCTCGGCGGCAGGGCTCGGACGACCCGAGCTGGGGCACCTGCGACCGGGCGCCGCGGCCGACCTCTGCCTGTGGGACGTCACCGGGGTTGCCGACGCGGGGGTCGCCGACCCCGTCGCCGGGCTGCTCTGGGCGGCGCCGGGGCGCCGACCGCGCGACGTGTACGTGGCGGGGAGGCGCGTGGTCGAGGGCGGGCGGCTGGTCGCCGCCGACGAGCGCGACCTCGTCGTCGCGCTGGCGACGCGCCTCGCCCGCTGACGCGCCGGAGGCGGAGCCGCCCGCACCGCACCGCCCCGCACGCACCGACTCGCCGAGGAACCGCGTTCGCGAAGATGAACCGCGATATATCGCGGTTGATCTTCGCGAACGCGGTTTTTGGCCGAGGCTGGGGGCTGGCGGGGGCGGGCGGGGCGGCGCGCCGCTACAGGTCGAGCACGAGGCGGGCGCAGGCGGCGCGCGAGACGCAGACGAACATGCGGTCGCCGGCGGCCTGCTCGTCGGGTGTGAGGATCGAGTCGCGGTGGTCGACCTCCCCCTCGAGCACGGTGGTCTCGCAGGTTCCGCAGGTGCCCTCGCGGCAGCTCGACAGCACGAGCACGCCGGCCTCCTCCACCACGTCGAGCACCGAGCGGTCGGGCGGCACCGTGACGGTCAGCCCCGACTCCGCCAGCTCGACCTCGAACGACTCGTGCCGCACCGGCTCGCCGACGGCCTTGGCCTCGAAGCGCTCGACGACGACCTGCCGCCCGGCCCCCGCGGTCTCGACCGCCTCGACGAGCCGCTCGGGCCCGCAGCAGTACGTCGTCGTGAACGGGGCCATCGACGCGAACAGACCGTCGACGTCGAGCCGGTCGCCCTCGTCGGCGACGTGCAGCCGCAGCCGGTCGCCGTGCAGCGCGACGAGCTCGTCGATCAGCGCCATCGTCGAGCGCGACCGCCCGGCGTAGTGCAGCACGTAGTCGACCCCGGCCGCCGCCGCGGCCCGCGCCATCGCCGACACCGGGGTGATGCCGATGCCGCCGGCGACGAAGACGTACGACGTGCCGCGACGGGGCTCGAACTCGAAGTGGTTGCGGGGGCCCGCGAGGCGGACCGTGTCACCGACGGCCACATTCTCGTGCAGCCAGGCCGAGCCTCCTCGTCCGTCGGTCTCGCGCAGCACGCCGATGCGCCACCCGTCGGCGTCCGGGTCGCCGCAGAGCGAGTACTGCCGCACCTCGCCCGTCGGCAGGGCCACGTCGATGTGGGCGCCGGGCTGCCAGCGGGGCAGGGGCGAGCCGTCGAGCGCGGCGAACTCGAACAGGTCGACGGCGTCGGCCGCGGCGGTGCGGGCGGTGACGACCGCGTCGAGCGCGGTCTCGGGAAGTCGGGTCGGGGCGGTCACACGGGCTCCGGTCTCTGCTTGACGACGAACAGCGTGTAGCCGTCGTCGCCGACGGCGCTCCAGCGGTGGCGGGTGCCGCCGCCGTAGTACAGCGAGTCGCCCGCGGCCAGAACCCGCGCGCCCTCGGCATCGAGGTCGACCCGCAGCCGCCCGGCGACCACGTGCACGAACTCGTCTTCGGCGTGCACGAAGAAGTCGCCGGGATCGAGGTTCGCCCCCGACATCTCCATCACCCGGAACGGCCGGTCGGACGGGGTCAGGAGGCGCGCGGCGGCCTGTCCGTAGCGCCCGGTCGACCCGTCGGCGGCACCCACGAAGCCCACGACCGGCCCGTCGGCGGCGCGTCGGTCGTCGACCGCGGCGAGGATCTCGACCTGGCTCGACCCGAGCGCCCGGGCGATGCGCTCGAGCGACACCATGCTCGGCCTCGCGAGCCCGCGCTCGAGCTGGCTGAGGAACGGGTGCGACAGCTGAGCCTCGGCGGCGAGCTGCACGAGGGTCAGCCCGCGAGCGCGGCGGAGGGCGCGGATCCGACCGCCGACCGCCAGGGCCTGCTGATCGACGGGGGCGTCGAGGGACGTGACGGGGGCCTCCTGGGTCGGGTGGTCTGACGAGGTCTACCACGGGGTCCGGTGCTCGATCCGAGCAATTTACACGGCGAAACGGTCGCGTCATCTGTCGGAAACGAGCACTCCTTAGATTGACGCATGTTGACGCCATCAACATTCTGCCCCGTCGACCACCTGATCGCCAGCCCGACCCGAGAGGCCCTCCGTGACCCGACTCCCCCGCCAGCTCGCCCTGCTGCGGAACGCCACCCTGCCGAGCGGCGACGTGGTCGACGTGCTCATCGAGGGCGACACCGTGGAGGCGGTGGTCGCGGCGGGCACGGCGCCCGCAGCCCCCGAGTCGGAGACCCTCGACCTCGCCGGCCACGTGCTGCTCACGGCGCCCGCCGAGCCGCACGCGCACCTCGACAAGGCCCTCTCGTTCGACGCGATCCGCCCGCCGATGGGCGACCTCGAGCTCGCGATCGCCTCATGGCGCGTCTACGCGGCCACGATGACGGTCGACGACATCGCCGATCGCGCCCGACGCCAGCTGCTCGCGATGCTCGCCCAGGGCACCACGGCCGTCCGCACCCACGTCGACGTGCTGCTCGGCGACGGGCCGACCCGCGGGGCCGAGGCGCTCGTGCGGGTGCGCGACGAGCTCCGCGGGCTGATGGACGTCGAGATCGTCGCCCTCGCCTCGCAGGACTCCCCCGACTCCGACGTCGAGGCCGTGCTCGATCTCGGGGTGGACCTCGTAGGAGGCGCGCCCCACCTGGCGAGGGATCCCCATGGGGATCTCCACCGCCTCCTCGACATCGCCGAGCGCCGCGGAGTCGGCGTCGACCTGCACACCGATGAGAGCCTCGACGGGGCCGTCACCCTCGACGAGTTCGCCCGACGGGTCGTCGGCTGGACGACGAGCGTCTCGGCCGGGCACTGCAGCCGACTCGGGTCGATGCCCGTCGCGCAGCGCGACGACATCGTCGCCGCCGTGCTGGCGGCCGACATCGGCATCATCGCGAACCCGATCACGAACCTGTACCTGCAGGGCTGGGACCACCCCGTCGCGACGCCCCGGGGGCTCACCGCGCTGCGGCCGCTGCTCGACGCGGGCGTCCGACTCGCGGCCGGGGCCGACAACGTGCGCGACCCGTTCAACCCGCTCGGCCGCAGCGACGCCCTCGAGACGGCCATGCTGCTCGTCACCGCCGGCCACCTGACGATCGACGAGGCCTACGCCGCCGTCAGCGACTCGGCGCGATCGGTCATGGCGCTGCCCCCGGCGGGCGTGACGGCCGGGGCGCGGGCCGAGCTGCTCGCCGTCCGCGCGACCTCGCTGGCCGACGTCGTCGCGAACGCCCCGGCCGACCGGTACGTCGTGCACGCCGGTCGCCTCGTCGCCGAGAGCCGCGTCACCCGCGAGGTCGCCGACCCCGCGGCGGCGCTCGCGACGGCGTCCACCACGACGTCGGCGAGCGCGACGTCGCCCGCCGCGACGTCGGCGGCACCCCCGACGTCTCCCTCCTCGCCCCGCCCGACCCTCGCAGAGACCCGGTGACCCGATCATGACCATCGCCAGCCCTCCCGTCGCCCCGCCGACGTCGACCCGGGTCGACACGCTGCTCGACTTCCGCGACGTCGCCATGCGGTTCGCCAACGGCACCGTCGCCCTGCAGGACGTCGACCTCACCGTCGACCGGGGCGAGTTCGTCACCGTCGTCGGCCCGTCGGGCTGCGGCAAGTCGACGCTGCTCCGCATCGCGTCGGGTCTGGAGCAGGCGTCGCACGGCAGCGCCGAGGTCGACACCGACCGCATCGGCTACGTCTTCCAGGACGCCACGCTGCTGCCCTGGCGGAGCGTCCGCGACAACGTCGAGCTGCTCGCCGAGCTGAACGGGGCGCCCAAGGCGACGCGTCGGGCGGCCGCGCAGGAGTCGATCGACCTCGTCGGCCTCTCGGGGTTCGAGTCGAACCTGCCGAAGGAGCTCTCGGGCGGCATGAGGATGCGCGCGTCGCTGGCCCGCTCGCTCACCCTCGACCCCGAGCTGTTCCTCTTCGACGAGCCGTTCGGCGCCCTCGACGAGATCACACGCGAGCGTCTGAACGACGAGCTGCTGCGGCTGTTCGTCGAGAAGCGCTTCGCGGGCCTGTTCATCACCCACTCGGTGTCGGAGGCCGTCTACCTCTCGACGAGGGTCGTCGTGATGTCGGGCCGCCCCGGTCGCATCGTCGGCGAGTTCGACGTGCCGTTCCCGATGCCCCGCGACCCCGAGATCCGCTTCACCGCCGAGTTCGCCGAACTGGTCGGCGAGGTCAGCCACGCACTCCGAGAAGGGCACAACTGATGGCCGTCGACACCCGCGTCTCGCGCACCGAGCCCGCCGCCACGACGGCCACCCGCCTCTCGGGGCCGAAGCCGCCGCGTCGCCAGGCGTCGCCCCGGGCGACGCGCGTCCGCGACATCGTGCTGCCGATCGTCGTCTTCTTCGCGCTGATCGGCGTCGGCTACGGGGTCGCCGCGTACTACGACCAGGTGCGCGGTCTGCCGTTCCTGGTGCCGTACCCGCACCTGGTCGTCGAGGCGCTGCTCTTCGACGGCGACTTCCGACCCGACCTGCTCGAGGCGCTCGGCAACACGACCCTGATCGCCGTCATCGGCCTCGCGATCGCCATCGTGATCGGCATGGCCTGGGCCGTGCTGATGGTGCAGGCCAGCTGGATCGAGAGCGCGCTGTTCCCCTACGCGGTCGTGCTGCAGTGCATCCCGATCCTCGCGCTCGTGCCCCTGATCGGCTCGCTCTTCGGCTACGAGATGCCGTCGCGGATCATCGTCACGGTCATGTTCGCGCTGTTCCCCATGGTGTCGAACACGCTGTTCGGCCTGCAGTCGGTCGACAAGGGCCAGCGCGAGCTCTTCCAGCTGCAGGGCGCCTCGCGTCTCACCCTGCTGACCAAGCTGAGGTTCCCCGCCGCGCTGCCGTCGATCTTCATCGGACTCCGCAACTCGGCCGGGCTCTCGGTGATCGGCGCCATCGTCGCCGACCAGTTCTTCCAGCGCGGCGACGGCGGCCTCGGCGTGCTCATCTCGGTGATGAACCAGCGCCTCAACGGCGCCGAGATGTTCGCCGCCATCGTCGTCGCCAGCGTGCTCGGCGTGGTCGTGTTCGTCGCCTTCGGCTGGCTCCGCCGCCTCGCGATCGGGCGCTGGTACAGCGCGAACTGACCCGCGCCTCCTCGGCTCCTCCCCTCTTCCTCCCTCCGCACCTCCCGCACACAGCCCCGCACCATCCCCTGCTCCACCCCCGACAGGAGACCCCATGCCCCGCACCTCCCGCACCCTCACCGCGCTCGGCCTCGTCGTCGTCACCGCCGCCGCGCTCTCCGCCTGCTCGAGCGGCTCGAGCGACGACGCCGCCCCGCAGGCCGCCGCCGGCTCGGCCGTCGACCTCTCGGGCGTCTGCCCGGCGACCGTGGTGATCCAGACCGACTGGAACCCCGAGGCCGAGCACGGCCACGCGTACCAGCTGCTCGGCGACGACTACACCGTCGACGCCGACCAGAAGTCGGTCTCGAGCGATCTCGTGATCGGCGGCGAGCCCACCGGCGTCAAGGTCGAGATCCGCGCCGGCGGCCCCGCCATCGGCTTCAACACCGTGCCGTCGCAGATGTACCAGGACGACGAGATCACGATGGGCTACGTCACCACCGACGTCGCCGTGCAGAACTCGGCCGACCTGCCCACCACCGCCGTCTTCGCCGAGAACGACATCTCGCCGCAGATGATCATGTGGGACCCGGAGACCTACCCCGACGTGTCGACCATCGAGGAGCTCGGCACCGAGCTCGAGGCCGACGGCGGGGTCGTCCGCTACTTCGGCGGCGCCGCGTACATGGACTACCTGGTCGGCAACGGGATCCTCCCCGAGTCGGTCGCCGACGGCAGCTACGACGGCACCCCGGCGAAGTTCGTCGTCGCGCAGGGCAAGGACGCGCAGCAGGGCTTCGCGACGGCCGAGCCGTTCGTCTACGAGAACCAGGTCTCGGCCTGGGGCAAGCCGCTCGACTACCAGCTGATCAACGACACCGGCTACCCCATCTACCCCGAGGCGATGTCGGTGCGCACCGGCGACCTCGAGGAGCTCAGCCCCTGCCTCGAGAAGCTCGTGCCCGTGCTGCAGCAGGCCGACGTCGACTACTTCGCCTCGCCCGACGCGACGAACGAGAAGATCGTCGACCTGGTCGACCAGTACGACACCGGCTGGGTCTACGACGAGGACGTCGCCGCGTACGCCGTCGACAAGATGAAGGAGCTGAAGATCGCGACCGACGGCGACAACGGCTACGTCGGCGACATGGACGAGGAGCGCATGCAGACGGTCATCGACCTCGACACCGAGATCTTCGAGAAGCAGGGCTCGACGCTGAAGGAGGGCCTGGTGCCGTCCGACCTGTACACGAACGAGTTCCTGGACGACTCGATCAGCCTCGGCTTCTGATCACCCGGGGGCCCGGTGCGAGCCGGGCCCCCTCCCCTCCTTCTTCAGACAGGACGCACCATGAACGACATCCGTCCCCCGGCAGCCCAGGAGGCGCTGGTCGCCCTCGAGGGCGAGCTCCGCACCCTGCTCGGCGAGCGCGGAGTCTCGGTCGAGCTCGCCGCCCGCGAGAAGGCGTCGCTCGACGGCTCGCGGCTCTCGCCCGTGATCAGCGAGCAGCTGCCGCTCGGTCTCGCCGACCTGGTCGCCTACCCGGCGAGCGCCGAGCAGATCGCCGAGGTCGTCGCCGCGGCGGTGCGCCACGGCGTGCCCGTCACCCCGCGGGGCAAGGGCACCGGCAACTACGGCCAGGCGATCCCGATGTCGGGCGGGCTCGTGCTCGACATGACGCGCGCCAAGGCCATCGTCGAGGTCGGCGACGGCGTCATCACCGCCGAGGCGGGTGCGACGATGGTCGCCCTCGAACAGGCCGCGAACAAGACGGGTCAGCAGATCCTGATGTATCCGTCGACGGCGCAGTCGTCGCTCGGCGGGTTCCTGTCGGGCGGCTCGGGCGGCACCGGGTCGATCAAGCACGGCTCGAACAGCTCGGGCTTCGTCACGGCGCTCGACGTCGTGCACGCGTCCCCCGAGGCGCGACTCGTGCACGTCGAGGGCGACGACGCCCAGCCCTACGTCCACAACTACGGCACGGCCGGCATCATCGCGCGCGCCACGGTTCAGCTCGAGCCGTTGCAGGACTGGCGCGGCTTCTTCGCCAGCTTCGACACGTTCGAGCAGGCTCTGAGCCTGATCCGCCCGTTCGCCGGCCTCGAGCCCACGCCGCGGCTGGTCAGCGCCGATCTGCCGACCCTGGCCGACGCCCTGCCCGCCGACCCCGGCATCCCGGCCGGGCGGGTGAGCCTCCGCGCCATCCTCGACGTCGCCACGGTCGAGCTCGCCACGCGGATGGTCGAGGAGGCGGGGGGCCGCGTCGAGGACGTCCGCGAGGGCGCGCAGACCTCGATGAAGATCAGCATGATGTCGTACAACCACCCGATCGAGTGGCTGCAGAAGGCCTACCCCGACCGGTACTTCCATGTCGAGGTCTCGGGTGACGCCCTGGTCGACCGCATCGACGAGGTGCACGCCGTCTACGAGGGCGGGATGCTGCACATCGAGTCGCAGCACGGTCGGCCGATCGGCATGCTGGCCGGCGTCTACACGACCGCCGCCGACGTCTACGCGGGCTTCGCGAAGCTCAAGGCGCTCGGCGTCGGCTATCACAACCCGCACCAGTGGTTCGTCGACTTCGAGCCGGCGCGCACCCGCGAGCTGGCGGCGTCCACCGACCCCGAGGGGCTGCTCAACCCGGGCAAGCTCGTCGACCCCGCGACCGTCGGCGGCCCCGACACCGGCGTGAAGGGCGGGCACGCCGTGCCCACCGGACGCCTCGGCATCGACACGGGGGTGAAGGTCTCGTGAGCCGCCTCGACGACGTCACCCGCGCCTCCTCGGCCCCCGGGCGGCGCTCGCGCGACCTGATCGAGCTGAGCGGGCCGGCCGCGGCGGCCGCGCTGACCGAGGAGAGCATCATCGTGCTGCCGACGGGCGCGATCGAGCACCACGGGCCGCATCTGCCGCTCGCCACCGACTGGCTGATGGCCGACATGATCGGCCGAGCCGTGGTCGAGGAGGCGGCGGCCGACGGGCAGGACGTCTGGCTGCTGCCGTCGCTCGCCTACACGAAGTCGGACGAGCACCACTGGGCGCCGGGCACGATGTGGCTGACCGCCGAGACGCTGCTGCAGACCGTGGTCGACATCGGCCGGTCCGTCGCCGCGACCCCGGCGCGCACCCTCGTCTTCTACAACGGGCACGGCGGCAACATCGCGCTGCTGCAGGTCGCCCTGCGCGAGCTGCGGCGCCGGTTCGGGCTGCGGACCTTCCTGATGGGCACCGGCATGGCGCCCGGCGACGGCGTCAACGGGCCCGACGAGCACGGCTTCGGCGTGCACGGCGGGCACAGCGAGACGTCGATGATCCTGCACCTGCGACCCGACCTGGTCGACATGACGCAGGCCGCCCGGTGGATTCCCGACCACATGATCGACCTCGACTACGTGAAGTTCAACGGCGGGCCGGTGCACTTCGGCTGGCTGAGCGACGACTTCGGCCCGGCCGGCGTGGTCGGCGACGCGAGCGGGGCGACCGCCGAGTGGGGCGCCGAGCTCTACGAGACGGCGCTGCGCAAGGGGGTCGCGTCGCTCGCCGAGATCGCGCGGTTCCGCCACCTGCCGGCGCCCGGGCCCGTCGGCTTCGGCGCGTGACCGGCACCGCGAGCCACCCGCTGCCCGCCGAGGCCTGGGAGCTCGCCGCCGAGTGGCTGCCGCCGAACGACGACCCCGAGCGCCCGCAGGTGACCCTCTCGACGGTCGACGTCGACGGCGCACCGGACGCCCGCACCGTGCTGCTCAGCTCGTTCGACCGCGACGGCTTCGCGTTCCACACCGACGCGGCGAGTCGCAAGGTCGAGCAGATCACGGCCAGGCCTCTGGTGGCGATGACCGTGCTCTGGCCCGGGTTCACCCGGCAGCTGGTGGTGCGGGGTCGCGCCGAGACCGCCGACGACGCGGCCCTCGCCGGCGCCTACGCCGCCCGCTCGCCCTACCTGCAGCAGCTCGCCTGGCTGAACTCGCACGAGTTCGCGGCCCTCCCCCTCGACGAGCGTCGCCGACGCTGGGACGCCTTCGAACGCGAGCACGCCGACGGGTTCGAGCAGCCGGCGGGCTGGACGGGCTTCGTCGTCCGCCCGACCCGCCTCACCTTCTGGGTCAGCGCGCCCGACACCGCGAGCCGGCGCCGGGAGTGGTCGCTCGGGCCCGGCGGCTGGGCGCACGAGTACCGCGCCGGCTGATCCCCCCACAGGGCCCGAGCCGGGCGTCCGACCCGCGCGACGGGCGGATCATGCCGACCCGCGCCTCCTCGGCTGGAAGAATCGGACCACCGTGCCGTGACGAAAGGACCCCCGTGAAGAAGTTCCGTGCCGATCAGGCGCGCATGCACCTGTTCATGATGCTCGCGCTGACGTTCACGACCGGCATCATCGACGCCGTCGGCTACCTCGGTCTCGACCGCGTGTTCACGGCGAACATGACCGGCAACGTGGTCATCCTCGGCATGGCGATCGCGCAGGCCGACGGGCTGCCGATCGTGGGCCCGATCGTCGCGCTCGTCGCGTTCATGATCGGCGCGGCGATCGGCGGGGCGATGCTGCGCTCGGCTCGCGCGGGCTGGTCGGGTCGCAGCACGATCGCGTTCTCGGTGACCGGCACGGTGCTGCTCGGCCTCGGGGTGTCGTGCTTCGTCGTGCTGCCGGTCGAGGGGTCGCCGTGGGCGTTCACCATCACCGGGCTGCTCGGTGCGGCGATGGGTCTGCAGGCCGCGGCGGCGCGCAAGCTCGCAGTCGCCGACGTCACCACCGTCGTCGTCACGTCGACCATCGTGGGGCTCGCATCGGAGTCGAAGCTGGCCGGCGGCACGGGCAAGAACTTCCCGCGGCGGGTGCTCGCGGTGCTGATGATCCTGATCGGCGCGGGGGTCGGGGCCCTGCTGCTGCAGGTGCACATCGGCATCGGCATGGGGGCGGCCGGCGGGCTGACGCTGCTGGTCGCCCTCGCCGGTCACCTGCTGCGGAAGCGCCGCAAGGAGCTCGAGGCGGAGGAGGCGGAGGCCGCTGCGGCCGCCGAGACCGCCGCGCCCGGGACCGCCTCGCCCGGGACCGCCGTCGAGGAGGCGCGGGTCGCCCCGACCGCGGAGGGCACCCGTGCCTGAGCCGCTCGCCTCCGCTCCCTTCGATCTCGTGCTGCGCGCCGAGCGGGTGCTCGTCGACGGCGCTTGGCGGGCTGCCGCGGTGGCCGTGCGCGACGGCGTCGTCGCCGCGATCGGTCCCGTCGATGCGCCCTTCGCCACGACCGGCGTCGACGACGACCGTCTGCTGCCGCCCGATCAGGTGCTGCTGCCCGGCATGGTCGACACCCACGTGCACGTCAACGAGCCCGGTCGCACCGAGTGGGAGGGTTTCGCGTCGGCCACCCGCGCCGCCGCGGCCGGCGGCGTGACGACGATCGTCGACATGCCGCTGAACAGCATCCCGCCGACGGTGACGGTCGAGGCGCTCGATCTGAAGCGGGCCGCCGCCGCCGCGCAGTCGGTCGTCGACGTCGGCTTCTGGGGCGGCGTCATCCCGTCGAACCTCGGCACCGGCGATCTGCGAGCGCTGCACGAGGCCGGGGTGTTCGGCTTCAAGGCGTTCCTCTCTCCGTCGGGCGTCGACGAGTTCCCGCACCTGTCGACATCGCAGCTG
Organism: Frigoribacterium sp. CFBP9030; assembly: GCF_034045195.1. Lineage (NCBI taxonomy): Bacteria > Bacillati > Actinomycetota > Actinomycetes > Micrococcales > Microbacteriaceae > Frigoribacterium > Frigoribacterium sp. CFBP9030. Next base: position 14,804 of record NZ_JAXCWG010000008.1, read on the forward strand.
TTCGAGGCCCTGCGCGAGCTGACGGCCTTCGACGGTCTGCTGATCGTCCACGCAGAGGACCCGGGGCAGCTCGACGCCGCCGCGGCCTCGCTCGAGATCACCGCAGGAGGCGCGGTGTACGACGACTTCGTCCGGTCGCGCCCCGAGGCGGTCGAGCAGACCGCCATCGACCACGTGATCGAGGCGCTGCGCGAGACCGGTGGGCGGGCGCACGTGCTGCACCTGTCGTCGGCGTCGGCGCTGCCGGCGATCCGGGCGGCCAAGGCCGAGGGTCTGCGGTTGACGGTCGAGACCTGCCCGCACTACCTGACCTTCGACGCGGGCTCGATCGGCGACGGCGAGACGCAGTACAAGTGCTGCCCGCCGATCCGCGACGAGCGCAACCGCGAACTGCTCTGGGAGGCGCTGGTCGACGGGACGATCGACATCGTCGCATCCGACCACTCCCCCTCGACGGCGGCGTTGAAGTTCGCCGGCGACGGTTCGTTCGACCTCGCCTGGGGCGGCATCGCCGGTCTCGAGGTGAGCTTCCGGGCGGTGTGGACGGGTGCTCGGGCCCGGGGCATCGCGCTCGAGACGGTGGTCGGCTGGATGTCGTCGGGGACGGCCGCGCTGGTCGGGCTCAGTGCGGTTGCTGCCTCGAAGGGCTCGATCACCGTCGGCGGGGCGGCGGACCTCGTCGCGTTCGCGCCCGAGACGCCGTTCACGGTCGACGCGTCGGCGCTGCGGCACCGCAATCCGGTGTCGGCGTTCGACGGCGCGTCGCTGATGGGCGCCGTCGCGGGGACCTGGGTGGCGGGCGCCATCGTGGACTCCGACGCGCCTCCTGCCCGCCTGCTCCGCCGGAGCTGACCCCCGACGCCGGGGAGGCGGCGGTCAGGCCGCCTCACCGGTCGTCGGCAGGTCGCAGTGGAACTCGTGCCGGCCGTGCGCGACCTCGACGGTGGTGCCGTCGGGCAGCGAGACCTCGCCGGTCGTCCCCACGGGCAGAGCGACCGCCAACCGGAACACTCCGCCGTCGATCCGCCACGCGGACGAGACCTCGCCGTAGGGCGACAGATGCCGGCCCGACGCGTGCGTGAGACCGCCGCCGGGGCGAGGGGCGAATCGCACCCGCCGCCACCCGGGCGCCGCCGGCGCGAGCCCGGCGACCGTCGAGTGCAGCCAGTCGGCCACGGCGCCGAGGGCGTAGTGGTTGAAGCTGGTCATCTCGCCCGGGTTGACCGTGCCGTCGGGCAGCATGCTGTCCCAGCGCTCCCAGATCGTCGTCCCGCCCATGTCGACCGTGTAGAGCCACGACGGGCACGACCGCTCGAGCACCATGTCGTAGGCGCGGTCGACGTGCCCGGTGCGGGTCAGCGCGGGGGCCACGACCGGCGTGCCGGCGAAGCCCGTGGCGATGCGGTTGCCGGCCTCGGCCACCAGTTCGGCGAGGCGGTCTCCCCCGGCCTGCGCCTCCTCGCCGTCGACCAGCCCGAACTCGAGGGCGAGCCCGTAGGCGGTCTGGGCGTCGCTCGTCGTCCGACCGCGGCCGTCGGTGTAGCGGCCTACGAAGGCCTCGCGCACCTCCTCGGCGATCGCGCCGTACCGGGCGGCGTCGCCCGTCTTGCCGAGCACTCCGGCCGTCTGCGCCAGGTGCCGGGTCGACCAGTGCAGGTACGCCGTGGCGACGAGGTAGCGGTCGGTGAGCGCGTCGGCCGGGTCGTCCGGCGGGGCGGCCGGGTCGAGCCAGTCGCCGAGCTGGAAGCCCTCGTCCCAGACGCGGTCCTCTCCCGCTCGCGACAGGATCAGGTCGACCCACGCCTTCGCGGAGTCCCACTGCCGGGCCAGCACGCCCGCGTCGCCGAACCGCTCGTAGAGCGTCCACGGCGTCAGCACGGCGGCGTCGCCCCAGACCGCGCCCGGCTCGATCGGCTCCCACGACGGGCCGCCGGGGATCCGCGGGACGAACCACGGCACGGTGCCGTCGGGCAGCTGATCGACGGCGAGGTCCTGCAGCCACGAGCCCAGCATCCCCGAGCAGTCGAACAGGAAGGAGGCGGTGGGCGCGAACACCTGGATGTCACCCGTCCAGCCCAGGCGCTCGTCGCGCTGCGGGCAGTCGGTCGGGATGTCGACGAAGTTGCCCCGGGTGCTCCAGAGCACGTTCTCGTGGAGGCGGTTCAGGCCCGTGTCGGAGCTAGCGAACCAGCCGGTCCGCTCCATGTCGGTGTGCAGCACGCGGGCCACGACGGCCGCCGGGTCGAACTCGCCCGGCCAGCCCGTGATCTCGGCGTAGCGGAAGCCGTGCACCGTGAAGCGCGGCTCCCAGCTGGTGGGGCCGTCGCCGCGCAGCGTCACGACGTCCTCCGCGGCTGCCAGACGCAGGGTGCGCCGGTAGAGCTCGCCGTCCTGCAGCACCTCGGCGTGGTGCAGGGTGATCTCGCGACCCGCCTCGCCGTCGACCGTGATGCGGAGACGCCCGACGAGGTTCTGGCCGAAGTCGAGCACCACGGTGCCGCGCGGGGTGGTCCAGTGCTCGACCGGCCGGACCTCCTCGGTGCAGCGCACCGGGGGCTGCTCGGGGGCGACGAGGGTGCTCGGGTCGCGCTGACCCAGGGCGACCGGGGTCCATCCGTCGCGATCGGCTCCCGCGGTCGACCAGGCGTCGCCGTCGAGCCGGAGGTCGTGGCGTTCGCCGTCGTAGAGCCCGCTGAAGGTGATCGGGCTGGGCTGCGCCTCCCACCGGTCGTCCGTGGCGACGACCACGCGCCTCCCGTCGACGAGCTCGACCTCGAGCTGCGCGAGGAACGAGAGGTCGGCGCCGTAGAGATCGTGGTAGCCGCCGTTGAAGCCGAGACGGCCTCGGTACCAGCCGTCGCCGAGCCAGGCGCCCACGACGTTGTCGCCGTCGACGAGCAGGTCGGTGACGTCGTAGGTGCGGTAGCGGAGGCGCGTGTCGTACGAGGTCCAGCCCGGCGAGAGCTCGTCGTCGCCGATCCGGGTCCCGTTCAGCTCGGCCTCGAAGACTCCGTGCGCCGAGGCGTAGAGGCGGGCCGAGGCCACGGGCGCGTCGAGTCGGAAGCCGCGACGCACGCGGGAGGGACGCCGGTCGGTGCCGGCCTCCTCCGGCCAGGCGCCGCCGACCGGGCGGGCCTGCCAGTCGTCGGGGAGGAGGAGACCCGTCTCGACGGGCGTGGGGTCGCTCCACGGCGAGACGGATCCGTCTTCTCCCGTGACGCGCACCCGCACCGAGACGCGCGCGCGCGAGCCGAGGTCGGCGAAGGGCCAGTCGACCAGCACCTGGTCGACGGTGTCGAGCAGTGCCGTCTCGGTCGCGCCCGACGCCGTCTCGAGGGCGATCTCGGCGGACGCCTGTCTCCAGCCCGGGGGGCCGTCGAGTCGCCAGGAGAGGCGGGGCCTCGGGGTGCCGAGGCCGAGGGCCGGGCCGCCGTGCTCGATGCGGAGGTCGGTGACTGTCGCACCCATGGTCAGCCCTTGACCGCGCCGGCGGTCAGACCCTTCTGCACTTGCTTGTTCAGGAACAGGTAGATGACGAGGATCGCCACGACGTTGAGGCAGATCGCGGCGAAGAGCGGCCCGTACTGCACCGAGCCGAACTGGCCCGTGAAGTTGAGCAGCCCGACCTGCAGCGTGCGGAGCGAGCCGGAGTTCGTGAAGGTCAGCGCGATGAGCAGGTCGTTCCAGAGCATGAAGAACTGCACGAGCCCGACCGTGAAGAGGGCGTTCCGCACCATCGGCAGGCCGACGAGGAAGAACGACCGGATGAGGCCGGCCCCGTCGAGGGTGGCGGCCTCGAAGATCTCGCGCGGGACGGCCCGGAAGAACGTCGCCATGAGGAACACCGCCAGCGGCAGACTCGTCGCCGTGTAGGTGATGAGCAGAGGCCAGAGCGTGCCCGTCAGACCGAGGCGGAAGTACGCGGCGAACAGCGGCAGGAGGATCATCTGCGTCGGCACCATGATGCCGGCGAGGAACGTGATGAGGATCGCGCCGCGGCCCTTCCAGACCAGCACCTCGAGGGCGAAGCCCGCCATCGAGCCGAACAGCAGCACGAGCAGCAGCGACGGGAACACCGTCAGCACCGAGTTCGACGCGTACTGGGCGAAGTTCCCCTGGGTCCAGGCGAAGACGTAGTTGTCGAGGTTCCACTGCTGGGGCAGCGCCCAGACGGGCTGCTCCAGGAACTCGGTCTGCGTCTTGAACGCGCCGAGCAGCATCCAGACGAGCGGGCCGACGACGATGACGAGGAGGAGCGCCACGAGCACGCCGCTGACGATCTGCCCGAGGCGGCGGCGGGGTGCGAGACGACGCCGCGGCGTCGGACGGCGGGCGGCGGACGGGACGGGGACGGTGGTGTCGACGGAGGTCATCGGTCAGTCCTTCGTGAGGTCGCGGCGGTTCGCGCGGAAGATGAAGACGGTCACGAGCAGGGACACGACCGTGAGGAGGAAGGCGACGGTGCTGCCGTAGCCGTACTGCCCGAAGCGGAACGACGTGTCGAACATGTAGATCGTCAGCGGACTCGTCGACGTGCCCGGCCCGCCGTTGGTGAGGGCGAGGATGCTGTCGAACACCTTGAGCGTGCCGTTGACCGAGAAGATCAGCGACGAGATCAGCACGGGCAGCGAGAGCGGCAGGACGATCCGCCTGACCAGGCCGAAGCCGGAGGCGCCGTCGATGCGGGCCGACTCGAAGACCTCCTCGGGGATGTCGAGCAGGCCGGCGTAGAGGAGCACGCCGTAGAAGCCCATCGACCGCCAGACGTCCATGACGATGATCACGAGGAACGCGGTGCCGCCGTCGCCGAACCAGTCGACGGACGAGAGCCCGACGGCCTCGAGAGCAGTGTTCACCAGGCCGTTCTGCGGCGCGATGGCGAACATCTGCTGGAAGAGCAGAGCCACGGCGACGGTCGGCAGCACGACCGGGAAGAACACCAGGGTCCGGACGGCGCTCGACCACTTGCGGAGCACGAAGACGTAGAGGAGCGAGAGCAGGTAGCCGAAGCCGACCTGCAGGATCGTCATGAGGACGGCGTAGCGGACGGTCAGCAGCAGCGCGTCGCGCACCCGGGTGTCGGTCACGAGTCGCTGGTAGTTCTCGAGCCCCGCGAAGGTGAACCCGGTGATGGCGTTGCCGCTGGTGAGGGTGTAGCCGAACGAGACGATGATCGGGACGAGCATCACGACGGTGTAGATGAGCAGCGCGGGCCCGATGAGGATCAGGGTCGCGCGACGGTCGCCGAGCAGGGGGTTCATGAGGGGCCTTCGGTGCGAGCGGGAGGGAGGTCGGGGTCGCGACGGGGGCGGGGACGCGCTCGGCGCGACCCCGCTCCCCCTCGGAGGGAGGCGCTAGTCCAGATCGCCCTGGACGAGCGTCATGAACTCCTCGGCCGTGATTGCGCCGGTGACGAGCTGCGCGGCGTTCTGCTGCGAGGTGGTCGTCGCCTGCGTGCTGAAGTAGGCCTCGAACCACGGGATCGTCGTGTCGGTCTCCGAGATCCGGTCACGCACCTCCGTCGTCAGGGCGTTGCTCGACGCGTCGCCGGACACCGTGAAGCCGGAGATCCGGCTGCTGTCCTGCAGAGCGACCTGACCGTAGTTCTCGGCGATGCAGGCGACCCACGCCTTGCTGTCGTCGTTCAGCGCGCTCGGGTTGATGGTGAAGGGCAGTCCGACGTTGGCCACGAGCTCGCTGCTGTCGCCCTCGCCGCCCTCGACGTCGGGGAACGGCAGGTAGCCGATGGCGTCCTCGCCGATCTGGTTCGCCGTGTCGTCGGCGAAGTTGCTCAGCACCCAGCTGCCCATGTAGAGCATGGGCGAGCTGCCGTTCAGGAACTCGTTGATCGAGGTGTCGTAGTCGATCGAGCCGACGCCCTCGCCGAAGTAGCCCTCGGCGCCGAGGTCGGCGATCTGCTGCGCCGCGGCCACGTACTCGGGGTCGGTCAGCGAGGCGTCGCCGTCGGCCACAGCCTGGAGGGCGTCGGGGCCGAGCTCGCGCTCGATGAGGTTGCCGACGAGGCGCGTGAGGGGCCAGCCCTGCTCGCCGCTGGCGGCGAACGGGGTCAGCCCGGCGTCCTGGAAGGTGGCGGCCGCGTCGACCACGTCGTCCCAGCTCTCGGGGATGTCCACGTCGTTCTCGGCGAACTGGTCCTTGTTGTACCAGATGCCCTCGATGTTGTACTCGGTCGGCAGCACGAGGAACTCGCCGTCGTAGAGCGACTCGACGGTCGATCGCGCGGCGGGTTCGATCGAGTCCGCCACCCCCAGCTCGTCGAACAGCTCGTCGAAGTGCGCGACGAAGCCCGCGTCGTCGAGCTGCTGGACGAGCTCGTTCGTGTCGACGGCGTACATGACGGGCAGACCGCCCTGGCCGGCGAGGAGCTGGACCTGCTGGTTGAGGTTCGTCTGCGGGACGGTCTCGACCTTGAGCGGCATGGCCTCGTTCTCGGTGGCGCAGGCGCCGTCGGCGAGAGTCTGAAGCGTTGCAGGGACGACCTCGTTCTCGACGTTGCCGAGGACGGTGAACTCGGTGGCGGCCTGACCCGAACCCCCACCCGAGCACGCGGTGAGAGCGGCGATGGTCAGGCCGGCGACGGTGAAGGCGGCAACACGGCGAGCGGTGCGGGGCATCATTCCTCCTTGAATGGTGGGCGCCTCAGAAAAGTTGAAGCGCTTCATAATCAACTGACCCGAGTGGGCTTGTCAATACCCGATCGAGGCCGATCGGGAGCTAAGCTCGGCGCCACGATGACCACCTCGACCCCCTCCTCGCAGCGCCGACCGCCCGTGATGGCCGACGTCGCACGCCTGGCGGGCGTCTCGCTGGGGACGGTCTCGAACGTCGTCAACACCCCGGCCCGGGTCAAGCCCGCGACGCGGCGGAGGGTGGAGGACGCCATCGCCTCGCTCGGGTTCACGCCGAACACGTCGGCGCGGACACTGGCAGCCGGCCGCGGCACCCTCATCGGGTTCGTCGCCGTCGACCTGGGCAACTCGTACTTCCTCGACATCGCGCGCGGCGTCGAGCGTGAGGCCGACCTCGGCCAGCAGTCGGTGCTGCTGGGGAACTCCGACGTCGATCTCGACAAGCAGACCGGCTACCTCAAGCTCTTCGAGCAGGCGCAGGCCGCGGGGATCGTCCTCGCCCCGTTCGACGGCCCGATGGACGAGGCACGTCGGCTGCGCCGGCGCGGCCTGCGCGTGGTGAACGTGAACTGGCCGGGCGAGGCGGACGAGAGCTGCGGCGTGGTGGTCGACGAGGTGCTCGGCGGTCGCCTGGCCGCGCAGCACCTCCTCGATCAGGGGCGTCGTGAGCTCGTCTTCGTGGGCGGCCCGCTCGATCTGACCGCCGTGCGACACCGCTTCGAGGGCGCGTCGGCGGCGGCCCGCGAGGCCGGGGTGCCGCTGCAGCTGATCACGACGGCGGCGCTGACGGTGCGCGCGGGGCTCGCCGTCGGAAGCGACCTCCTGGCGCAGGACGCCTCGGCCCGGCCCGACGGCATCGTCGCCGCTTCGGACGCCCTGGCATCCGGCATCGTCCAGTCGCTGCTGCTCGGCGGCGTGCGGATCCCCGACGACGTGTCGATCACCGGGTACGACGACAACCACTTCGCGCAGGGCACGACACTGCCGCTGACGACGGTCGGCCAGCCGGGCGTCGAGATGGGCGGGCAGGCCATGCGCCTGCTTCGCGACGAGCTCGACGACCCGACGGACCACCGCCACGAGACGGTCGTACTGCCGCCCCGCCTGATCGTGCGCGGCAGCTCGCTGCAGCGGCCGGGCGCGGAGGTGTGAGGGCGGCCGTCGAGGGAGAGCCTGAGCCGTTCAGCTCGGCGCGGGGCAGCGGCGTACTCCGCAGGCACCGCCGGCTCCTCGGGAACCGCGTCACTGAGGTGCCGGTTGCCACAGGCGAACTCGGCCGCACCCATGGGCGGCCTGACTGACGGCGACGCCCAACCCACCACGGGCGGACGACCACGATTCGCCCTGGTCCCGCTTGCGGATCGAGCCGATTCCGTGTGACGATGAAGGCGTTACCGCTATGGAAACGTTTCCACAGAAAGGTGTCATCGTGGCCACCATCAAAGACGTCGCCGCTCGTGCCGGCGTCGCCCTCGGCACCGCCTCCCGAGTGCTCAGCGGCAGCAGCCAGACCTCGCCGGACTCGCGCTCGCGAGTGCTCGCCGCGGCCGCCGAGCTGAACTACATCGCGAACGGTCCTGCTCGATCGCTGCGTCGTGCCAAGACCGATGTGCTCGGGCTGGTCGTCTCGGACATCCGCAACCCGTTCTTCTCGGAGCTCGCGCACGCCGCCGAGCAGGAGGCCGGCCGACTCGGCTACACCCTTCTGCTCGCCAACGCCAACGAGGACCAGGCGATCGTCGACGATTACCTCCGCACCTTCGCGTCGCAGCGCATCGATGGCCTCCTGCTCTCTCCGCAGGGCGGCCTGTCGCCGCAGCTCGCCGAGCTGCGAGCGAGCGGACTCCCCCTCGTGCTGCTGAACCGACTGGTCGACGGGCTCGACGTGCCGATGTTCGGCTCGGACAACGCCGCCGGGGTCGCAGCAGTCCTCGACTGGCTCCGAGACCGGGGTCACACCGATGTCGCCTACATCGGCGGTCCGCCGTCCATCTCGACCGGCGCCGAGCGGCTCGCGGCCTATACCGCGGGGCGCGAGGCGCATGGGATCAACCCGTCGGAAGCGCTCATGGAGGCGGGCGACTTTCAAGCCGAGGGCGCCTCGGCGGCGATGCACCGCCTCCTCGACCGGGAGGTGCCCTTCACCGCCGTGTTCGGCGCGAACGGTCCGACCACGCTCGGGGCCGTCCGCGCCCTCCGCGCCCGGCTCGGCAGCGAGGCCGCATCGAGGATCGAGGTCGTGTCCTTCGACGACCTCGACTGGTTCGAGTTCGCCTCCCCACCCATCAGCGCAGCTCGGAACGACGCTGCGATGATCGGCCGCCTCGGCGTGCTCGGTCTCGTCGACCTCATCGAGGGCCGCGAGACGGCATCACAGCGCGTGCCCGCGGACTTCATCGACCGGACCGGAGCGTCGTCGTGAGCGCCCGGACGATCGTCGTCGTCGGCAGCGTCAACATCGACGACGCCATCCGCATGGCCCGGCTGCCGGGGCCGGGCGAGACCGTCGGCGCGAGATCGCTGGAGACCGGACTCGGGGGCAAGGGCGCGAATCAGGCGGTGGCGGCCGCCCGGGCCGGCGCCCGCGTCCGCATGGTCGGGGCCGTCGGGTCGGACGGCGACGTCCTCGTCGAAGCGCTCGTCGCGGAGGGCGTCGACACGGACGGCGTCGTCCGCCTGCCGGGTCGGGAGTCGGGCCATGCCGTGATCCTGATCGACGACGGTGGGGAGAACTCCATCGTCGTCGTCCCCGGCGCCAACCAGTCCATCCCGCCTTCGGTCGTCGAGGACTCGTGCGGGCGGATGCTGCCCGGCGACGTCCTGCTCCTGCAGCACGAAGTCCCCATCGAGACGTCACGTGCTGCGGCACGGGCTGCACGTGCGGCCGGCGCGACCGTCATGTGGAACGCCGCCCCGGCACCCACGAGCGTCGACGAGCTCGTCGAGGAGATCGACGTCCTGGTCGTCAACGAGCACGAACTCGCGGCCATCGCCGGGCTGCTCGGGCTCGAGGCGGACCGGCCCGATCTCATCGGGGTCGTCGCCGACCGACTCTCCGCCGACGTGATCTGCACGCTCGGCGCGGCCGGCGCGATCCACCGCGTGGACGGCGTCACGGGCACCGCCCCCGCCCCCCGCGTCGAACCCGTCGACACCACCGCTGCCGGAGACACCTTCATCGGCTACCTGGCCGCGACCACCGACCTGCCGTTCGCCTCCCGTCTCGCGACGGCCCTGACCGCCGGAGCGCTCGCGGTCACCCGGCCGGGCGCCTCCGCATCCATTCCGACCCGCGCTGAGGTCGACGAGATCGTCGTCGCCCGAGCCTCCTCCACACCCACCGAAAGGACCACCGCATGAAGGTCGCCCTCGGCGCCGACCACGCCGGCTTCCCGTTCAAGCAGCACGTCAACGACGCGATCGTCGCGCTCGGTCACGAGGTCATCGACTGCGGCACCGACAGCACCGACCCGGTCGACTTCCCCGACATCACCGCCGCGACCTGCATCCCCGTCCTCGACGGGCGCGCCGAACGCGCGATCCTCGTCTGCGGCACGGGTGCCGGCGCGATCATGGCCGCCAATGCCATCCACGGCATCCGGTGCGGCCTGGCGAACGAGCCGTACTCGGCGCACCAGGCCGTCGAGCACGATGACGCCAACACCATCGCGATGGGCGCCTGGCTGACGCCCCGCGCCTTCGTCGACGAGATCGTCGCGTCGTTCCTCGGCGCCAGCTTCGACGACGACGCCGACACCCGACGTCGCGTCGCGAAACTGAACGCCCTCGACGACCGGACGACTCCGTTGGTCCCCTGACCCGCACCTCCTGCCCCTCCCCCTGCACTTCGCGCAGCAGCGCGCCCCGATCAAAGGAGATCCATCATGAGCAACCCTGCCCAGACGACCCCCAGGACGTCCCTCCGCGGGTCGCCCGACCGGCTCAAGACGTCCATCGCCGCCGGCATCGGCACCAGCGTGGAGAACTACGACTTCATCGCCTACGGCACCGCCTCGGCCCTGTACTTCGGCGCCGTGTTCTTCCCCGAGAGCGACCGGTTCATCGGCACTCTGCTCAGCTTCGCGACCCTCGCCGTCGGATTCCTGATGAGGCCCCTGGGAGGCGCGGTGGGCGGATACTTCGCCGACAGGTTCGGTCGCAAACCCGTCCTCGTCGCCGCCATGCTCGTCATGGGCGGCGCGACGTTCCTGATCGGCCTCCTGCCCACGTACGCCACGGTCGGCGTCCTGGCACCGATCCTGCTCGTCATCATCCGGATGATCCAGGGCCTGGCCTTCGGTGCGGAGTGGGGCGGTGCCATCACGATGGCCTACGAGCACGCCCCGGCGAACCGTCGTGGGATGTACTCGGCCATCCCGCAGGCCGGCAACCCGCTCGGGATCGCGCTCGCCAGTGCGATGTTCGTGATCAGCTCGGGCCTCGAAGGCGACTGGCAGTGGCGTCTTCCGTTCCTGCTCAGCGCGGTGCTCGTGATCGTGGCCCTCATCGTGCGGTCGCGCCTCAGCGAGAGCCCCGAGTTCGAGGCTGCCAAGGCCTCGGGCGAGACGGTCAAGAACCCGTTCCTGTCGGCGATCCGCAACGACTGGAAGAGCATCCTCCGGGTCGTCTCCCTGCGCATCGTGGAGTCGTTCACCTACTACTCGACCGCCACCTACCTGCTCAGCTACCTGACGGAGCGGCACCCCGACATCCGGCCGCTCGCGCTCGGCGCCATCACAGCGGCGAGCATCATCGCGATCTTCGTGACGTTCACCGCCGGAGCCATCACCGACCGGATCGGGCGCAAGCCGCTCTACATCGGCGGCAGCATCGCGGCCATGCTGTTCGCGTTCCCGATGTACCTGCTGACGAACGATGCCGTACCGGCGCTGGTGATCCTGACGTTCATCATCGGGATCGGCGTCATCCACGCGACGCTGACCGGTACGCAGGGCTCGCTCCTCACCGAGCAGTTCGGCACGTCGACGCGCACGTCGGGGGCCTCGCTCGGATACCAGATCGCAGCCTCCATCGGCGGGTTCGCGCCCTTCATCGCCGCCCTCATGGTCGGGCTGTTCGGCTGGCCCGGAGCCTCGCTCGTCGTGCTGCTCGCCGCGGCGATCGGACTCGTGGGCATCCTCACGACCCGGGAGACCTGGGGCCGGGAACAGCGCGAACACGTCGCGACGCAGCTCGCGGAGGAGGATGCGCGGCGATAGGAACGCCGTACCTGACACCCCCGGCCCGGTCGCCGTGCGATGAGCGACATCGGTACCGTCGAGGCATGACCCGCCGATCTCTCACGCACGCCGACCGGGCGCTCCTCCGGGAGGCGACCCTCGCGAACATGAACTGGAACACGACCCGGTTCACCTTCGACGACCTGGACGCCGCCGACGCGATCGCGCATTACTACACGGGCTTCCCCGCAGAAGGCGACTTCGGGCTCGTCGACTCTGACGGGGACATCGCACGGGCCGTCGGCTGGGTCGTCTTCCTGCCGGAGGACGACCCCGGCTACGGATACGTCGACGCCGACACTCCGGAGCTGAGCCTCACGACCTTCCAGGGGTTCCGTGGCCAGGGCATCGGGCGCGACCTGCTGTCGGAGCTGATCGGCCTGGCGTCGGCCCGGGGCCTCCCCGGCATCAGCCTGAGCGTCGAGGACGGCAACGGCGCACGACGTCTGTACGAGCGGGCGGGATTCCGGGTCGTCGGGCGGAACGGCGACTCGGACACGATGCTGCTGAGCCTCGTCTGAGCCTGAAGGCGTCGGCGACGACCGTCGTGTCGAGCTGACGATCGACGAGGAGGCGCGGGCCTGGAGAACCCGGACCGCGCCTCCTGCAGGTCCGGTCAGCTCCGGCCACCGCGACATCGTCGCCGCGCGCGATACGGTGCGGGGATGCTTCCCGCCCCCTCCGCGCGGCTCCGATTCCGCGAGATGACCCGAGCCGACCTCGACGACATGGCTGATCTGCTCGGCGACCCGAGGGTCATGGAGTTCTACCCGGCACCGAAGAGTCGCGACGATGCGGCGCGATGGATCGCCTGGAACGAGGACAACTACGCCGCGCACGGCTTCGGTCTCTGGATCGTCGAGACGCATGCAGGGCTGTTCGTCGGCGACTGCGGGCTGACCTGGCAGGACGTCAACGGCGTCCCGATGCTCGAAGTCGGCTACCACGTGCGCGCGACGCTTCAAGGACGGGGCTACGCGACGGAGGCGGCAGCCGCCTGCCGGGACTTCGCCCGTGTCGAGCTCGACGCCACCGAACTCGTCGCGATCATCCATCCCGACAACACCGCCTCCGAGAGGGTCGCGCAGAAGATCGGGATGACTCGACGAGAGGACGACCACGGCGGACCCGTCGCCGTGCGCAGGGTGCTCGGCATGACGCTGTGAACGCGTCTCGGCGGCGATCCCCGGACCATCCGCGCCGCAGCAGGACGACCGGACGGACGGGCCGATCCGGAGGTCAGACGCGCACGTGGTGCAGCGGGTCGAGCGCCGAGTCGAGTGCCGCCTCGAGCGGCCAGGACGAGCGCAGCGGCTGACTCATCACGAGACCGCCCTGCACCGCGGCGAGGATCACCATGGCGATGCGGTCGGGGTCGGCGTCCGCGTCGACGTCACCCGTCGACTGCATCTTGCGGACTCCCGCGGCGAGCAGGTCGCGCCACGCGCCCATGCTCTCGGCGATGACCCGTTCGAGCTCGGGGTCGGTCATGGCCGCCTGCGTCGCGAGTGATCCGATCGGACACGCCCATCGACCGAGGCCGAGGTAGTAGTCGACGAGGGCCTGCCGCCAGGCGATCCACGACTGCCACGAGCCGAGGTCGTCGATGTGCGGCTGCTGCGCTTCGAGCAGCTGGGCGCCCTCCCACGCCGCGACCTCGCGCACCAGCTCGGCTTTGCCGCCGGGGAAGTAGTGGAACAGCTGACTCTTGCTCGTCAGCGTCGCGGCCCGGACGGTGTCGAGGGTCGTCCCGCCGATGCCCGATGCGAGGATCTGCTCCCCCGTCGCCTCGATGATCCGTTGCCGGGTCGCCCTGCCGCGCTCGGTGAGCTTCGTCTCGTCCACTCGGCGATCCTACTCTCTTGGACCATTCAGTCCATTCGTGTGCTAGTAATGGACCATGAAGTCCAATGAAGAAGAACTACAGACCCTGGCCGTCGATTCCCGCCTCGCCGGCAGGACCGCCCTGGTCACCGGCTCGACCAGCGGCATCGGCGAGGCGATCGCCCGCGTGCTCGCCGCCTCCGGAGCCGAGGTCGTCGTGAACGGGCGCGATGCCGACCGCGCCGACGCCGTCGTGCGCGTCATCACCGATGCGGGCGGGCGCGCCCACGCCGTCGTCGGCGACCTCGGCGGAAGCGCGTCGGAGGTGCGCCGCATCGCCGCAGAAGCCGAGTCCGCTCTCGGCGGGCGCGTCGACGTCATCGTCAACAACGCCGGCATCTACCCCGCGGGCCCCACCGCCGACCTCGCCGACGCCGATCTCGACGCCGTGCTGGCGGTCAACGTCCGTGCGCCGCACATCCTCGTCGCCGCCCTCGCCCCCGCGATGGTCGCGCGCGGCGGAGGTGCGATCGTCAACATCGGCTCGTGGATGTCTCGCGTCGGGGTCCCCTTCGGCGCCGCCTACACCGCCTCGAAGGCCGCCCTCGAACAGATGACCCGCACCTGGTCGGCCGAGTTCGGACCCTCCGGCGTGGGCGTCACGACCGTGGCCCCCGGCGCGACGAGCACACCCGGCAACGCCGAGAGCGCCGACGTCCTCGCGGCGATGACGGCGGGCACCGTCGCGGGCCGACCCGTCCGCCCCGTCGACGTCGCCTTCGCGGTGCGCTGGCTCGTCTCGGACGAGGCGGTGTTCGTGCACGGCAGCACCGTCGACGTCGACGGCGGCATCACCGCGACTCGACTCGCATGACCGTCGACCCGGCCAGCCCGAGGTTCGGGGAGTCCTCGACCGCCCACGACGTGATCGAGGGGATCGATCTGCACGGGCGGAACGCCCTGGTCACCGGCGCCAGCTCGGGCATCGGCGTCGAGACGGTGCGGGCTCTCGCCGAGGCCGGTGCCACGGTCGTCCTCGCGGTCCGTGATGTCGAGGCCGGCCGGAGCACGGCCGACGAGATCAGGGCACGGAACCCAGCAGCGGACCTCCGCGTGCTGGAGCTCGATCTCGCCGACCTCGACTCCGTGAAGCGGTTGTCCGGGGCCTGGTCGGGGCCTCTGCACCTGCTGGTGGCCAACGCCGGCGTCATGCACGTCCCCGAGCGGCGCACCGCCAGGGGGCACGAATGGCACTTCGGCGTCAACCACCTCGGGCACTTCGCCCTGGCGACTGGTCTTCACGGGCCGCTGGCCAGCGCCGACGGAGCGCGCATCGTCTCCTTGTCGTCGAGCGGCCACGGTGCGAGCGGGATCCGCTTCGACGACATGCACTTCCGCCGCACCCCGTACGACTCGGGGCTGGCCTACGGGCAGTCCAAGACGGCGAACGTGCTCTTCGGCATCGAGGCCACGCGCAGGTGGCGCGACGACGGCATAACGGCCGCGGCGGTGATGCCCGGGGGGATCTGGACCGGGCTGCAACGCCACTGGGACCCCGCGGTTCTGGCCGAGATGAAGGTCCGCTACTCCGACGGCGTCAAGACGGTCGAGCAGGGCGCCGCGACGTCGGTGTTCGTCGCCACTCGAGCGGAGCTCGGTGTCGGCGCCCCGGCGTACTGGGAGGACTGCGGCCCGGCGGACGTCGTCGACGACATCGTCGACGGGATCCACGGCGTCGTGCGTCACGCCCTCGACCCCGACGCGGCCCGGCGCCTCTGGTCGGAGTCCGAGGCCTTGATCGGCTAGAGATCGGTGGCGGCGGGTGTCAGTCGACGGAGGATCGATCGACGATCGTGTCGGCGTGCTCGACGATCCAGTCCATGAGGGGGACGAGTCGCGCGGCCAGTTCGGCGCCGCTCTCGGTGAGCGAGTAGTCCACCCGGGGCGGGATCGTGGGCTGGGCGACCCGGTTCACGATCCCGTCGTGCTCCAGCGTCCGCAAGGTGGAGGCGAGCATCTTCTCGCTGATCCCCTCGATCGTGCGCCGCAGTTCGCCCCACCGCATGCCGCCCTGCTCGAGCGCCAGGAGCACGAGCACTCCCCACCGGCTCGTGACATGTGTGAGCACGACTCGCGAAGGACACGCCGCAGGGAAGCGCGCCGGGGCGTCCCGACCGTGCGCGGGCGGTGCAGGCGTTTCCACGATTCCGACATCCATGTAAGCAACTTACAAAAAAGTGCGTACCTCCGCTGGGGAGAGTTCTCTGCGATGCTGCGATCCCGATCGCTCACCATCGAAGGAGTACTCGTGCCCACCATCTCCACCGCCCGTCGTGCCCGCCTCGCCCGCGGCACGGCCGTCCTCGCCGGAGTCGCCCTCCTCACCGGAGTCGGCGTCGCCACACCGGCAGCAGCTGCTCCCGGCGACCGACCGGAGGCGAGCGTGACGGTCGCCGCAGACCGTGCGGACACCCGCACCGAACAGCGCAACGCCTGCACCGTGCGGATGCTCCTCACGAAGACCTTCGGCGACCCCGACAGCAGGTCCTCCCAGCAGCTCGCGGCTCGGTTCGTCTCGCCGAGCGCGGTCGCACGCGGAGCAGGGACCGCCGCGGGGCCCGAAGGACTCCTGGCCCGGTTCGCGGCGGACCGCGCTCGCGTTCCCGGTGCCCAGGCGGTGATCAAGCGCGTCGCAGCCGACGGCGACCTCGTCGCGGTGCACTGGCAGATCACGTCGGACCCCCGCGACGAACGGAGCGGTGACGCCGCCGTCGATCTGTTCCGCCTCCAGCACGGCCGGATCGTCGAGCACTGGTCGCTCGAGCAGCCCGTTCCGACCGGCACACCGGCGAGCGGGAACACGAACACAATGTTCAGCGATCTGTACCGGCCGGCACGTCCGACCGCCGCACCGTCGGAACGTCAGGAGGAACGCAACCGCATCCTCGCGGTGTCGGCGTACGACACGCTGTTCCGCGACCAGGACGCCTCGATCCTCGACCGGGCCTTCGACCCCGCGTACCTGCAGCACAACCCGGTCGCTCCGAACGGGACGGCAGCGCTGAAGCAGCTGTTCGGCAGCGGTGCGCAGTTCCCGGCGCAGCAGTCCGTCATCTCGCTCTCCGACGGCGACATCGTCTGGACCTTCTCCCAGGCGGTCGGCGCGAAGCCCGGCGACCCGCTGCTCGCAGCCGACCTGTTCCGCGTCGACGGCGGCCTCATCCGCGAGCACTGGGATGTGGTCCCCACCAGCTAGCGGCCGGACGGCCGCCACCCCGAGCAGCGAAGTCGTCGTCGGCGGGGTCGCAGGCGGCGGGATCGCCTTTCGGGGCGGCACCGGGCGGCACCCGGCATCGCCCCGCTCGACGGAGCCGCTCCGCTCGACGGAGCCGCTCCGCTCGACGGCGTCAGCGTGACGTCGCGGCCAGAGCCGTGTTCAGCTCGAGCACGTTCACGGTGGGCTCGCCGAGGTAGCCGAGGTCGCGGCCCCGGGTGTGCTCCGCCACGAGGGCCTCGACGTCCGCCACGGGCAGGTCGCGCGCTGCGGCGACGCGATCGATCTGGATGCGCGCGTACTCCGGGCTGATGTGCGGGTCGAGCCCGGACGAGGAGGCGGTGAGCGCGTCGACGGGGACGTCCTCCGGGGCGACGCCGTCGCTCTCGGCGATCGCGGCACGGCGTTCGTCGATCGCGGCGATGAGGTCCTCGTTCTCGGGTCCGTAGTTGCTGCCGCTCGAGGCGGAGGCGTCGTAGCCGTCTCCCGCTGCGGATGGTCGTGACTGGAACCACTCCGGCAGGGCGGCCCCGTCGGCGTCGGTGAACGACTGCCCGATCAGGGAGGAGCCGACGGTCTCGCCGTCGAGGGCGACGGCGGATCCGTCCGCCTTGCCGCCGAGGGCGAGCTGTCCGACGCCGGTGATGACGGCCGTGTAGGCCACGCCGAGCACGAGGGTGAAGACGAGCATCGCGCGGAGGGCGACGCCGTGCTGGCGGAGGAGGGTGCGTGTGTTCATGGTCTCTTTCCCGGTTCCGGTCGCCGGCTAGAAGCCGGGGATGACGCTGACGACGAGGTCGATGAGCTTGATGCCGACGAACGGGGCGACGACGCCGCCGAGTCCGTAGACGAGGAGGTTGCGCGACAGGATCGACGAGGCCGACGCTGCGCGGTACTTCACGCCCCGCAGGGCGAGCGGGATGAGCACGACGATGACCAGCGCGTTGAAGACGATCGCCGACAGGATCGCGGAGGCCGGCGAGCTGAGCTGCATGAGGTTGAGCAGCCCGAGCCCGGGGAACACCCCGGCGAACATGGCCGGGATTATCGCGAAGTACTTCGCGATGTCGTTGGCGATCGAGAACGTGGTGAGGGCGCCGCGGGTGATGAGCAGCTGCTTGCCGATCCGGACGATGTCGATCAGCTTCGTCGGGTCGCTGTCGAGGTCGACCATGTTGCCGGCCTCCTTGGCGGCCGACGTGCCGGTGTTCATGGCGACGCCGACGTCGGCCTGGGCCAGCGCGGGGGCGTCGTTGGTGCCGTCGCCGGTCATGGCGACGAGCGCGCCTCCTTCCTGCTCCCGGCGGATCAGCGCGAGCTTGTCCTCGGGGGTGGCCTCGGCGAGGTAGTCGTCGACACCGGCCTCGGCCGCGATCGCCTTGGCCGTGAGCGGGTTGTCGCCCGTGATCATCACGGTGCGGATGCCCATGGACCGCAGCTCGGCGAAGCGCTCGCGCAGCCCGGTCTTGACGACGTCCTTCAGGTGGACCACGCCGAGCACCCGGGCATCGGCCGTGGTCGTCTTCATCGCGACCACCAGCGGCGTGCCGCCGGCGTTCGAGATCTCGTCGATGCGGGCCTGGAGCTCGTCGTGCTCGCTCGAGGCGAGGCGGCGATCCTCCTCGACCCACGAGATGATCGAGTTGCCGGCGCCCTTGCGGATCCGGGTGCCGTCGGGCAGATCGAGCCCCGACATCCGGGTCTGCGCGGTGAACGGCACGATCTCCCCCTGCTGGTCGCCGGCATCGAGCCAGCCCGTCGTCAGGGCGAGGTCGACGATCGACTTGCCCTCGGGCGTCGGGTCGGCGAGGGAGGACCGCGCCGCGGCGTCGACGAGCTCGGCCCGCGCGATGCCGTCGAGGGGCGTGAACTCGGCGGCCTGCCGGTTGCCGTAGGTGATGGTGCCGGTCTTGTCGAGCAGCAGCGTCGTCACGTCGCCTGCGGCCTCGACCGCGCGCCCCGACATGGCGAGCACGTTGCGCTGCACGAGGCGGTCCATGCCGGCGATGCCGATCGCGCTCAGCAGCGCGCCGATCGTCGTCGGGATGAGGCAGACCAGCAGGGCGATCAGCACCGGGATGCTGACGGAGGCGTCGCTGTACCCGGCGATCGGGTTCAGCGTCAGGGTCACGACGACGAAGACGATCGAGAGGCTCGCGAGCAGGATGTTCAGCGCGATCTCGTTGGGCGTCTTCTGTCGGGAGGCGCCCTCGACGAGGCGGATCATCCGGTCGACGAAGGTCTCGCCCGGCTTGCTCGTGATGCGCACGACGACCCGGTCGGACAGCACGCGGGTGCCGCCGGTGACGGCGCTGCGGTCGCCGCCCGACTCGCGGATCACCGGGGCGGACTCGCCCGTGATCGCCGACTCGTCGACGCTGGCGATGCCCCAGACGATGTCGCCGTCGCCCGGGATCAGCTCGCCGGCGGTCACGACGACCGTGTCGCCGAGCGTGAGGTCGGCGGATGACACGGACTCCGAGGAGGCGCGCTCGGCACCGGCGTCGGACGTCGCGTCGTACGAGAGGACGCGCTGGGCGGTGGTGCTGGTGCGGGTCGCCTTGAGAGTCTCGGCCTGCGCCTTGCCGCGCCCCTCGGCGACGGACTCGGCGAGGTTGGCGAAGACGACGGTCAGCCAGAGCCAGATCGCGATGGCCCAGGTGAAGGAGCCGGGGACGGGCGACCCGCCGGAGGACTGCGGACCGGTGAACAGACCCGCGATCGCGAGGATCGTCGTGTAGGCGGCGCCCACCTCGACGATGAACATGACCGGGTTGTGCCACATCTCGCGGGGGTCCAGCTTGCGCAGGGCGCCGGGCAGCGCCGCGACGAGCTGGGCGGCGCTGAAGGCGCCGCCGCGGTCCGTCGGAGCAGCCTCCTGGTCGTGATCGACGGTGGCGGGTGTGTCGGTGATGGTGGACATGGTTACTGCAGCCCTTCAGCGAGCGGTCCCAGTGCGAGGACGGGGAAGTAGGTCAGCGCGGTGATGATCACGGAGACGCCGGTGAGCAGGCCCACGAACTGCGGGCGGTGGGTGGGGAGGGTCCCGGCGGTGGCGGGGATCCTGTCCTGCGCGGCGAAGGAGCCGGCGAGGGCGAGCACGAGCACGATCGGCAGGAACCGGCCGAGCAGCATGGCGACGCCGAGGGTCGTGTTGAACCAGGGGGTGTTCGCGGTGAGACCGGCGAAGGCCGAGCCGTTGTTGTTCGCGGCCGAGGTGAAGGCGTAGAGGACCTCGCTGAAGCCGTGCAGGCCGGGGTTCCAGATCGACGTGCCCTCGACGTCGGCGCGCACCGCGGGGATCGCGAAGCTCAGCGCGGTGAAGGCGAGCACGATGGTCGGCGTGACGAGGATGTACAGGCTGGCGAGCTTGATCTCGCGCGGCCCGATCTTCTTGCCGAGGTACTCCGGCGTGCGGCCGACGAGCAGACCCGCGATGAACACCGTGATGACGGCGAGCACGAGCATCCCGTAGAGACCCGATCCGACGCCGCCGGGGGCGATCTCGCCGAGCATCATGTTGATCATCGGCATCATGCCGCCGAGCGCCGTGTACGAGTCGTGCATCGAGTTGACGGCACCGGTCGAGGTGAGGGTCGAGGTGGAACCGAAGAGGGTCGACCCCCAGATGCCGAACCGCGCCTCCTTCCCCTCCATCGCGCCGCCGGCGAGCTGGGTCGCGGTGCCGGCACCGCGGAGCTCGAACCAGGTCATGGCGCTGAGCGAGACGGCGAAGATCGTCGTCATGACCGCCGCGATCGCGACGCCCTGCTTCGTCGAGCCGACCATGCGGCCGAAGGTGCGCGGCAGCGAGAACGGGATGACGAGCATCATCAGGATCTCGAACACGCTCGTCCAGGGCGCGGGGTTCTCGAAGGGGTGCGAGCTGTTGGCGTTGAAGAAGCCGCCGCCGTTCGTGCCGAGCATCTTGATCGCCTCCTGCGAGGCGACCGGCCCGCCGGGGATCGTCGCGGTCCCCCCGGTCAGGGTCGTGACGTCGGTGAACCCGGCGAAGTTCTGGACGACCCCGCCCGCGACGAGCACGACGGCCGCGACGACGGCCAGGGGAAGCAGGAGACGGACGAGCGTGCGGGTCAGGTCGACCCAGAAGTTGCCGAGCGTGCCGCTCTTCGCGCGGGCGAGCCCGCGGATGACGGCCACGGCGACCACGATGCCGACGGCCGCCGAGACGAAGTTCTGGACCGCGAGACCACCGAGCTGGACCGCGTACCCGAGGGTCGTGTCGGGCGAGTACGACTGCCAGTTGGTGTTCGTGACGAAGGAGGCGGCGGTGTTGAAGGACAGCCCCTCGGGCACGGCGGGGAAGCCGAGCGAGTACGGCAGGAACGCCTGGAGGCGCTGGATCGCGTAGACGAAGAGCACGCCGACCAGCGAGAAGGCGAGGACACCGCGCAGGTAGGCGGGCCACGTCTGCTCGGAGGCGGAGTCGACGCCGATCAGGCGGTAGAAGCCGCGTTCGACGCGAGAGTCCTTCGCGGTGGTGAAGAGGCGGGCCATGTAGTCACCGAGGGGGCGGTACACGACGACCAGGACGACGACGACGGTCAGGATCTGGAGGATGCCGAAGAGGGTGTCCATCAGAACCGCTCGGGCTTCACGAGCGCGTACACGAGGTAGGCGAGCGCGGCGACGGCCAGTACGGCCGCACCGATGCTGAAGACGATCACAGCTTCTCGACCCCCTTCGCCACGAGGGACACCACTGCGAACACAGCGATGACGGCGAGCACGTACACGATGTCGAGCACTACGACTCCAAGAGAAGGATCGACGGGCCACCAGGACCCGGTGCCCGTCGTGGGCACAGCGAGTCAGTAGACACCGGGATACGTCCGTCTCGGACGGCCCTTACGGGTTCCTCACGCGAAAACAGGTGTTCCTCACGGAGACCACACGGCCGGACAGCGTCGCGGTCTCGTAAGAAAGTACTTGCAACGTTGGAAAGTACTTTCTATGATGAGAACACGAACACCCACCCAGAGAGGATCAGCACCATGACGAACAGCACATCCCTCCCCACACCCGACGAGGCCCGCCGCCTCCTCGCCGACGCCGATGCGACCGGCCGTCAGGCGACCTCGACCGCCAGCTGGCCCGCTGTCGCCGTGCTGCTGGCCCTCGGGTCGACCCTGTCGCTCGGCACCCTCGCCATGGGTCTCACCTCCGGCACGAACTACCTGATCGCGATGCTCGCTCTCGTCGTCTGGATCGCGGTGATCATCACGTTCCAGCTCGCGTTCCTCCGCTCGCACAAGAACGGGTTCGGGCGACGATGGGGCCTCTACTTGGGCGTCATCTTCGCGGTCTACCTCGTCGCGATGCTCGTCGTCTCGACCTCCCAGGGCGAGGCGCTGCTGGCCTCGAGCCTGCTCGCCCTCGCGCTGCTCGCACTCTCCGTGGGTGCGGCGACGTACGAGGCGAAGGCGGCTCGGCGATGAGCGAGCAGCACCCGCGCCTCCGGCTGTCGGACACCCTGCACCAGCCGGTGCGCTTCTCGATGACAGCGGCCCTCGCGGCAGCGGACCAGCTCGACTTCGCCGACCTCCGCGATGCCGTGCAGGTCAGCGACTCGACGCTCAGCAAGCAGGTCAGCGTGCTCGAGACGGCCGGCTACGTGCAGGTCAAGAAGGGGTTCGTCGGCAAGCGACCACGGACCTCCCTCAAGCTCACAGCCGAGGGCCGCACGGCGTGGTCGGCCCACCTGGCGACGTTGCGCGAGATCGCCGCCGGCTGAGCCCGCGATAGCCTCGCGACATGACCTTCGTGAACGTGGGCACCCTCGGGGCCGCACCCGGAAAGCGCGACGAACTCGTCGCCCTCCTCACCGAACGCAACGAGAGCCTCACGGGCGCCGGATGCCAGGCCTACGAGGTCGGGGTGGACGACGATCAGCCCGACACCGTCTTCGTCGTCGAGCTCTGGGACTCGGCGGAGGCGCACCGCGCCTCCCTCGCCCTCCCCCAGGTGCAGGACGCGATCGCCAGAGCCCGCCCCCTGCTCGACGGCACCTTCGGCGGTCACCGCTTCACCGTCGTGGGATCACCCCTCCGCGACTAGATCGGCGTACGCTCCCCGCTCCCCGCTCGGCCGTCGGGCGGGGCGCGGGCGCGGGCGCCGGCTGCCGACTCTGAAGAGCCCGCGCCATCGTGAGCTCGCTCCGGAACCTGCCGTGACGCCGAATCCGTTCTTCGCCTTGCTAGCGTCGACGGATGGCCGGCATCACGTACCCCACGCCGCTCCGTCCGGGAGGACGCATCGAAGTGCCCGCTCCTTCGATGGGGGTCCCTGACGAACTCCACGAGCGTCTCCGTGCAGCGGTGGCCTCGCTGACCGACCGCGGTCTCGATGTGCACGTCCGGGATCACGCCACCATCGGCGGACTCGTTCCCGCCTCCGCTGGCGATCGCATCATGGACCTCCACGACTCGTTCCGCTCCGGCGACGCGGTGCTGCCTCCCTGGGGAGGTGAACTGGCCGTCGAGCTGCTCGACGGCATCGACTGGGCGGCCCTCGCGTCGACCCGGACCTGGTTCGTCGGCTGGTCGGACATCTCCACCCTGCTCCTGCCGTTGACCACCCTCACCGGGCTGGCGACGATGCACGGTGCGAACCTCATGGACGAGCCATGGGAGTCGCCGACGGAGTTCCACCGCTGGACGGACGTCGCGAGCATGCCGGCCGGGAGCTCGTTCGAGCAACGCAGCGCACCGCGTCGCCGCTCGCGCCCCTGGGCCGCCTGGAGCGAAGAGCCCCTCGATCGAGACAGCGCGTACGAGACCCCGACCAGATGGCGCACGCTCGACGGTGAGGATGACGTCAGCATGAGCGGGCGACTCATCGGCGGATGCCTCGAGACCGTGTCGCTCTTGGCGGGCACACACTATGGAGACGTGCCCCGTTTCGCCCTCGAACACGCCCCCGAAGGAACCCTCGTCTACCTGGAGGCCGCGGGCTCCGACTCGGTCGCCGTCCTGCGCATGCTCCGATCCCTTCGGCTGGCCGGATGGTTCGACGCCGCCGAGGGCGTCTTGATCGGGCGCACGAACGGCCCGGACAGCTCGGAACTGAGTCAGGAAGATGCCGTGCGACGAGCGCTGGGAGACGTCGACATCCCCGTCATCCTCGATTTCGACACCGGCCATCAGCCCCCGCAGATGCCGTTGGTCAACGGCGCTCTCGCCGACGTCGCCCTCGTCGACGGGCAGGGCAGCATCACGCAGCACCTGACAGCCTGACGCGTCGGTCGACGATCACCTACCTGTCGGCCGGAGACGACCCCTTCCGATCATGCGCCGGCGGCACTCTTCGGAGTGGATCCTTTGCATTCTCAGCAAACGGAGATAGTCTCCTGATCTATGCGGAGAAGGTCTCCGGTCAGAGCAGAGGATCTCCATGGTCGAAGACGTGGGCACGAGGGCCCGTGCGCCCAGAGCTGATGCACGACGCAACCGGGATCTCATCCTGGGGACGGCCGAGAGGCACTTCGCCGAGCACGGAGTCAGCGGCTCACTGGACGCGATCGCGAAGCAGGCAGGTGTCGGCGCGGGCACGCTCTACCGTCATTTCCCGACTCGCGAAGCACTGCTGGCCGCTTTGCTGGCCGGCCGCGACGAGGAGCTGATAGCTCGACGCGAGCGCCTGCGAACTGCGTCCGTCAGCACCGCCGAGGCGCTCGACGGCTGGCTCGGAGCCGTCGTCATGTGGGCTGGGGCGTTCGAGGGCCTCCCTGAACCTCTGCGGGAGGCGACCACGACGAGTGCATCGCCCCTCGCCACGACCTGCGAGGGGTTCGTGACGACCACGGCGGAGTTCCTCGAGGCGGCCCAACGAGATGGTCTGGCGCGCAGCGACATCCGCCCACGTGACCTGTTCCTCGCCGCACTGGCGACGAGCTGGGTGCAGGGTGCCGCTCTCGCCGACCATGCCTCGGCTGCGGCGCTCTCCGCTCTGACACGGACGGGATGGGCGGCGCCGGAACCTCCTCGGCCCGCGCGACCCCGCGACTGACAGCACGTTCGCCTGCCCATCATCAGCACCGACCACGACACGAAGGAGATAGACATGAAGCGCATCGGAATCATCGGCAGCGGAGCCATCGGAAGCGGCATCGCCCGGTTGGCCGTCGCCGCCGGCTACGAGGTGCTGATCGCGAACTCACGAGGCCCGGAGTCGCTGCGTGGCCTGATCGACGAACTAGGTACCCAGGCGCAGGCCGGCGACAGCCGCGAAGCCATCGAGTTCGGCGAGGTGCCGGTCCTGGCCGTGCCACTCGGCGCGTATGAGGCGCTCCCTGGCGAGGCGTTCTCCGGCAGGACCGTCCTCTCGACGGGCAACTACTACCCGCACCGGGACGGCCGGATCGCGCGCCTCGATTCGCTCGAGGTCAACACCGCCGAGTTGGAGCGCGAGCTGCTGCCCGGGGCCGTCGTGACCAAGGCCTTCAACAACATCCTGTTCCACCACATCCCCGCCCTGGCCCACTCCACTCCCCGCACCGCCCTCGCGGTCTACGGCGACGAGGATCATGCCAAGAAGCGGGTCTCGGCGATCGTCGACGACCTGGGCTTCGAGCCGGTCGACGGGGGGACGCTGGCCGAATCGTGGCGAGCAGAGCCCGAGTCGGGGGCGTACACGCCCATCTACGCCGCCGACCTCGATGGGTTCATTGCGGACTATCTGTCCGATCCTGGGGCCCCCGTCACCGCGGACCGCCTCCGTGAGCTGCTGGCCGCGTCGACGCGGCCGGACGTCGCCGCACGTCAGTTCTGACTCGGACTGATTCCGTGGCGGATCGGTGTCCGTGCAGCAGCGGTCACCCCTCGACGGGAGCGATGGCCACGGCGTAGACGGTCGGGTCACCGGAGAGGCCGAGACTGACACGCGGTGCGTCCGGGGTGCTGTCGTATTCGAAGCTGATCGTCTCGTCCGAGCATGTCGCATCCGGGGAGCCGGGAGCCGCGGGGTCCTCGGGTTCCTGCAGGCGGACCGTGATCGTCCCGCTACCCAGGCACGCCACATCGACCGCGTATCGCCCAGCGGGCTCCTCGGGTGCGGACACGGTCAGCTGAGACGAGGTGCCGTCGCTGAGCCAGCCACTCTGATTCACCAGCCGCCCTGCTGCACCTGGTGCGGGGAGTGCACTGGCCGCCCAGTCGGAGATGTCTTCGCGAGGCAGCGGCAGCTCGCCCAGATCCGCTTCCGCCCCGTCCGCGGGAGCCTCGGAACCGCCTGGAGACGGAGACGCAGAAGCAGTGCTCGTCGGCGGGGAGCTCGCCCCTGCGTCGTCGTCGCTCGTCGTGCACGCGGCCAAGAGCCCCGCCACGACGGCCGCCACGGCAGCCGCTGCGGCTCGGAGAGACCGGACGGTGAGCCGGCCCCTGCGGGACGGACGCGATGACGACATGCGGTTCCTCTCGACGGTGAGCGCCACACGGTACCCGGTGCGATCGAGCGCCGTACAGCCCTGTCCGTAGCCTCGCGTCCGCAGGGCACTCCCTATCGGGCGCCCTCGGATGCTGCGATCGAGGACGCGATGAGCTCACCGATCGGGAGCCCACGGCGCCGGTGGTCGGCGATCAGAAGCGTCTGCATCCCCGCTGCCCTGGCTCCGTCGGCGTCCTTCACCGGATCGTCGCCGACGAAGAGGCACGCCGCCGGCTCAACCCCCAGTTCAGAGGCGAGAACTGCGAAGGCCCGCGCGTCGGGCTTCGCGAAGCCGATGCGCTCCGACGTGCAGACGACGTCGAAGGCGTCGAAGAGACCTGTCCGCCGGAGCTTCGCCAGCTGCTGAGCCTCCGTCCCGTTCGTCAGCAATCCGATGCGGTGACCGGACGCGCGAAGGCTCCGAAGGAGGGGCAGCGCATCGGGAAATGCCCGCCAAGCCGACTCGTACGCCCGCAGGTATCCGCTGAACAGCTCGTCGATCTCGACATCACCGGGAGGGACGTCGACCCCGAGTGGCGTGAGGACCGAGCGCAACCGCCGACGGCGCTGCTCCGAGAAGCTGATCTCACCCGACCGCCAGCGTTCGTAGTGCTCCTCTTCGGCGGCGAACCAGCTCGCGATCGTCGATTCCGACGCGACCACGTCGAGTGAGTGGAGGAAGCGGACCACCGCTGCACGTGCCGAGCCCTGGTGATCGAACAACGTGCCGTCGAGGTCGAAGCAGACCGCATCCACTGGCGTCACCGCGCCAGTCTAGAAGCGGCCGTCGGGTTCTTCGAGCTTCGAGATCTGGACGGAGACGAGATCGGCTTTGTGACGGAACCGGGCTGATCCCGGCCACGGTCGGTGCACGAGACGCCTCATTGCCGGGCTATCAGGCGCGCTCCTTTCGCCCTCTTCGGAGGGCGAGCCCCGTCGCGACGGTCATCGTCACGACGAGGAGGACGAGTGACGCGATGATGAGGACGCGCTCGTCAGCCGCGAATCCGCTCGCGAAGAGCGTCCAGAGCGGTACGACAGAGCAGCTCAGTCCGAAGAGCGTGACCGCCACGACGCTTATCGCACGTTCGTTCTTATGCCCGACGAGAACGATGGTGAGGGCGAGAAACGCGAGGATGATGAAGGCCCCGACTGTGGCGGGGGCGATGCGCGCGCCGGCTCTGCACGATTCAGGTGCTGGGTAGATCGCCGGGCAGATCTGTTCGGCGCCCGTCGCGAGCCATGTCGCGGCCAGCCCGGATGCCGCGATCGCCAGGAGTCGAAGCACGAAGGTCCCCATGCCGACATTGTCTCAATCGATCGACTACAGGGGCTCGTCGTCATCCGAGGTCGAGGCAGAACGCCATGATCGCCTGCTGCACAGGGAGGAGCGGGGTCTTGAACGCGTGACCGACGAAGGCCGCGTGCGACACGGCGTCGGCACTCACCTCGCGGCCGCGTACGAACGGCGGGCACGGAGCGAAGCGGACCCCTGCCGGCGCGAGGTCGAGAAGGGCCCCAGTGACCCGATAGGGCTCGAGGAGCTCGGCGTGAGGGCCGGGACCGTCGGTGAGGACGACGTCCGCTGATCTGATGGCCGATTCCAGGTCATCCGTCCAGAGAGCGCCCGGGGTCGCGAGCTCAGCCGGGCAGCACTGGATGAGATCCAGCTGCAGCACCCTCGCGGCCTCCTGCCATGCCCTGGAGATGTTGCCGTCGGCGCCGACGAAGAGGAAGCGGAGCTCTGAGATGTCGCCCCTGCGGCGCAGCGAGTACAGGTCGGAGAGCACCTCGCAGGGGTGGTTGACGTCGGTCATCGCGTTCACGACGGGCAGCGAGTGAGCCACCGCCAGGCCCTCGATGACGGAGAGGTCGGGGTGCCGAGCCACGATGATGTCGACCCAGGCGTCCAGATACCGGGCGACATCGGCCGGAGCCTCCGGCTTGTCGAGCGTGGTGTCGGGGAGAACGATCGGCTGGAGCCCCATCAGCGAGGCCCCGCGCTCGAACGTGACTCTCGTCCGCAGACTGCTCGGCGGGAAGAACATGACCGCCGCCCCCTCCTTGACCGGCCCACGGCCCTCGCTGTACGCATCCGCCAGAGCGAACACCTGGAGGACGTCTGCCGCAGACCACTCGTCGAGCTTGGTGAGAGAACGCATGCCACCACCGTAGAGACCGCCCGGTCATCGGGTGACATCGGCACCGGCCACTCCGGACGGCACCGGGCGCACCTGGCAACGAGTCCAGAGCGGAACCGTCGGAGGCGCCAGGCCGTCGGATGCGTCAGACCGTCGCAGGTCAGAAATCCTGTCCGCTGTCTCCGGGTGCGCCGCTGCCGGAACGCTGCAGATGGATGCGACGAGCGAGTCTGATGAGGGGTCGGATCATCAGCTGGATGCTGCCGAGCAGGAAAAGCCACGTACCCGTGATGGTGGTGGACTCGGAGAAGAAGAGGATGCTGCCCACCACGAACCAGGCCGCGACCATGATGTCGTTGACGATGCTCACGACTTCGTACTTGTGTCGGATCACGATCTCGTCTCGTCCGATGGAGAAGCTCACGGTCCGGCCGTCGGAGTCTGAGTCGGGTGCCATCGCTCCATGGAACCACCAGCCCCCGGCCACGGTCGTGGCGCAAAGGGGCGGAGATCCGGGTTTCGGTGCTTTCAGGCGGGGCCGCCGCGCAGGGGTGCGCGAAGCCGGCCCCGCCCTCGACATCGACAGACGGCCGACGCGACGAGGATCAGAATCGCCGCGGTAGCCGGTCGAGGGCGGATGGCCGATCCCGAAATCGGGCCATTCCTGGCGCGTAACCAGCGCGCTTACCGAGATCTATTACAACGCATGCACTTTGCGCTGTCGACCCTGGCGTGCGCCCGTCTCGCATTTCGGCCAGACCTCGATGAGCGTCGGATCCGCGGCGACTGACTCCTGATCGACGACGCACGGGAGAATGGTGGACATGACCCACCCGATCCAGGCGACGCTGACCGAGCGTCTGACGCTCTCCCGCCCGACCGATCGAGATCTGCCGGAACTCCACGCCCTGCACGCCGACCCGGAGGTCTGGAGGCACCTCCCGTCCGCACGCCACACCGAGCCGTCCCAGACACGCGAACTGGTCGATCGGTACCTGGCGGGATGGGAGGTCAACGGCGTCGATGTCTGGGTCGCGCGGGACACGGCGACGGGCGCGCTGGTCGGCATGGGCGGCCCCAGCCTCCGCGGGGGCCTCGCCTGGAACATCTACTACCGGCTGGCTCCATCGGCGTGGGGCCGGGGCTACGCGCAGGAGATCGTCGCAGCGGCTCGACAGGCGGTGTCCGCGACGGGGCGCGACCTGCCGATGGTCGCGTCCCTCCTCGAGCACAACGAGGGATCGCGTCGTGCGGCCCAGCGGGCGGGCCTCGAGCTCGTGTGGCGCGGCCCGGACGAGGGGAACCCCGACCCGGATGCGGTACGGCTCCTCTTCGCAGACCGCCCGCTCAGCGAGGATGCACTCCGCCTCTTCGCCTCCTAGACGAGGGTCGGCGGACTGCCTCCGGGGACCAGCAGCCGAGCCGGAACGCTGTCGTCGCAGCCGGATCCCAGCGCTCACGCCCGCCCTTTCCGCGATCGTCCACCGGACGAACCGTCGGCCCTGCTGTCCAGGTCAGCGGAAGTCGCCGATCTGCCTCTCGACCGGAACGGTGCCCTCGACGACGACGTCGCCGGTGTGGGCCGTCGTGATCGTCTCGATCAAGACGATCTCGACCTCTTCGTCCGCGATCGGGTTGTGCTGCACCCCTCGCGGGACGACGTGGAACTGCCCCGGGCCGAGTACGACCTCCTCGTCGTCAGGCAGTTGGATCCGGAGGCGGCCCGAGACGACGAGGAACATCTCGTCCTCGGCATCGTGGGCGTGCCAGACCAGCTCACCGAGCAGCTTGGCGACCTTCACGTACTGGTCGTTCACCTGCCCGACGACCCGCGGCGTCCAATGATCCCGAACCTCACGAAGCTCAGCAGCGACGTCGATCCCGTGCAGATAGGTCATGAGACCATCGTGGTTCCTGGGTGGCATGACCGGCAGGTCGCATCCGACAACGAATGAGGCTCCGCATTGGAGGACCTGGATGGTAGCCAGAGCACGCCCGCTTCCTCGACCGCGTCGGCGGCGCTGCGTCCTGCTCGCGGCCGCCGGGGTCGCCGGGGTCGCCCTCGCCTTGCTCGTCGTCGCCGCGCTCCTCCTGACGGGAACGCTCTGGCCCACCCGCACGGCGGCCCTCCGGTACCCGGTGCAGGGCGTCGATGTGTCCGCCTACCAGGGCACGATCGACTGGGACGTCCTGGCGGAAGAGGACATCGACTTCGCGTGGATCAAAGCCACGGAAGGCTCGAGCTACCAGGACCCCCGATTCGACGACAACTGGGCCGACGCACACGACACCGACCTGCTCGTCGGCGCGTACCACTTCCTCAGCGTCGACAGCCCGGGAACGGATCAAGCAGCCAACGTCATCGCCACCGTCTCCCGGAACGGGGGTGATCTGCCCGTCGTGGTCGACGTCGAGTGCTACGCGGAGTACTGCGACACCCCTCCCCCGGCAGACGCGGTCCGGGAGGTGCTCGACCCGCTCCTGCTCGCCATCGAACGGCACTACGGCCGACCGGCTGTGCTCTACGCGACCCGCGACTGGTACGAGCGGTACCTCGTCGGGAACTACCCCGACAACCGCATCTGGTTCCGCTCCGTCGCCACCTCGCCGCATCTCGCCGACGACCGCGACTGGACCTTCTGGCAGTGGTCCGCGCGCGAGCGACTCGACGGATACGACGGTGATGAGGAGTTCGTCGACATGAACGCCTTCCGAGGCGACCGAAGGGAACTGGAGTCGCTGCTGCTGCCCTGACACCCCGCCGTGCGTCGCCGGAGAAGGAGACGTCGGAGACGCGGGAGCGGCCTCGGTGGGCCTTGCCGCTCCTCCCGTCCTTCTTGCCAGCGAGCCGGCCGACCGGCCGACGTTCAGTCGGACGGCGGGCCGAGGATCGCCTGCATCTGCTCGTAGAACGCCTTCGGGTCCGCGCTCAGCGAGTCCTTCACCATGCGGCTCCAGTCGTCGACGACGACCTCGATCTCGCCGGCGGCCACGCCGTCGAGCGCGGCGCGTGCCACGTCCCGCGGGTCGATCTTCGGGCCGTCGTAGCCGGCCATGATGTCGGTGTCGGCCGCGCCGAGGTGCACGCCCTGCACGAGGGTGCCCTGGCCGGCGAGCTCCTGCCGGAGCGCGTTCGTCATGTTCCACTCGGCCGCCTTGGCCGCTGCATAGCCGCCCGAGCCGGGCGCTGCGAACCACGATAACGCCGACAGGATGTTGACGATCCCGCCGCCGCCGTTCGCGGCGAGGACCGGCGCGAAGGCGCGGATCACGCCGAGCGTGCCGAAGTAGTGGGTGTCCATCTCGCGGCGGATCTCCGTCATGTCGCCCGTGAGGAGACCGGCTCCGGTCGAGATGCCGGCGTTGTTCACAACGAGCGTGACGTCCTGTGCGGCCTCGGCGGCGGCGGTCACGGATGCGGGGTCGGTGAGGTCGAGGCGCACCACCTCGGCCCCGGGGATGTCGATGGTCTCGGGTCGGCGCGCGGTCGCGTAGACCTTGCGGGCGCCCCGCGCGAGGAGCTCCTCGACGAAGGTGCGGCCGATGCCGCGGTTGGCGCCGGTGACGAGGGCGACCTGATCCTGGATGTCCATGCGTGCTCTTCCTTCTGCCGCCCGAAGCGGATGCGCGGTGCGGCACGGCCTACGCTAGGAGTTGACGTTGACGTGAAGGGCAAGTCCGCCCGTCAGATCGGCGCCGACGACGTGATCGACGGGCCGAACGGCCGGGAGGAAGACGCATGCTGCGCATCGGCGATGTGGCGACGAAGGCCGGCGTGAGCACGCGAGCGCTCCGCTACTACGAGGAGCAGGGGCTGCTGCCAGCGGAGCGCACCACGAGCGGCCAGCGCATCTACCCCGAGTCCGCGATCGAGCGCGTGCAGCTCATCCAGCGCCTGTACACGGCGGGGCTGCCGAGCCGCACGATCATGCAGCTGCTGCCGAGCGTCGACACCGGTGTCGCCGCCCCCGAGGCGATGGCCCTGCTCCACTCCGAGCGCGACCGCATCACCGCGGGTATCGCCGAGCTCGAACGGGCCCGCGAGGAGCTGTCCCGCGTCATCGACATCTGCCTGAACCCGACGCCCGAGCACTGCCCGGCGCTGCGCGAGGGTGGACCGGCGCACGAGGGAGCGAATGCGAAGGCCGTCGCGGCCTGAGCCATCGCGGGGTCGAGGGCGAGCGTGCTGGGAGCACGCGAGCCGGAGAGCAGCGGCGGCGATCCCACCACCTCCATCCAGGGCCGACCCTTCCCCGGACGACTCGTCCCTGGCTGCGGATGAGCCCGTCCGACATGCAGCTCGCCGCCGCCGGTCATGAACCCCTGGGTCATCCCAGGGCGGACGGTGAAGTCGGTCGCGGAGACCAGGCCTTCGTCCTGGTGCAGCCGGTCGGGAGCGTGATCAGCGTCACGGCAGTGCCCGCGGTGATGCCCCGGGGCCAGCTCACGTCGTCGCCTGGCCGGCGACCCCCACGAGAACGTCGTCCAAGGATGTCCGACGCCATTCCTGCAGCACGTCGTGGAACGCGACCGGGCCGGGGCCGTACGAGGAGGTGTTGGGTCTGCCTCTGCCCTCGGCGTTGTAGTAACCCGGGGTGCACTCGGCTTGGAACGTCGCGTTGTCGATCGCGGTCGTCCGGACGATGCGGCCCCATTCGGCCTGCGCCTCCTTCGTGGGCTCGACCATGCGGGCGCCGGCGGCGCGCGCCGCACCGATGACGGCGGCGATGTGCTCGGCCTGGTCCTGGAGGATGTGCACGAAGTTGACCGAGTTCGCGTTCTGCAGGGAGCCGAGGTGGAACAGGTTCGGGAAACCGTGCGTGTAGAAGCCGTGAAGCGTCTCCGGGCCCCGCCCCCACGCCTCGAGCAGGGTCGCTCCTCCGCGACCGGCGACCGGCAGCGTCCCGCTCAGAACGCCGGAGACGCCGACTTCGAACCCCGTGGCGAAGACGACGCAGTCGACCTCGTACTCCGTGTCGCCGACGATGACCCCGGTCTCGGTCATGCGCGTGATGCCCCCGTGATCGGCGGTGTCGACCAGCGTCACGTTCGGGCGGTTGAACGTCTGCAGGTACTCGTCGCTGAACCCGGGGCGCTTGCACATGTAGCGGTACCAGGGCTTGAGCGCCTGCGCCGTGGCCGGATCATCGACGAGCTCGTCGACCCGAGCGCGGATGGCCGTCATCTTGCGGGCGTCGAGCATCTCGTCGGCGAGCTCGCGCTCCTCCGGGCTCAGGTCGGGATCGACGCGCCCGGTGATCATGGCGCGCTGGAGCTGCGGGACGCTGGTCCAGCCGTCCCCGACGAGATCGACGTCATGAGCCTCACCGGAGATCACGGCGAGGAAGTTGTCCTGCCGCTCTCGCTGCCACCCCGGGCGGAGCGAAGCAGCCCACTCGGGATCCGTGGGTCGGTTGTCGCGGACGTCGACCGTCGAGGGCGTGCGCTGGAACACGACGAGGCTCCCGGCGTCCCGGCCCAGGTGAGGGATGACCTGCAGACCGGTGGCGCCCGTGCCCACCACGGCGACCCGCTTGTCCGCGAGTCCCTCCAGGCCCCCTGCGGCGTCGCCGCCGGTGTAGGCGTAGTCCCAGCGACTGGTGTGGAAGGTGTGACCCCGGAACGTCTCGATGCCCGGGATGCCCGGGAGCTTCGGCGTCGTCAGAGTGCCCGAGGACGTCACGACGAATCGGGCGCGCATCCGGTCCCCGCGGTCGGTCTCGACGACCCACTCCGCCGCGTCCTCGTTCCAGGTCAGTCCGGTGACCCGGGTCTGGAAGGCCGTGTCGCGGTAGAGATCGAATCGTTCGGCGATCGCCACGGCGTGCTCCCGGATCTCATCCCCGGGGGCGTACCGCCACCCGGGTATCGTCCCGACCTCCTCGAGCAAGGGCATGTAGACGTACGACTCGATGTCGCAGCGCACACCCGGGTAGCGGTTCCAGTACCACGTGCCGCCGAAGTCGCCCGCCTCATCCATCATCCGGATCGACTCGACACCGGCCTGCCGGAGGCGCGCCCCCGTGACGAGGCCCCCGAACCCTCCGCCGATCACCAGGACCTCCACCCGGTCGGTGAGCGGCTGACGCTCGACCAGGGGGGTGTAGGGGTCTTTGGCGTAGTAGCCGAACTCGCCGGCGGCTCTGCGGTACTGACCCGATCCTTCGGGGCGGATCCGCCGCTCACGCTCGGCCGCGTACCTGTCGCGCAGCGCCCCGAGATCGATCTCGTCCGTTCCGATGGTGTGCGTGTCGGGCTGGTTCGTGGTCATGGTCGTCCCTGTTCTCGTCGAGGGGGTGGGCCGGCACGTCGTCGTCTGGCATGGACAAAGGTTAGCTTCGCACTAAGCACTTCGGCTGGGCACCGACTGCGAGACGCCCTACTGTGGCCTGATGATGCAGGAGGGCGATGGGCGGAGCGCGATCCTCGAGCGGCTCCGCGGGGCCACCACGAGCATGGAGTCCGCGGTCCTGCCCTCGTCGGTCATCCCCTTGCTCTCACTGGAACTCACCGCGCGGCAGCTCAAGGTCCTGACGGTGCTCGTCACAGCTGAAGGCGGTACGACCGCGAGTCGGCTGGCTCAGAGCTTCGACGTGTCGCTGGCCACGATGTCGGGCGTGATCGACCGACTGGTCGGGCAGGGGGTCGCCGTCCGGACCGACGACCCCGATGACCACCGAGTCAGACAGGTACGGGCGACGCCCTTAGGCCGCACCGTCGTGCAGCGGCTCGTAGCGCGAAGACCCGAGTTCGACGACGAGGTGCTCGCCGCACTCACCGACGACGAGCTGGCCGGGCTCGAGCGGGGCATGTCGGCGATCGCGCGGCACCTCGGAGCCGAGGGGCGACCAGCCACGTCCGATTGACTAGGGCGCGTGAACACCCTCATCGTCACCGCGCACCCCGATCAGACCTCCCTCACCGCCGGCATCGCCCGGCAGATCCTCGAGGCACTGCGACCCGGCGAGGGCGCAGTCGCCGACCTCGCCGCTGAGGGCTTCGACCCACGCTTCGGTCTCGCCGATCGGGCCTGCTACCGCGGCGGCGGGGGGACCCCCGCCGACGTCGTCCGTGAACAGCTTCGGCTCGATGCCGCCGACCACCTCGTCCTGGTGTTCCCCGTCTACTGGTGGTCGATGCCGGCGCTGTTGAAGGGCTGGATCGATCGCGTGTTCATCAACGGATGGGCCTTCAGCATCGACGAGAGCGGCACACGGCGCAATCTCGGCAGGCTCACCGTCCACCTCGTCGCCGTCGCGGGCGACGCCGCCGGCACGTACGAGCGGCACGGCTACGAGCAGGCGCTCCGCACGCAGATCGAGCACGGGATCGTTGACTACGTCGGAGCTCGGCGCGGTTCCGTGGCCTTCGTGCACGAGTCGGAACAGGACGATGCGAACGCTCGCCAGGCCCTCGTCGAGGACGCGGTCCGAGAGACCGTTCGCGCCGTCCAGGGGTAGGGGCCAAGGGCTCAGCCCCAACCGTGCCCTCGTGGCACGCCCGATGCACGATTCGGCTACCGGGCGACCGGGCGACCGGATGCAGGAGCCGTCGATCCTCTAGCGGAAGCGCTTCGCATGCTCCGCGATGACCTCGTAGAGCTGCTTGTGCAGATCCAGGGAGCCGTGCCAGTCGTCGGCGAGGAGCAAGCTGTGATCGGCACCCTCCATCGTCTGGACGACTGCATCTGTCTGGAGGCGCATCGCAGGTGACCACAGCGGATCCCGACTGCCTCCGACGGCGAGATGGGCCGCCGAGGCCTGAGCCAACGCGTCGAGGATCACCGCCTCAGTCAGGACCGGCGTCAGCCACACGCCCGGAACAGCGTGTGCCACTGCCCACGGCAGGCCGAGGGTGCCGAACGACTTCGCGACGACGAGATCGATACGGCCACCCGCTGCATCGCCGGCCTGCTGCAACTCACGCTCGACGTGAGCCTGTGATTCGTCGGCCGCCTGTGGATCCATGTCCCATTCGACCGCCTGAACACGCCACCCTCGTTGACAGAGCAGGACAGCAGACCAGTAGAGCAACGGCGCTTTAGCGGTATACCCCGTGCCGGGAAGGATCACGGCCACCGGAGCGGCCTCCTGCTGGGCCGACCCCGGCCAGGTGAACGAGCTCATGCCTCGAGAC
This sequence comes from Frigoribacterium sp. CFBP9030, assembly GCF_034045195.1. Classification (NCBI taxonomy): domain Bacteria; kingdom Bacillati; phylum Actinomycetota; class Actinomycetes; order Micrococcales; family Microbacteriaceae; genus Frigoribacterium; species Frigoribacterium sp. CFBP9030. The sequence goes on from NZ_JAXCWG010000008.1 coordinate 51,512, forward strand.
TAAGAGCCAGCTGGCGACAGCGGGGCGGTTCGGTGCACGATCCCCTTCGGGGCCTGCACAAGAGGACCACAGGGGTAGCTCAGTTCTGCTCGATGTCTGTGAGGGTGCGCTGCAGAGCGTGGATCGTCTCTCCGAGCACACCGGAAGCCAGGAGCCCCGGACCGAGAGGGCCGGACGAGTCCTCCCCGAGAAGCGGCAGGGTGCGGAGTGCGGTCCGGACCGAGCGGCTCATGTGCTGCACTTGCCACTGGACCTCGGTCTCACCTCCGCTCGGCGATGCCAGCTCGGCCGCTTTCGCTGCATAGGCGGCTGCGCCCAGAGCGTGGGCGCCCATGTGCGCTACGCCGGCCGCTTGCCCCGCGGACCACGCAGCGGCCTTCCCCGCCGGCGACCTGGCTGACTGCGCGGCCCGCCCCGCGACGAAGCGCCGCCGTATCTCTCCCGCTGCATCCAGTTCACCTCGCGAGAACGCACGCGCTCGAGCGATCCCGTCCCGTGGTCGGTCGTCATCCGGAGCCTCGGCCTCGAAGAGAGGCAGGACTCTCTCAGCGCAGTCAGCAGCCCATGCTGCGACGAGACGGCGGTCACCTTCGGACAGCGACTGAGGAGAGAGCATGCCAGCACTCTCGCAGACGGCCCGGCCGACGATCGGCCGGAGCGGTCCTCCAGGTGGCCTCCTCGGCTCCGTCAGACCCCGTCCCCGCCTTCTACTCGTGCTCGAGGCGGCAGGATTCGTGCACGTCAAGAAGGGGTTCGTCGGCAAGCGACCACGGACCTCCCTCAAGCTCACGGCCGAGGGCCGCACGGCGTGGTCGGCCCACCTGGCGACGCTGCGCGAGATCGCCGCCGGCTGAGCCCGCGGTAGCCTCGCGACATGACCTTCGTGAACGTGGGCACTCTCGGGGCCGCACCCGGAAAGCGCGATGAACTCGTCGCCCTCCTCACCGAACGCAACGAGAGCCTCACGGGCGCTGGATGCCGGGCCTACGAGGTCGGGTTGGACGACGATCAGCCCGACACCGTCTTCGTCGTCGAGCGCTGGGACTCGGCGGAGGCGCACCGGGCCTCCCTCGCCCTCCCCCAGGTGCAGGACGCGATCGCCAGAGCCCGCCCCCTGCTCGACGGCACCTTCGGCGGTCACCGCTTCACCGTCGTGGGATCGCCCCTCCGGGACTAGATTCGTCCCCATTCCCCGATCGGCTATCGGGCACTAGCTCCCCGAAACCTATAAACCACGCTTGGCCTGCCAGCAGTTGACAAGAACATGGCCACTCCACTAACGACGAGGCCGGTCGCGACGGACATTGGCAAAGGTCCTCCACCGTTGCTGAACCCAACAACGGCCCGTTCGGCCATGAAGCCACCCACGACGACAAGGATCGTAGGACGACTCGTTGCTGGTTGAACTTCAACCGCCGGAATCGCTTCGGGACTTGCCTTCCTTCGGCGCCACCGTCAGTCATGCGGAGCGTCTCAGATCGCGACGACCAATGACCGCTGATCCAGCCCCATCAAGCACCCTGATCGCTTGCCTGCTAACGACTCGCTCGACCCGGTTGCGGAGAGCCCCAGGCGCGGAAAGCGACTCTAGGGATTGGGTCGTTCTACCCTGACGACGGGGATGACCTATACCTGACTGTTGGGAGGCGAGTCCGGATCAAAGTCTGCGAGCACGACACCACGGATGTAGGCGACCTTTTCCGCATCGTTGAACTGCGGACCAGCTACAGAGGGGACACAACGGGGGTCAGCGAGTGAGATGCTCATTAAGTCAAGCTAGCCTCGCCAATAGACACAGCAGCATACGATATACTGTCGGTCAAGCGGACAAATCTCGCGGGCTTCCAGTACGTCCTGACTGCATGCCGACGTTTGTCGCGTGCGGTCCAGACTCCTCACTCGACGCTCCGGCTATAGGCCCGTTCTGGCGCCTTGACGGGTAGTTTGACCACATTCTGGAGAAATCGCTTTCGAACCGCTGAGTCAGTCGAAGTACTTCATTGGGCTCAGCAAAGACAGCGGCCCGAATTATGTATTGCGACGTACGAAGATCTGGGAGCCCCATCCAGTCGAACTTGGAAGGCCTCGCAAAGAGGTGTTCGACACTTCGGGGGCCGGAGAAGTGATGCTTGCTCCGCCCCCACGCATCGGACTCAACTGCAGCGGGGAAGCAAAGAAGCCGGGCCATGCCCAAATTCTCAATTTCCTTAACGGCGACGCCAATTTCATCTAGCGCTCTCGCCATGCGATCAATCTCCGGGGACGTCCGTCGATAGTGCGAGTAGTCGTTCCGGACTTGGTGCACTTCAACGGGACTGAGCATGCCCGTCGAAATGGATCGCAGCCCTGACTTAAGGCGATCTTGCGACGCGGATGTAACATTCAGAAAGGGTACTCGCGATTTAAAGAGGAATTGCTTTACCGCTGTCTTTCCGTCAAAGTCAGGTATTTCATTGGCGGGGCGATCATGCAAGTCTCCCTCTTTTTGCATCTTATCGAGCTCTTTAGCAAGCACCTCGAAGCCGCGAATCAGGGAGTATAGCTCCAACCGGTCTGAGATGAAGTTAAATTCTTCGACAGTGTTTCCGGACGTATCATGAGCTTCTTGGAGCCTCTCCAGGGCTCTCTGCCTATCGAAACTATCGTCGTAGCTAAAGGGATACGCCTGCCGCGTGTGATCGATCAGCAACACAAAGACTGAAAAGGCAAGGGCGTCGGCGAGGAGGCCTTCAAGCTCTTGAAAGAATGAGCTGGCCACGCCACGGAAAGTCTCCGATTCCCCGATGCCGGAAATACGAGACGCTTGAGTCAAAGCTGAGATTCGCTGATGAAGGTCCCAAAAGCTTCGATGGGAATCCTGCTCGGTTCTGACATCGAACCCCAATTTCCAGAGGACGGTTTCCACCAATTGCTCGTCGGTCAGGTCGCTTCCATCCTCGATGCCGACGTACTCGCAAGCAGCAATCATGTTCGTCTTGCGGGCAAGAATCATTCGAGTGAGCGCTGTCCGCGGGTCGGTGGAGCGGAAAAAGTTTTCCAGGCGCTCGTCCAAATCGTCCGACTCAAATCCGCGCAGTTGCCAGTCAAGCTCTTCCGTATCCGTCTGATTGTCGCGAAGGTAGAGCCGGTCAAGAAGTTGCCGCTGACGCAGGGAGGCGAAACCTCGATCGTCGCTGACGAACCTAACACCCAAGTGCCCAAGTTCTGGAGAAAGTTGGAAGGCCCCAGACCGATTTCGTAGGTTTGTCACAGGCCGGCGGACCTCACCTCGAGGCACGTGAATTACCTCCCGGCGGACCAAGCTATCGAGTGCTCGCGCCAACCAAGTTTCGTTTATCAACAAGGTTAATTGCTGCATTTGCTCTCGAGTAAGAGAATCGGTCAACTGATCGGCGGGCCCTGCGCCCAGCAACTTTGCGGTTGCTCCGCGAAACTCACCCTTTGTGTTGTCGAGCAGGTAGACGAGGACGGCGCGCAACTCATCGTCACTGATAGCATCACCGAGTAGACCGACAAGGGTTGCTGAGTGGTGATCAGCATAGTAAGAGCCTGCAAAGTTATCGACTTCGAGGGCGAGGCCCCACCAGTCGGCGGCAGTCATCCTTGATTCGTCAAGTATGCGGTGGAGCTTCTTACGCTCATCATTGATGGCGGCGTCGTAGCCCGTCGAGAGCCTGACCGAGTGCACAGCCTTACAGGTCGGCTGGGAGCAGTGATAGGCCGGCACCACTCGGCTGAAGCGTATGTGACGCTCTGCCTTGCTTGTGGTGAGGCCGTAAGGACCAAGGACGTACTTACCGTACTGGTAAACCCCGAGAGGAACCGCGTCCACGAGTTGCATCGTTTCGTCAATAGTGAGAACATCTTTTTCATCTTCAAACAAGCGACCGTATGCGTCGTATAGCTGTCGACCGTAGCTAAATGGAAACCGGATCTTCTTGGCCGTAAGCTGGCTCTCAATCAGGTTTGCAAATTTTTCGATGTCAATACTTTCGACGTCTAGGTACAGCTCATCATGTCCCAAAGTCAAAGCACACATAAGATGCGCTTCCTTGATCGGCACGTGCTCTTTCCGAATGAGTCGGTCTTTCATCCGTGTTCCCGCAGTAGTAAGTGGCAGCGTACTACTCAGGTCGTCAGGGACTGTGTATTCGTTCGGAATAATACAATCGGCTAATATCTGAATCAGGTCAGTGAGATCGACAAACTTGCGTCTCCATGCTGGATCGACGTGCTGTTTCGCGAGTTCTTTCGCTGCTAGAGCCAATGTGATTCCGTTCCCCAAAGTTTTTTCTAAGAAAACCGCGCCCTCGAAGTAAAGTCAAGGCCCCTGGCCCAAAAGTATTGGCCTGCGGATGAGCGGCCCTAATCCCGGTCCCGACGGACTGCTCTGTATACCGTCGAGCGGGCACCGCCGAAGAGCTAGGCGATCTCGCTCGTGGTGTGCTCACCGGTGCGGTGCAGCTGCACCAGGTGCTGCTCTTGCAAAATCGTGAGCCTGGGCTTGCGACCGCGGTGCTTGCCGGCAGCTTTTGCGAGCGTCGTGCCTTCACGCGTGCGGGCACGAATGAGATCGGCCTCGAACTCGGCCACTATGCTTGGCACGTTCGACAGCGGCCGGTCGAAGGGGTCGGTGGGGTCGCAGACCGCTCCCCGAGACTCAGGGAGAAAACCGTCTTTGTCAGTTCGTTTGTAATGTCCGTCGCATACCCGGCATGCAGCCCTCCACCGCTCACCGCGCACGCGACCGGAGCGGCGGGCGCCCGGTCGGACTCGGGTGCGCCTCCTGCAGGTCCGAACCGCCGCTCCTGAGGAGGAGCCCGGCGGTGAGCCCGCCGCCCCGGGCGTCGGCCAGGCCGATCGACCCGCCGTCGTGCTCGACGAGCTCGCGGGCTATCGCGAGCCCGAGACCCGATCCGCCCGGTGCCGTGCTCCAGAAGCGGTCGAACGCCCGGGCGCGATCGTCCGCCGTCATGCCGCCGCCCTGGTCGCTCACCTCGACGACGACCCCGTCCGACGTCGGCGCCGCCCGGAGCGTCACCGTCGCACCCGCCGGACTCGCCCGCACCGCGTTGTCGATCAGGTTGTCGAGCGCCTGCTCGAGATGACCCGGGGTCGCCAGCACCGGCAACTCACCACCCGGCAGATCGACGACGATCGCCACCCCGACGTCCTCCGCCGCCGACGACCAGATGTCCGCCCGCTCGTCGAGGACGCCGCGGATGTCGACCCGCACCGGCGTGGCCGTCGACGCCTGACTCCGCGCCAGCTCGAGCAGATCGGAGACGAGACGGCTGAGACGACCCGACTCGCTGAGGGCGCGATCGACGGCGGCCTTGTCGCCCGGGTCGTCGAGTCGGTCGTGGAGGTTCTCGAGACCCAGACGCAGGGCGGTGAGCGGCGTCCGCAGCTGATGCGACGCATCGGCGGTGAAGGCGCGCTGCGCGGTGAGCAGCACCTCGATGCGTCGCGTGCCGTCGTTCAACGTGCTCGCCAGACGCCGCACCTCGGAGGTGCTCATCTCGTCGAGATCCACCCGGGCGCTCACGTCGCCCCGCGAGATGCGATCGGCCATGGCGTCGAGCAGCCTGAGCGGCCGCAGCAGCGACGTCGCGACGACGGCGCTCGCGATCACCGACAGGACGAGCACGATCACCCCGGCCCCGAGTCGGAAGAGCCACACGCCCTGCACCTGAGCGTCGACGGGCGCGGACGGCACGGTCACCCGCACGGCGCCGTCCACCCGGCCGTCGTCGGTCACCGCGGGGACGGTCACCTGCAGACCGCGCTCGCCCAGCACGGAGTCGTCGAGCGAACGCACGCTCTCCTCCCCCGACAGGGCCGCGTCGAAGTCACCGTCGTCGGCCCCCGCGACCTCGCGACCGAGGGCCGGTCGCCGGTCGACGCCGATCAGCTCGACGCGGCCGTCGGTCTGATCCTCGACCTCCTCGCGCAGCCGGACCAGTGCGAGTCGGGCACCGCGGGCCGTGGCATCGTCCGCCTCCGTCGCCGTCGAGAGGAGGACCGCGATCGTGCGCGCCTCCCTCAGGGCCACCTCGCGCTGCCCATCGCGCAGCAGGTCGTTCAGCTGGATGCCGACCGGCACCGTGAACGTGACGAGCGCGAGGCCGACGATCACCAGATACGAGGCGATGAGCCTACGACGCATCGGCGTGCTCCACCCGGAACCCCACCCCGCGCACGGTCGTGATCGCGACCGCCGCGCCGAGCTTCTGCCGCAGCGCCGACACGTGGACGTCGAGCGTGCGGGTGGACCCGAACCAGTGGGTGTCCCAGACCTCGTCGATCAGCGCCTCCCGGGTGACGACCGATCCGACCCGGCGGGCCAGGGCGACGAGCAGATCGAACTCCTTCGGGGCGAGTGCGATCTCGGCGTCGCCCTGGGTCACGCGGCGGGCCGCGACGTCGATCGTGACCGTGCCGAGCCGGACGGGAGGAGGCGCGGGCTCCGTTCCCTCGCCCGTCGCGTCGGTCGCGTGCCGGCGGGTCACGGCGCGGATCCGCGCGACGATCTCGCGGACCCCGAACGGCTTCGCGACGTAGTCGTCGGCCCCGACCTCGAGCCCCGCGACCGTGTCGACCTCGTCGCCGCGGGCGGTGACGACGATGATCGGCACTTTCGACCGGGCGCGCAGACGGCGGCACACGTCGAGGCCGTCCATGTCGGGCAGACCGAGGTCGAGGAGGACCACGCCGGGAGCGTCGGCGGCCAGCGCCTCCCGCCCGGTCGTCACCCAGTCGACCTCATAGCCGTAGCGCGCGAGGCCTTCGCGCAAGGACCCGGCGATCGCGGGGTCGTCTTCGACGAGGAGAACGTGCACACCGGATCGTCTCAGTCGCGGCTGGACAGGAAACGAACGGACGCCGGAGGTGCGCCGAGGGTCGACACGATGGCCTACTGCTTCACCGGCTCCTTCGAGGAGTGGTGCTCGACGATCTTCCACTCGCCGTCGGTCTCGGCGTACACGAAGGTGAACCGCGCGGGCACGACGTCACCGGTCGCCCCCATCGTGAACGTGTAGAGACCGGAGTGCGAGACGTACCCGTCGCCCAGGTCGCGGACGACGCCCTCGGTGATCTCACCCGACGGCTCGTTGAGCAGGAAGCCCTCGAAGTACTCGAGCCGCTCCTCCTCGGTGTCGTGGATGCCGGGCGAGACGGTCGGCAGCAGGACCGCGTCGTCGGCGTAGTGCTCGGCGACCTGCTCGGGGTCGCCCGTGGCGAGCGAGGCGTTCCAGTCGTCGAACAGGGCCTGCACCTCGGCGTCGCTCGGGGCGGCGGCCGGCGAGGGGGCGTCGGAGGCGGCGTCGGCCGTCGCGGCCGTGCAGCCCGTGATGCCGAGCAGGGCCACGGCGGAGAGGGCGACGGCGGGGACGGTGAAGCGGCTACGGCGGGTCATGTGCGGATTCCTTCGCGTGAGGGCCGGGGGTCCGGCCGGTGATCTGCTGTGGGATCAGCCTCGCGAGACACGCGTCAGCAGCCCGTCAGGAGAACGTCAACGCCCGGCCAGCATCGTGTCGGACGGCCGGGGGCCGCGCCCGCGATCATCCCGCTCGGGCCTCCCTTCATCACGGAAAGGTAACGAACCAGATCGGTTCCAATCGTTTGGCGGGAGGGTGGCGAATCCTTTTCATCCCCACCGGGAATCACAGAAAAGGACCTGATCATGAATGCTTTCTCCCGTAAGAAGATCACCAAGGTCGGACT
>NZ_JAXCWG010000008.1:59249-123948 GCF_034045195.1 Frigoribacterium sp. CFBP9030
CGCCCTCGTGTTCTCGCTCGCCGCGTGCTCGATGGACTCCAACAGCGGCTCCACCGAGTCGACCACCTCGGCTTCGGCATCGGCCGAGCCCAGCGCCGAGGCCACCCCGGTCGCCTCGCTCCCCGACCTCAGCAACGGCGTCGACACCCAGGTCACCGTCGACCAGTCCTTCGTCGACGCGCTCACCTCGCTGGGTCTGACCCCGGCCCCGGTCGGCACCGGCACCTTCGACGGCGCCACGGGCACGTTCGCGTTCCCGATCACCGGCGGCAACGTCGACTACTACGACCCCTCGTCCGACGTGCGTCCCTACGTCCAGGGCGAGCTCGACCACGACGGCTCGGGCCTGTCGCTGACCGCCGGTGACACCACCGTCGAGCTCACCGACTTCCGCATCGACCCGGGCGAGTCGAAGCTCTACGGCACCGTGTCCGCCAACGGCGAGGTCGTCGTCGAAGACGCCTACCTGTTCAACCTCTGGGGCGGCACCCTGAAGCCCCTGCAGATGGAGGGCACCAACGCCGTCCTCGAGGGCACGACCGTGCACATCAGCCCCGACGCCGCCGCGCTGCTGAACGAGACCTTCAGCACCGACGCCGTCCAGGACGAGATGCTCGTCGGCGTCGCGAAGATCACCGTCGCCACGGAATAACACCCTCTGGTGAATCCGTGACGACAGCCGGCCTCGCCCACCCGGGCGGGGCCGGTGTTCCCGGTGGGCCCCCTCTCGCACCTCGTGCGGGAGGGGGCTTCTCCTCTGCGCCCGCCGCACCCCGGGCGCACGAGTAGCCACCGGGCTCGGCTCCTGCCTACTATTGTCAAGACATGTCGGAGGGGCGAGGTGGCGAGTGACTGATACGCAGCTCCCAGCCGACCTCTTCGCCGATCTCGACCGGCACGGGCCCGTCCCGCTCTGGTATCAGATCTCCACGCGTCTCGAAGCCTCCATCTTGAGCGGCCGACTCCCCGCGGGGGCCCGACTCGAGAACGAGGTCGGTCTCGGCGAGAGACTCGGACTCTCTCGACCGACCATCCGTCGGGCCATCCAGGAGCTCGTCGACAAGGGCCTCGTCGTCCGTCGACGAGGCATCGGCACACAGGTGGTGCACGGCCCCGTCACGCGCAACGTCGAACTGACGAGCCTGTTCGAGGATCTCACCGAGAGCGGCCAGGCCCCCACGACACGCCTTCTCGCGCACGGCGTCGTCCCCGCCGATGAGAAGACCGCCCTCGCGCTCGGCATAGGAGTCGGAGACCAGGTGAGCAACGTGAGGCGTCTCCGTCTGGCCGACGGTGTGCCCGTCGCGATCCTGGAGAACTTCCTCCCACTCGATCTCGCGCAGTTCTCCGACGACGACCTCAGCACCCGAGGCCTGTACCAGCTGTTGCGAGCACACGGCGTCACCATGCGGGTCGCCAAGCAGCAGATCGGCGCTCGCGCCGCCCACTTCGACGAAGCGCACCTGCTCGAGATCGAGCCCCGGGGCGCCGTGCTGACGATGACCCGTACCGCGTACGACGCCTCTGGTCGCGCCGTGGAGGTCGGGCACCACTGCTACCGACCCGACCTCTACTCGTTCTCGATCACCCTCGTCGACAAGTGACCCTCCTCGACAGGTGACGCCCGTCGAGGAGTGACGCTCGTCGACAAGACGATCCGTCAGCCGAGGGTCGGCGCCGCGGCGGGCACTCTCAACTCGCCGTTCAGGTACTGAGCGACCCCGAACCCGAACGACCAGTCTTGCGGGCCGTTCTCGACGTAGCCGATGAAAACGTCCTCCCCCGCGACGCCGACCGCGTCGAGGCCCGCGGCGATGCGGGCATAGAGGGCCTGCTTCGTCTCATCGCTCCGCCCCCGTTGCGTGAAGATCTGGATCATCACGACGCCGCGGGTCCGTTCGAAGCCCAGCCCGGCGTCTTCGGCGATGATGCGCCCTGCGGGCAGCTCGTTGACGACTTGGAAGCGGTCACGGACGGGGATGCCGTAGACATCGACGATCGCCTGGTGGATCGCGTCGGCGATCGAGGTGATCTGTTCGGGTGTCCGGCCGGTCATCAGGTCGATGCGAACGAGGGGCATGGTGGTCGTCCTAACGTCAGGGCAAATGTCATTACATACTAACAAAGAGCGACGGATCGCACCAGCCCGGACAGCAGGAGGCGCGGTGCCCTGATGCGGACACCGCGCCTCCTGCGCGTCTTTGCCGTCGGATCACACGGCGGGCACGAGCACGTCGCGGACGAGGGCGTCGAGCTGGGCGTCCGCCTCGAGGAACTGCCGCAGTGTCCTGACGACGGCGCCGAACCGCTCGAACTCGTCGAGCGTCATGCCGTCGACGTCGTAGGCACGGTGCCACTCCTCGGGCAGCTTCGTGGCCAGCGAGTCGAGGATGCGCGGGTCGACGGGGACGTCGATCCTGTCTTCCGCAGGCAGCTCGGCCGCGTTCATGTCGACCTGCCACGCGAACGGGGGCGACACGACGAGGTCTCCGCCGACGAGCTCGGACCACTGCAGGTGATTGCGGAACGCCGCCGACAGGATGCGCGAACGGAAACCCCGGGCGACGAACTCGTGGTGCGCCTTCTTCAGCGCAGAGACACCGGCCCATTCGAGGTGCCCCGGGTCGATCATGATGTGGTCGCGCTTGACCACGGCCTTCAGCCAGTCGTCGAGGCGCCCGCCCATGATCGTGACGACCGATCCGAACTCGTGGTTCTCGATCCCCTCGGCCGTGCGGCGATCGAGACCCCGTTCGATGGCGGTGCCCACCGCGACGGCCTGGGCGACGGTGAATGAGACCGTCGCGTTGATGCTGACACCCCGATAGGTCGCCTCCTCGATGGCCTCGATGCCGACCCGCGTGGCGGGGATCTTCACGATGATGTTCTTCGCCAACGACGAGAAGTGCACGGCCTGCTCGACGAGCGCGTCGGCGTCTCGGTGGAGGCGCGGATCGGTCTGCATCGACAGCCGACCGTTGCGACCGCCCGAGGCCTCGAACTCGCCTTCGAGCAGTGCCGCCGCCTCGATGCTGAGCCGCTCGACGGCGAGCCAGCCGATCTCGGACTCGCCGGCGGTGGGGTGCTCCTCGGCGATCTGGCGGAGGCGGGGAACCCAGGTGCCCAGGTCGTTCTTGATGGCCGTGTAGGCGATGACCGGATTGCAGGTCGCACCGACCGCACCGAATCCGATGGAGGCGGCCAGCTCGGCGGGATCGGCCGAGTCGTTCCACAGGCTGGTGGGGGTGTCCTGCGCTGCTCTGAGCAGAGGGGGGCGGTCGTCGAGGGGTGTGACTGCGGCTTCGGTGACGGTCGTCATCGGTCTCCTCCTGGAGGGGTCGTCGGTTTGCTGGGCTGAGCGCGGTCAGGCGCGGGACGCGGCGATGATCCGGTTCCGGATCTGCTCTCGCTGGTAGCGGCTGACGGCGTCGACGTCTTCGTCCTCGGCGAAGACGCTGGACACGGCGATCGTGTCGGAGCGGTCGAAGAAGCCGAGCTGCCCGAGACCGTCGAAGAAGGAGTCCCAGTCGACGTCTCCGTCGCCGATCTTCAGGTGCTGGTGCACCCGGGCCGCGGTGCCGGGCGGGTTCGTGATGTAGCGCAGACCGTGCGACCGGCGGTGGTCGAAGGTGTCGGCGATGTGGACCAACCCGAGTGTCGGCCCCGCGGCGGCCATGATCTCCGCCATGTCGCCGCCGTAGTGGAACGTGTGGCAGGCGACGTAGGCCAGACCCACGTTCGAGGAGTTGAGCCCTCGGATCACGCGCAGAGCCTCGAGTCCGTCTTCGACGAAGTCGTCGGGGTGCGGATCGATGTAGACCTGGATGCCCTCCCGCTCGATGATCGGGAGCAGCTCCTCCATCGACCAGTAGAACTGGCGCTCCGACTCCTCCTGCAGCTCGGGGCGCCCGCTGAACTCGGTGTTGATCACGCCGACGCCGAGGCGGGCGGTGATCTCGATGACGCGCTTCCACTGCTTGACGGCGGCCCGACGGGACTCCTCGTCGGGGCCTGACCAGCGGAGAACCGGCAGCACCGATGCGATCTCGACCCGCGCCTCCCGGCAGGCGGCGGCGAAGGCGTCGACGAGGTCGTCGTCGGCCTTCGGGTGACGGAAGAACGGGATGAAGTCCCGGTGGGGCGTGAGCTGGAGGTGGTCGTAACCCAGCTCGGCCACCTTCGCCGGGATCTCGAGCAGGGAGTGGCTGTGGTGCAACGGCGTAGGGTCGAGTGCGATCTTGACCACGGACTAGGCCTCGATGGCGGCGTCGGCACCGGCGGGCAGGTCGTAGAACGTCGGTCTCTCGATCGCGTAGTCGACCTCGACCCGGCGCCCCGTCCGCTGGGCCTCGACGCCCGCGGTCGCGACGACGCTGGCCAGGTAGCCGTCCCAGGCGCTCGGCCCGTCGATGGTCCCCCGGCGGGCGGCGTCGACCCAGCGCTGCACCTGCGTGTCGTAGGCGGCGCCGAAGCGCTCCTTGAACGTCGGCGGGACCGGCGCGCCGACGCGACCGGCGCTGGTCAGCTGGAGGCCCGTCTCGCGACCGATCGAGGCCACACCGCTCTCGAAGACGGCGTCGGTGGTCACCTGGTAGCCGAACTGGATGTTGACGTTGATCTCGACGACGGCCAGTGTGCCCGACACCGTCTCGAGGAGGACGAACTGCGGGTCGCGGAGACCGTCGGGGGCGAGGGAGTTGCGGCGCGGCTTCTTCACCTCGACGGCGACGATCGGCTCGCCGGCGATGAAGGGCACGGCGTCGATCTCGTGGATGACGGAGTCGAGGATCAGCATCTCTTCCGAGTAGCTGGGCGGGGTCGTCGCGTTCCGGTGGGCGCAGTGCAGCGCGACCAGGGCGCCGTGCTCGCCCGAGGCCACGAGCGCCCGGAGGTCTTGGTAGCCCTGGTCGAAGCGGCGCATGAATCCGACCTGGATATGCGGTCGGTCGAGCTTCTGCTCGGCCTCGAGGACGCGCAGGGAGGCGGCCTCGTCGGTGGTGAGCGGCTTCTCGCACAGGATCGCGAGACCACGCTCGAGGGCGGGCATCAGCACGGCCTCGTGAAGGAAGCCCGGGGTCGCGATGATGACGGCGTCGATCTCTGTCGCGTCGAGCGCCTCCTCGAAGTCGGCCGCGGTGATGGCGCCGGGCGCCTGGGCGGCGGCTGCGGTCGCTCGCGCGGTGTCGGGGTCGACGACGGCGACGACCGTGGCGCCGCTGATGGTCGAGGCGATGCGGGCGACGTGGTCGGCGCCCATCATGCCGGCGCCGACGACGGCGACGCGGAGATCGTGGGTGATGGGGGTCATGGCTGGTTCTCCTTCGAACAGGGGTGTCGTCAGACGAGGCGGGCGCGGGGCGAGCAGCTGAGGATGTGCTCGCGGGTGCGGGTGGCGATGCCGAGGGGCAGGTCGATCGACGCGACCGGGAACATGTCCTGCTCGACGATGGCGAAGATGTCGGGATCGATGCGGCTGACCGCCTCGAGCACGGGCGCCAGCTCGGGCACGCCCTTCGGGGGCTCGACCATCACGCCCATAGCGACGGCGTCGCCGAAGGGCACGTCGTTCTTCAGCACGGTGAAGCGGAGGTCGCTGTCGACCTGCTTGAGGTGCAGGTAGCCGATGCGGTCGGGGTGGGCCTCGATGAGGCGCACGTTGTCGCCGCCGTAGTAGGCGAAGTGGCCGGTGTCGAGGCAGAGGTTCGTGTAGCGCGCGTCGGTCTCGGCGAGGAACCGCTCGGTCTCCTGATACGTGCCGACGTGGCTGTCGGCGTGGGTGTGGAACTGCTGCTTCACCCCGAACTCCTGAAGCAGCGCCTTGCCGAGCTTGTCGTGGCCGGCGCCGAGCTTGGCCCACTGGTCGTCGGTGAGTGTGCGGGCCTCGAGGACCTCCGTGGTCGAGTCGCTGCGCCAGAGGTCGGGGATGACGACCAGGTGCTCGGCGCCGAGCTGCGAGGCGAGCCCCGCGACGGCGAGCGCTTGGTCCCACGCGCGCTGCCACTGGTCGTCGCCTTTGTGGAACCCGGTGAAGACGGTCCCGGCCGACAGCAGCAGGTCGCGCTTGCCGAGTTCGTCCTCGAGCTGGTGAGGGTCGGTGGGCAGGTAGCCGTAGGGGCCGAGCTCGATCCACCGGTAGCCGGCGTGCTGCACCTCGTCGAGGAACCTCGGCCACGGGATCTGGCTGGGGTGCTCGGGGAACCAGACGCCCCACGAGTCGGGGGCGGTGCCGATGCGGAGTCCGGGCGCGTCCGGGGCGGTCGAGGCGGCGGACGGCGTGGTGTCGGGATCGGTGACGGTGTCGGTCATGGCGGCGGTGCCTTTCGAGAGGATGTCGTCGAGTTCGAGGTGGAGGTGCGGGTCAGCCCAGCAGGGGGCGCTGACCGGCCTGGTGGTCGCGGTAGTCCACGAGGGCGGCACGGGTGCTGTCGAGGGTCGAGACCTGCGCGACCGGGACGTCCCACCAGCCTTCGCCGTCGGGGGCGTAGACCAGCGGATCGCTGTTGATGTGGATGAGCGTGCTCGTCGACGATGCCTTGGCCGTGGCGAGGGCGGCGGAGAGGTCGGCCACGGCGTTCTCGGTCGGCTGCACCTCGATCACGTCGACCCCGTAGCTGCGGGCGTTCATGGCCAGATCGACCGGGAGCACCTCGGTGCCCTGGAAGTCGAGCGACTCGGGGTCCAGTCGGCGGTACAGGGTGCCGAAGCGCTCGGCGCCGACGCTCTCGGAGAGATGCCCGATGGAGGCGTAGCCGTGGTTCTGGATGAGGACGACGATGATCTTGATGCCCTCCGCCACGGCCGTCACGAGCTCGGTGTGCAGCATCAGGTACGAGCCGTCTCCGACCATGACGATGACGTCGCGATCGGGAGCGCCCCGCTTCACGCCGAGTCCACCGGCGATCTCGTAGCCCATGCACGAGAACGCGTACTCGACGTGGTAGCCGAGCGGGTCGCGGACCCGCCACAGCTTGTGCAGGTCGCCGGGCAGCGACCCGGCCGCCTGGACGACGACGTCGCGGGGGTCGCTGGCGGCCTGGACGGCGCCGATGATCTCGGGCTGACCGGGCAGGGCGAGCCCCGACGGGAGGAACGCCTCGTCGACGAGGGCATCCCATGCCGTCTTCTCTGACGCCACGCGGGCGGCGTGCTCGGCGGGAACGGCGTGCCCGGCGAGGGCCTCGAGGAGTGCGTCGAGGGCCTCGCGCGCGTCGGCTACGACGGGTAGCTGCGAGCCGTGCTTGTAGGCGTCGAACGAGGCGATGTTGATGTTCACGAATCGGACGTCGGCGTGTTGGAAGGCGGTTCGGGAGGCGGTGGTGAAGTCGCTGTACCGGGTGCCGATGCCGATGACGAGGTCGGCGTCGGCCGCGATGCGGTTAGCGGCCGTGGTGCCGGTGGCCCCGATGCCGCCGAGGTACTGCGGGTGATCCCAGGTGAGGGAGCCGCCACCGGCCTGCGTGGTGCCCACGGGGATGCCCGTGGCGCGGGCGAACTCGTCGAGACGCTGTTCCGCCCCTGAGTAGAGGACTCCCCCGCCGGCGACGATCACCGGCCGCTCCGCCGAACGGATCGCCGCGATCGCCCGCTCGAGCGGCCCGCGTTCGGGGACGGGCCGTCGGATGTGCCACTCGCGCGGCTGCAGGAACTCCTCGGGCACGTCGACCCACTCGGCCTGCACGTCTTCGGGCAGGGCGATCGTGACGGCTCCGGTCTCGGCCGGGTCGGTGAGCACGCGCAGGGCGGCGAGAGCGATCGAGAACAGCTGCTCGGGTCGATCGACCCGGTCGAAGAACCGCGACAGCGGCCGGAACGCGTCGGTCACCTGCAGAGAGGTGTCGTGCGGCAGCTCGATCTGCTGCAGCACGGGGTCGCTGACCCGGGTCGCGAAGGTGTCGCTCGGCAGCAGGAGCGCAGGGAGGCGGTTGGTCGTCGCCAGTGCGGCGGCCGTGAGCATGTTGGCCGCGCCAGGACCGACGGAGGCGGTGCTCGCGTAGGTGGCGCGCCGCCGGTGCATCCGGGCGTACCCGACGGCCTCGTGGACCATCGCCTGCTCGTTGCGCGCCTGCAGGTAGGGCATGAGGCCGGGCCGGTCGACGTGGTACTGCTTCAGGGCCTGGCCGACGCCGGCGACGTTGCCGTGGCCGAAGATGCCGAACATGCCGGGGATCGTGCGCTCGCGCACGTCTCCGTCGATCGTCCACTGGTTCGCGAGGAACTCGACCAGAGCCTGGCCGACGGTGAGTCGTCTCGTCGTCATCGACGTGGTCCTTTCGGTGCTGCTGCGGGGAGGTAGGGCAGTCGGGGGTCAGGAGCCTGCGACTCCCACTGCGTGCGGACCCAGCCGTGTGCCGGGTCGTCGGTGATGAGCCAGGCACGCTCGGGATCCGGGCCTGCCATGACGTTCAGGTAGTAGAGGTCGTAGCCCGGAGCCGCGACGGCCGGGCCGTGATAGCCGAAGGGGACCAGGGCGACGTCGCCCGTGCGGACGAAGTGGTTCACGTCGATCCGCCCCGCCGGTGAGCTGTAGGTGGCGAACAGGCCGAAGGGGTCGGCCTGCTCGGGGGCGTCGAGACCGCGGCTGACGGCCGACTCGAAGTAGTAGATCTCCTCGAGTCGGGACTCGACGCCGGGGATGGACTCGTCGTGCTTGTGGGCGGGGTACGACGACCAGTTCTCGGCCGGGGTCACGACCTCGCAGACGATGAGCTTCTGCGCGTGGAGGCCCGCCGGCGTGCCGAAGTTGTGCACCTGGCGGGTGGAGCGGCCCGACCCTCGGATCTCGACCGGGATGTCGGCGGCTCGCAGCACCTGCACGTCGAGCACCTGGTCGGCGGGGGCCTCGGCGACCGCGACCCGGCCTTCGCCGGTGAGGCGCGCCTCCGTGTCGATGCCGAGGTAGACGACGTCGGCGGGGCCTTCGAAGACGGAGGAGCGACCCGCCAGCTCGACGGTGCCCGAGCCGCCGCGGGCATCGCTCCACTCGACCACGACGTCGCCGCACAGCGGCACGATCATCCGCTCGACGCCGACCGCGGGCAGCCGCGCCCCGGTGCCGGCCAGCTCGCCGACCCTCAGCCCGGTGTGCTGCCAGCCGTCGACCTCGCCATCGACCACCGTCTGCCAGTCGTGGCGGGCGAGGTCGCCGCGGGGGAAGAACCAGCGTGTGTCGTCGTCCATGTCGTCCACCTCATCATCGAGTGCCGCGACACCGTGGTCGCGAGCCTGCAGCCTGGGGAGAGATCCTCCGTCGGGTCAGTTCTGGGGGAATCCCAGGTCCACCCCGCCGTGGCTCGGGTCGAGCCACCGTGATGTGATCGCCTTCTCGCGTGTGAAGAACTCGAACCCCTGCATGCCGTACGCCTTGTCGGACCCGAAGATGGAGTCTTTGAAGCCGCCGAACGAGTAGTAGGCGACGGGCACGGGGATGGGCACGTTGATGCCGATCATGCCGACCTCGATCTCGGCCTGGAATCGCCGCGCCGCGCCTCCGTCGTTGGTGAAGATGGCGGTGCCGTTGCCGTACGCGCCGGCGTTGATCAGGGCGACCCCCTCTTCGTAGGAGGCGACCCTCACCACCGAGAGGACCGGGCCGAAGATCTCCTCCGTGTAGACCCGGCTCGTCAGCGGCACCCGGTCGATCAGCGTCGGGCCGAGCCAGAAGCCATCGGCCTCGCCGTCGACCTCGATGCCGCGGCCGTCGACGACGACGTCGGCACCGTCTTCGATAGCGATGTCGATGTAGCCGGCGACCTTGTCGCGGTGCTGCTCGGTGACGAGCGGGCCCATGTCGCAGCTGCGACGCCCGTCGCCGACGGTGAGGCCGGACATGCGCGACGTGATCTTCTCGATCAGCTCGTCCGCCACTGGCTCGACCGCGACGACGACGCTGATCGCCATGCAGCGCTCGCCCGCCGAACCGAACCCCGCGTTGATCGCGCTGTCGGCCACGAGGTCGAGATCGGCGTCGGGCAGCACGAGCATGTGGTTCTTCGCACCGCCGAGAGCCTGGACGCGCTTGCCGTGCTTCGCAGCGGTCTCGTAGATGTACTGCGCGATCGGCGTCGACCCGACGAACGAGATGCTCTTCACCTCGGGGTGCTCGAGCAGACCGTCGACGGCCTTCTTGTCGCCGTGGAGGACGTTGAACACACCCTCGGGCAGGCCGGCCTCGGCGAAGAGGCGGGCGAGGAACATCGCACTCGACGGGTCTTTCTCGGACGGCTTCAACACGACGGTGTTGCCGACCGCGATGGCGATCGGGAAGAACCACATCGGCACCATCGCCGGGAAGTTGAACGGGCTGATGATCCCGACGACGCCGAGCGGAGCCTTCGTCGAGTACACGTCGACACCGGTCGAGACCTGCTGGGAGAACTCGCCCTTGATCAGGTGCGGGAACCCGGTCGCGAGTTCGACCACCTCGAGGCCACGGGTGATCTCGCCGAGAGCGTCGGAGAGGACCTTGCCGTGCTCGCTCGTGAGGATCTCGGCGAGTTCGCCCTTCCGCTCGTTGAGCAGCTCGCGGAATCGGAACATGATCTGCTGCCGCTTCGTGATCGAGAGGTCGCGCCAGGCGGGGAAGGCCTTGGCGGCGGAGGCGACGGCGGCGTCGATCTCGGACCGGTCGGCGAGCGACACGTTCTTCGTGACGCGGCCGAGAGCCGGGTCGTAGACGGGCGCGGTGCGTCCGCCGGCGCCGGGTGCTTCGGCGTTATCGATCCAGTGCGCGACGAGAGGGAGGTCCGTGGGCGTGGAGGTCATCGTTCTGTCGATCCGTTCGTGTGGGCGGGCGTGTGGACCAGGCCTGCTGCGAGGTCCACGGCGGCGGCGACGTCGTCGTCGCCCGGGTAGAGGAGGGTTCGTCCGACGACGAGACCTCGGACGCCGGGGAGGGCGAGCGCCTCGGCCCAGCGACGGTAGGTGTCGGCCGGGTCTCCGCCGGGGTCTCCGCCGAGGAGCAGCGTGGGGAGGGTCGTGGCCGCCATGACGCGCTCCATGTCGTCGACCACGGGGAGCTTCAGCCAGCTGTAGGCGGACGACTCTCCGAGCCCTGAGGCGATCGCCACCGACTTGATGACGGCGTCGGCGGTGAGGTCGTTCTTCACCCGCCCGTCGACCCAGCTGCTCATGAACGGTTCGAGCATGATCGGCAGGCGCAGCCTTGCCGACTCGGTCACCGCGCGCGCCGTCGCGTCGAGGGTCGCTGCGGTGCCGGCGTCGTCGAGGTTGATGCGGACGAGCAGCTTGGCGAAGTCCAGGTTCGACTCCGTGATGGACGAGGCCGAGTAGGCGGTGAATCTGTCGTCCATCTCGAACGAGGCGCCCTGGAGTCCGCCGCGGTTCATGCTGCCGACGACGACCTTGCCGTCGAGTGCTCCGAGCAGCGCCAGGTCTTCGAGGATGTCGGGGGTGCCGAGCACCCCGTCGACGCCGGGTCGGTCGAGGGCGACGACCAGTCGCCGGAGGAGGTCGTAACGATCGGCCATGGCGGTGGCGTCGTCCCGCACTCCGAGGGCGCCCCGGGCGGGGTGATCGGCGGCGATGATGAACAGGCGCCCGTCGGCCGCCAGCGGTGCGGGCCGCGTTCTCGATGCGAGGAGTTCGGCGATCCGGTGCGGGGCGGCGGCGCGGATGCTCCGGAGTCGCTCGAAGTCGACGGTGGGTGCGATGGGATCAGACATGGTGCGCCTCCTGGAGGACTGCCTCCACCTCGTCGGTGGTCGGCATGGCGGTGGAGCACTCGAAGCGCGTGGCCACGATGCCCCCGGCGGCGTTGGCGAACCTCAGGGTGCGTTCGAGCGACCAGCCGGAGAGCAGACCGTGGCAGAGCGCCCCTCCGAAGCCGTCGCCGGACCCGAGGCCGTTGATGACCTGGACGCGATGCGCGGGCACCTCGATGCGTTCGTCTCGCGTCTTGGCGAGGACGCCCTTCGGCCCCTGCTTGACGATGGCGATCTCGACGCCTCGATCGAGGAGGGCGTCCGCAGCGCGTTCGGGTTCGGTCTCGCCGACCGCGATCTCGCACTCCTCGCGATTGCCGACGGCGACGGTCACGTGCTCGAGCGCCCGACCCACCTCGCGGGTCGCCACCTCGGGGCTGCTCCAGAACATGGGCCGGTAGTCGAGGTCGAGGATGGTCAGCGGGCGGCGGTCACGGGTCTGCCACGCGATATGGTGCGCCTGCCTGCTGGGCTCTTCGCTGAGACCCGTCACGGTGGCCCAGAAGACGCTCGCCTGCTCGATAGCCGCGTGGTCGAGACCGCCGGCCGTGATCATCAGGTCGGGGGCTTTGGGCTGCCGATAGAAGTACAGCGGGAAGTCGTCGGGCGGGAAGATCTCGCAGAAGGTCACGGGCGTGTTCAGACCGTCGACCGTCGAGATGAGCCGGGTGGAGACGCCGAGTCGTTCGAGCTCACGGACGACGTAGCGACCGAAGGGGTCGTCGCCGGTGCGGGTGAGGACGGCGGAGCGACGCCCATGACGAGCGGCGGCGATGGCGACGTTGGTGGCGCTGCCGCCGACGGACTTGCTGAACGTGTCGACCTCTTCGAGCGGGACCCCGGACTGCTGAGGGTAGATGTCGACGCCGACACGACCCATCGTGAGGACCTCGAGAGAGCTGCTGTCGGTCACTTCCTGCCTTCTTTCACGATGTAGATGGCCCCTGTGCTGAAGTCCTCCTCGAGCTGCTCGAGCGAGCGGCCGTTGGTCTCGGGGACGCGTGTCGCGGCGAAGACGAAGGAGGCGGTGTTCAGCACCGCGAAGATGAAGAACGTCGTCGAGATGCCGATGCCGGCGACCAGGATCGGGAAGAGCAGGCTGACGGCGAAGTTCGTGAGCCACAGGATCAGCACGGTGAGGCCCATCCCGACTCCGCGGAGCTTCAGGGGGAAGATCTCGCTGAGCATGAGCCACACGAGCGGCCCGATGGTGCCCTGCATGGTGCCGACGAAGCAGATGACGAAGATCAGGACGACGATCGCACGGCCGAGGCCCTCGGGGATCAGGAGGGACGACAGGCCGATGAGCAGGTGGAAGATCGCGACGCCGGCGAAGCCGAACATGAGCATGTTGCGTCGGCCGACCCTGTTGATGACTCGGAGGGCGACGAGCATGGCGACGACCGCGATCACACCGGCGCCGACGTTGGCGATCAGGGCGCCGCTCTGCGAGAAGCCCGACTGCTGCAGCACCTGAGTGCCGTAGTACATGATCGAGTTGATGCCGGTGAGCTGCTGGGTGACGGCGAGGCCGATCCCGATGAGCAGGATCTTGCGGAGCCATGGCTCGGCGACGAGATCGGCGAGGCGGGCGCTCTTCGCCTCCTTCTCCTCTTCAGCGAGTTCGCGGACCTCGGCCATCTCGGCCACGGCGCGGTCGTCGGCGCGGATCTGCTTGAGGACTGCGAGGGCGTCGTCGTCGCGGCCCTTCGCGATGAGCCAGCGCGGGCTCTCGGGCACACGGAACATGCCGATGAAGAGTGCGATGGCGGGGAGCACGGCGACGGAGAGCATGTATCGCCAGACGTCGTCGTGCTCACCCCAGATGCTGCCGATGACGGCGTTGATCGTGAACGCGGCGAGCTGGCCCGAGACGATCATGAGCTCGTTGCGACTGACGAGACCGCCGCGCTGCTCCGTCGGGGCGAGCTCGGCGAGGAAGACGGGGACCGTGACGGAGGCGCCGCCGACCGCGATCCCGAGGAAGAACCGAGCCCCGGTGAGGAACTCCCAGGTGGGGGCGAGGACGCACGCGAGAGCGGCGAAGAAGAACAGGATCGCCAGGGTGTTGATGGTGGGCTTCCGGCCGAAGGCGTCCGAGATGCGTCCGATGAAGAACGCGCCGACGGCGGCTCCGATGAGGATCGCCGACACCATGACGCCTTCGCTGGCGGGCGTGAGCCCGAGGCTCTCCTCCATGGAGTCGAGGGCGCCGTTGATGACACCGGTGTCGTAGCCGAAGAGCAGCCCGCCGAACGTCGCGATGACCGCGACGGTGCCGAGTCGTCTGGTGTGAGGCCCTGAGACCAGGGCGGGAAGCGCTCTTCGGGGAGAGCCTCCGGATGCGTTCGTGACCACGATTCCTCCATTGGTTGTGGTGACTGCTCCCCGCTCTGCCGCGGGGTGCCACCCTGATGCCGGCGACAGGATGAGGCTAATCATGTTCTCATGTCCTGTCAATCAGTCAAATGATCTGATCATGGACGACGACGAGTTGCTGAGCTCGAGGCCGTCTTCGCCTCGCGCCCACGGTAGTGCACTACGGTGCACTCTATGGTGAACGGAATGGGCGACCTCGCGGCACTGATCGGCGGACGCGTCCGGGCGTCGCGCCAGGCGAACGGGTGGACGCTCGACCAGATGGCGGAGCGATCCGGGGTCAGCCGGCGGATGGTCGTCAAGGTCGAGAAGGGCGACACGAACCCGAGCGTGACGACGCTGCTGCTGCTGAGCGACGCGCTCGGGATCGGACTGCCCACCCTGGTCGCCGAGCGGGAGGGCGTGCCCGCGGCCCTCACCCGCGACGGCGAGGGGACGACCCTCTGGCGCAGCCCCGGAGGCGGATCGGGGGTGCTGCTGGCAGGGACGCCGTCGCCGGACGTCCTCGAGCTCTGGCAGTGGAGCCTCGAGCCGGGCGACGAGCACGACAGCCTCCCCCACGCACCGGGCACGAGGGAGATCCTGCACGTGACCGCCGGCACGGTGACCCTGAGGACGGGCCCCGCCAGCACCACGCTCGGCACCCGCGACACCTGCGCCTTCGACGGCGACCAGCCCCACTCGTACGCGAACACGACCACCGAGCGGGCCGCGTTCACCCTCGCCGTCTTCGAACCGGACGTCGGCACCGCGCCCCTCCGTGACATCGCTCCGCACCCGATCGACGAAGGGACCGACTCATGAACGAGACCACGAAGGGCTGGCTGCTCCTCGCGGCGGCGATCCTGTCCGAGGTGACCGCGTCGCTGTCGCTCAAAGCCGCCCTCGAGCAGCCCGCCTTCTACGCCGTGGTCGCCGTGGGCTACCTCGCCGCGTTCATCCTCCTGGCCCTGGTGCTCCGCACCGGGATGGCCCTCGGGGTCGCCTACGGCATCTGGGGTGCCAGCGGCGTCGCCCTGACGGCGGTCGCATCGAGTCTGTTCTTCGGCGAGCCGATCACCCTCCTGATGGGCATCGGCATCGTCGTCGTCATCGTCGGCGTCCTCTGCGTCGAGCTCGGCGCCCAGGCTGCGAAGAAGCCGGAGACCGACTGATGGCCTACCTGTTCCTCCTCCTCGCCATCGCCTTCGAGGTCGCCGGGACGACGTCCCTCCGCCTCGCCATCGACGACAGGCGCTGGTACGGCGGCGTCGCCGCCGGCTACGTCGTCGCCTTCTCCATGCTCGCCCTCGCCCTCGCCGGCGGCATCCCCCTCGGAGTCGCCTACGGCATCTGGGCCGCGGCAGGGGTCGCCGTCACCGCGATCATCTCGAGGTTCCTGTTCGAGGAGCCGCTGACCTGGCTGATGAGCCTCGGCATCGTCATCATCGTCGGCGGCGTGCTCCTCATCGAACTCGGCGCCAGCCACTGATCGTGCGTTCTGCACCGGGGATGCTCGGGCGGCGCTGGTATCGTCGGCTGATCGATGCACCCCGGGGGACGACCTCCGCGGGTCGGCAGCTCTCGGGGACGACCTCGCGGAGGTGACCATGCCCCACACGACTCGTCCACACCCCTCGACAGAGGCACCGGCGACGCCCCTCGGCGTCGTCCTCGCCCCCTCGACCCTCGTGCCGCTGATCGCCGTGTGGCTGGTCGTCGCCGCCTCCGTCATCGTCGGACCGGGTCTGCTCCGCGACCCCGTCGCTCCCCCGGTGGCCGCGGTGTCGTTCGTCGTGATCCTCGCGGCGATCGTGGTCGCGGCGTTCCGCGTCGTCCACGAGGCCGAGCATCTGGCGAGAGCCCTCGGAGAGCCCTTCGGCACCCTGATCCTGACCCTGTCGATCGTGATCATCGAGGTCATCCTGATCGCCTCGGTCATGCTCGGCCCGGGTGAGTCGACGACCATCGCCCGCGACTCCCTCTTCGCCGTGATGATGATCATCATCAACGGCGTGCTGGGTGCCGCCCTCCTGGTGGGCGGACTGCGGCACGGCCCCCAGCGCTACAACCGGGAGGGCACGTCGCAGTACCTCGGCATGATCGTCGTCTTCACGCTGCTCGCGCTCGTCCTGCCGAATGCCACCACCTCGGCCGCCGCCGGGTCGTTCTCGGACGTGCAGGCGGTCGGCGTCGCCGTCCTGGCGGCCGCCGCCTACGCGATCTTCCTCGGCCTGCAGACCACGAAGAACCGCGAGCTGTTCACGCAGCCCTCCCCCACAGCGGCGACGATGTCGGAGGCGACGACGGGCGGCACGGGGAACGAGTCCGCGGCCCATCCGAGCAGATCCATCGTCATCACCCACTCGGCTCTGCTCGTCGTCACCGTCCTCCCCATCGTGCTGCTCTCGCACGATCTGGCCACCCTGCTCGACGTCGGGATCGCCCTCCTCGGCGCCCCCGCGACCCTGAGCGGCGTCCTGATCGCCCTCATCGTCTTCACTCCCGAGGCTGTGACGGCGATCCGCGCCTCCCTGGGCAACGAGACCCAGCGGACCATCAACCTGGGGCTCGGCGCCTTCGTCTCCACCGTCGGCCTGACCCTCCCCGCGGTGCTCGTCATCGGCCTGATCACCGGCGAGACGGTCGTTCTCGGCGAGTCGGCCGCGAACACGGTCCTCATCGCGGCGACGCTCGCGTTGAGCATCGTCACCTTCACGTCGAAGCGCACCAACGCGCTGCACGGGCTCGCCCACCTCGTCCTGTTCGGCGTGTTCGCCCTGCTGATCTTCTCCCCGTGACCAGGACGGGTCGTTCCCCAACTGGGGGTGCCCTGCCGCCCCCTCCGGCGGCTTAAAATACCGTGGGGGTCCGAGGCGTGCGAGGCCGCCGATACGACCCGCCGAGGTCGAGTTCTCCGGTCGCCCGACTACGAAGGAACAGAGATCCTCCTTGCTCGACTCCATCACTCTGCGGATCGCGTTCGGCGTCATCACCCTCACCCTGTTCCTGCTCTTCGCGTTCGTCACCTACCGCAGCACGAGATCCGCCTTCAGCTTCTGGTGGTGCGCGGCGCTCGTCCTCTTCATGGCCGGGTCCTTCGCCTATCTGCGAGACGGTACGGCCGACCAGGTGTGGGGCAACCCCCTCGGCAACGGCGTCGTCGTCGCCGGTGCCGCATCGGTCTGGATGGGCAGCAGATCCCTGCGGGGCCGACCGACGCCGTGGTGGCTCGTCGTCGCACCGTCGGCCTTCGTCACGTCCGTGTCGGCCTTCGACTCGCCGGCGACGAACGACTGGTCGGGCGGACCCTTCTATCTGGCCCTGATGGGCGCTCTCATCAGTCTCTCCACCCGCGAGATCGTGCTGCTCGACGCCCACCTGTCGCGAACCCGCTGGCCGCTCATCCTGGCCTCGGGGGCCCTCGGTCTCTACTACCTCGTCCGCTTCGGGGTCTTCCTGGCGGTCGGCCCGCGCAGCGACCTCTTCGTCACCTTCTTCGGAACCCCGTCGACGACGCTGATCACCCTCGTGCTCCTCGTCGTGGTGTCGTTCAGCATGGCGTCGCTCAGCGGCGAGCAGACCACCAAGGTGCTCGCCGCCCGCGCGGCCCGCTCGCGTCAGGAGCTGCTCGACGGCGGCGGGGTGCAGCGCCGGCTGCTGCCGCAGTCGACCCCCGATCTGCCGGGCTACGACGTCGCCGGCACCTGCATCCCGAGCGGTGCGGTCAGCGGTGACTTCTTCGACTGGCAGCGGACCCCGGACGGCCTCGTGGTCACCCTCGCCGACGTCATGGGCAAGGGGGTCGGTGCGGCGATGATCGCGGCGACCGTCCGGGCGTCGCTCCGCGCCGCGACCCCGTCTCACGAGCCCGGTCAGACGATGTCCATCGTCGATCGCGCGGTCGAGACGGATCTCGAGGCCGTCGACGCCTTCGTCACGCTGCTGCACCTGCAGCTCGACGCCGAGAGCGGCGTGGTGACGGCGGTCGACGCGGGTCACGGTCTGGGCGTCATCTGCCGAGCCGACGGCACCCGCGAGGTGATCGCCTCCGAGAACCTCCCGATGGGGGTCTACGGCACGCAGACCTGGGTGACGACCACGACGCGTCTCGATCCCGGCGACCTGCTGCTGATCTGCAGCGACGGGGTCCTCGACCTCTTCGACGACGACGTGTCGGCGCTCAGCAGGGCCGCCGACGTCGCGACCGCCGCCGAGCCCACCGCGTCGGGCGCGGTGACGAGCATCACCCGTCTGGCCGCCGAGGGCGACTACCCCGACGACGTGACCGTGGTGGCGATCCGCCGCGATCTCGTCAGCGCCTCGACCACCTCGCCCATCACCTGACCCGGCGACACCTCGCCGGTGGCGGGCGAGTCGAAGGCCGACCCGAGGGCGATGTCGATCAGGAGGCGCGCGAGGGTGTCGGAGGTCAGTCCCGTGACCTGCACCGTGCCTCCGGCGAAGACCTGATCGATCAGCCCGCGCAGCTTCTCGAGCACGGCCCGACGCTGCTCGACGAAGACCGCCATGACCTGCTCGTCGGCGAGCGCCTGCGAACGGAACTCGGACATGAGCGCGAAGTCCTCGGCCGTGCCGGGGCCGTACGGCTCGAACGCCCGGCGCACCGCGTCGGGCAGCGAGGTCAGCTCGGTGCCGGGCAGCATCATGTCGTCGAGGGCCTTCAGCGCCCCGTCGGTCTCGCGGCGCAGCAGCTCGACCACGAGATCGGCCTTCGACGCGAAGTTCGAGTAGACGGCGCCCTTGCTGAAGCCGGCCTCGCGGGCCACCTCGTCGAGCGTGGTCGTGTGGACCCCGCCGGTCGAGAACAGCCGGGCCGCGGCCACCAGCAGCCGTTCTCGCACCTCCGCCTTGCGGGGCCGAGAACCGGGGGCGTCGGCGGTGCTCACCATGACTTCGACCCTAGGGGACTCTCCGTCGCCGCCGCTGCGACGCTGGCCGTCATCCGCTACTCGAGTTCGGCGAGGTCGCTGTAGAGCGACGTGATCTGACCGACCCGCGTCCGCCCCGCCCGCGGATGCTCGGCGAGCACGGCCGAGGCGAGCAGCGCCGCGAGACTCATCGCCGCGGCGTAGCTGTCGAACGGCGACTCGCTGTCGACCGGGCACTCGAGCCGCAGCGCACCGGGGGCGCGGGCCGTCACGTCGCCGATCAGCACCACGGGCACGCCCTGCCGCCCGAGGGCGCTGACGAGCCCCGCGAAACCGGCCGGTCGCCGACGGAACCCGACGAGCACCACGACGTCGCGCTCGCCCAGCCCGGCGAGCTCTTCGCCGACCGACTGCCCGGGCTGCGGCGCGAGACGCACGTCGTCGCGCGCCTGCACGAGCTGCTGCCGCAGGTGCGAGGCGACCGGGTAGCTGTTGCGGAACCCCGCGACGACCACCCGGCGGGCCCCGGCGATCAGCGTCGCCGCCCGCTCGAGCCGCCCGTCGGCGAGACCGTCGAGCATGCGCTGGAGGTTGCGGTGCTCCGCCGCCGCGTGACGCACGAGATCCGAGGAGGCGCTGGCCGACCCGACCGGGACCCCTCGGCTCCGTGAGGCCCTCGCCTGATCGCGGACCTCCTGCGCGTCGGTGAACCCGAGGCGCCGGAACAGCCGCGACACCGTCGCCTTCGACACCCCGCTCTGCTCGGCGATCTCGGTCGCCGTGTAGACGGCGAGGTCGTCGAGGTGATCGAGGATGAAGTCCGCCGCACGCTGCTCGCTCGGGCTCAGCGCACCGTAGCCCGAGTCGATGCGGTCGCGGATGCCCTCGGGCGCTGGGACGGGCGACGAACCGGGGGCCGGGTCGGGGGCCGGCGACCCGGGGGCGGTGGCGGCGGGGTCGACCCGACCCGCGCCTCCTGCGGGGGCGTCGCTCATGCGGTCGTCTCGGCGGAGACGTGCCGGGCGGCGAGTTCGCGGACGGCCGCCTCGAACGCGTCGAGCGCGACGGCGACGTCGGCCGCGGTGACGGTCTCGTCGGGGTGGTGGCTGATGCCGCCGTTGCCGCAGCGGACGAAGAGCATGGCCCAGTCGGTCAGGGCGTCGATCGCCATGGCGTCGTGCCCGGCCTTCGAGAACAGGGTCATCGGTTCGGCGTCGCCGGTCGCGACGATGCCGGTGCGCACCGCGTCGGCGAGCGCCGCCGACGCGACGACGGCCGGTGCCGAGTGGGTCTCGTGGGCGGCGAAGACGAGCCCGCGTTCGACGCAGGTGCGGGCTGCGGCGGCCTCGATGGCGGCCCAGACCTCGTCGCGCCGGTCGTCGTGCTCGGCCCTCAGATCGAGGCTGAACTCGACGAGCCCGGGGATCACGTTGACCCCGCCGGGGAACGCCTCGAGACGCCCGACCGTGGCGATGCAGCCGGCGTCGCGGGCGATGCGCTCGACGGCGAGCACGACCTCGCTCGCCCCGGCCAGGGCGTCGTGCCGCCGGTGGAAGGGCACACCGCCGGCGTGCCCGGCGACCCCCGTCATGGTCAGCTCGAACCGGCGCGCACCGGCGATCGACGACACGACGGCGAGCGCCCGATCGGCCTCTTCGAGGTACGGACCCTGCTCGATGTGGGTCTCGAGATACCCGATGACGGAGCCCCGAGGAGGCGCGGCGTCGCCCACGGCCTCGGGGTCGAGCCCGAACGCGACGAACGCGTCGCGCAGGCTCACGCCCTCCGAGTCGACGAGCTGCCACCACGCGTCGTCCCAGGTGCCGGCGACGGCGCGCGATCCGAGCAGGGCCGTGCCGAAGCGGGTGCCCTCCTCGTCGCCGAACGCGAGCACCTCGACGGCGAAGGGCAGCCGGATGCCGGCGGCGCTGAGACGCTCGACGACCGCGATCGCGAGCAGCACGCCGAGCATGCCGTCGTAGCGACCCGCGTCGGGCACCGTGTCGAGGTGCGAGCCGAGCAGCAGGGCGGGCGCCCCGGGCTCCCGGCCCTCGTAGCGGCCCCGCTGGTTGCCGGCGGCGTCGAGCCAGGTCGTCATGCCCGCCTGCTCCATCCACCGGCCGGCGAGCTCGTTGACCCGCGCGTGCTCGGGGCTGAGGTAGACGCGGGTCAGACCGGTGCTGCTCGACGACACGGCGGCGAGCACGTCGCAGCGCTCAAGCACCGTGCGGGCGTCGGGGGCGATGCCGGAGGCGCGGGGCTGGGGTGCGGAGGCCTCTTCGGGACTCACGCCGCGCCTCCTGCGCCGTCCGTCTCGGTCGCCGCTGCTGCGGTCGCCGCTGCTGCGCTCGTCGCTGCCGCCGTCGCCGCCGCCTCCGTCGCCGCCGCGCGGTCCGCGTCGGTGTAGACGTCGTAGGCCGCGCCAACTCCGCCGCCGGTCGTGATCGGGGCTCCGGCCCGGCGCAGCACGGCCTCGAGCGCCGAGAGCGTGGTCAGCACGGTGTCGCGGCGGGCGTTGTAGCCCATGGTGCCGATGCGCCACACCTTGCCGTGCAGCGGACCGAACGAGGTGCCGATCTCGATGCCGAAGTCGGTCAGCATCGCACCGCGCACCGCGTCGCCGTCGAGCCCGTCGGGGATCACCACGGCGACGACGTTGTTCATCTTGTGCGCGAGATCGCCGAACACCTCGAGACCGAGGCCCTGCACGCCGGCGAGCATGGCCGAGCCGTGCAGCGCGTGCCGGGCGATGGTCTGCTCGAGGCCCTCGTCGACCACGAGCCGGGCGCACTCGCGGGCGCCGTAGAGCATGGTCGTCGCCTCGGTGTGGTGGTTCAGCCGCTGGGGGCCCCAGTAGTCGAAGATCATCGCGAGATCGAAGTAGTTCGAGGCGATGCGCCGGCTGCTCGTGACATCGCCGTCGCCGCGGATGCCCGCCTCGATCGACGTCCGCGACCGGATCGCCTCGACCGCACGCGGCGAGAACGTGGCCGGCGCCGAGCCCGACGGACCGCCCAGGCACTTCTGCAGCCCCGCGGTGACGGCGTCGAGACCGAGCGCGTCGGTGTCGAACGCGTTGCCGGTGATCGACGCCGTGACGTCCGTGTAGAACAGCACGCCGTGCTTCGCGCAGACCTCGCCGAGGCCCTCGAGCGGCTGGGCCACTGTGGTCGACGTGTCGCCGTGCACGACGGCGAGCAGTTTCGGGCGCACCCGCTCGATCGCGGCGGTGATCTGCTCGAGCGTGAACACCTCGCCCCACGGCACCTCGATGGTGTGCACCTCGGCGCCGCAGCGCTCGGCGATCTCGCGGAGGAGGTGCCCGAACCGCCCGAACACCGGCACCAGCACGCGGTCGCCCGGCTCGATCAGCGACACCAGGGCCGCTTCGATGCCGGCGCGCGAGGTGCCGTCGACGAGCACGGTCTGCTCGTTCGCGGTGCGGAACACCTCGCGGTAGAGGGCCTGCGTCTCGTCCATGTAGGCGGTCATCGCCGGGTCGTACTGACCGACGAGCTGCGCCGACATGGCGCGCAGCACTCGCGGATCGGCGTTGATCGGGCCGGGGCCCATCAACAGTCGAGCGGGGGGATCGATCTGCTGGAAGACTCGTTTCACCCGGCCCATCTTACGCAACCCGTGTTTCAGGCGGATGAACTCGTGCTGCTCGGGAGCACGGGCCGCGGCTCGGGAGGCGCAGCTTGGGACGCGCGGTGCAGGAGGCGCGGTGCAGGAGGCGCGGCTCAGCCCGGCCACCCCGCCGCGAGCCCGAGCAGCGCGAGGTCCGACCCCCGCGGCCCCACGAAGCACAGTCCGACCGGCGCCAGGCGTCGAGATGCCTCGAACGGCGCCCTCGACGGGCCCGACTGCCCCCGTTGCGTCACTTCGATGGGCCCGGCGACGGGCACCTCGAGGCGCGGCGCCGAGACAGCGGGCGCGCCGAGCACCCCGGCCACGCAGGTCAGCCCGAGGGTCGCCGACCGCACCGCGTCGACCTCGGCCGCCGACGCACTGAGCGACGGTGCCGCCGACGACGCGCTCGGCAGCAGCAGCACCCGGTCGGCGAGGAGGGACTCGAGACGGCGACGCTCGTCGGTCAGGGCGACCCGCGCCTCCTCGGCACGTTGCGGCGACACCGTCGAGCCGAACGCGAAGCGCGCCGCGACGTCGGGGGCCAGGCACCCCGGGTGAGCGGTGATCCACGCTCCGTTCGACCGCCACGCCTCGTACGCCTGCAGCACGCGGAACAGCTCGAACAGCTCGGCGACGTCGCCGAGCGCGACGGGTTCGGGGCGGGCGATGCTCCCTGTCGAGACGGCCTCGTCGATCGACCGGGTGAAGGCGGTCCGAACCTCGGGCGTGACGGCCGCGAGCAGCGAGGGGTCGACGACGTACGACGGGTCGACGGCGCGCTGGTCGACACCCGGACGATCGACGGCGGGCAGCGTCACCGCAGCCGCCCGCAGCAGTGTGTCGGCGTCGCGCGCCAGCCAGCCGACGGTGTCGAAGGTCGGGGCGAGCGGCAGCAGCCCCGTGCGGTCGACGGCTCCGTGCGTCGTGCGGAGACCCCAGAGCCCCTGGTACGAGGCCGGTACGCGCAACGAACCGCCCGTGTCGGTGCCGAGACCGATGCTCGCCTGGCCGAGGGCGACGGCCGCGGCCGGTCCGCTGGTCGATCCGCCCGAGATCGCACCGGGCACCGCGGGGTTGGGCGGGGTGCCGTATGCGGAGTTGCGGCCGGCGATGCTGTACGCGAACTCGTCGGTCTGGGCGATGCCGGTCACCGACGCCCCCGCCTCGAGCAGGAGCCGCACCGCGGACGCGTGCTCCGTCTCGGGGGCGGCCTCGTCGAGGAACGCGGGCACTCCGGCGCCGATCGCCTGACCGGCGACGGCGAAGAGGTCCTTCACGGCGACGGTCTCGCCCACGAGCGACCGGTCGGGCGCACCGCCCCCCTGATCTGCAGGAGGCGCGGTGCCGGTCGCCCCGTCGCCTCGCCGACCCGGCACGAGCGGCTCCCCCACCACGCGCCACACCCGTCGGTCGAGGGCGGGCGCCGGCGCCTGGACCTGCGCGGACGCGATGCGCCAGGTGCCGCCGGCAGGGGCCTCTACGTCGGCACCGCGGCGCCAGAGCTGGGTGACGACCCCGCGCCCGCCGCCCGCCGGCGCGTTGACCGAGACGATCAGCGCGGTGTCGTCGTCGAGCACCCGAGCGTGCACCTCGATCACCCGACGCACCGGCCCCGAGCCCCGTCGACCACGGAACGCCGTGATCGCCTCGTGCCCGACGAGGAGCCCGCCGGCGTCGGCGCGCAGCACGGTCGCGGTCGGCTCGAACGCGGCCGCGAGCGCCACCTGGTCGTCGGCGGCGAGCGCACGCTCGTACGCGTCGAAGGCGGCGAGCAGCCCGTCGGGCGGCGACCCCTCGACCGAGGCGAGGGCCGTGACCGAGTCGACCCGCGCCTCCTCGGGGACGCCCTCAGCCACGGTCGACCCCGTCGAAGTCGGCGACGCGGATGCGGGCGTGCACACCGGTGACGAGATCGACGACCTGCGAGATGTCGAAGTCGGTGGCGGCGCTGAGATAGGCGTAGGCGAGGGTCTCGTCCATGCCCCAGCGGGCGCGGAGGAGGGCGATCGCGGCGCGGACGCAGGCCCTGACGGCTTCGTCGAGGTCGGGGTCCATGCCGGTGGGGACGAGGTGCTCGTGCGTCTCGGCGAGCGGGCCGACCAGTTCGCCGAACTCCGCGACGGCGACGTCGTGCGGCACGACGTCGAAGCGGAGGGTGACCCGCAGCGACGCCTCCATCGCGGTCAGCGCCACCTCGCCGTCGCCCTGCGCGAAGTGCGGGTCGCCGACGTAGGCGAGGGCCCCGTCGACCTGAACGGGCAGGTAGAGCGACGCACCCTCGGTGAGCAGGTTGATGTCGATGTTGCCGCCGTGCGGACCGGGCGGCACCGAGTGCGGACGCTCGTCGCCCGCGACCGCGACGCCCATGATGCCGAGGAACGGCCGCAGCGGGAACCGCACCGCATGCGGGCCGCCCGGCACGACCGGCATCGTGCCGACCAGTCCGTCGGGGCCCGCGTCGACGGCCGCGAAGACGCTGACCGAGTCGTCGCCGAGCGGGTACTCGCCGGCGAGGGCGCCCCGCCCGTGCCGGTTCGACACGACGCCGTACGGCACGCGCGGCGTCGCCGTCACGACGGTGATCTTGAGGAGGTCGCCCGGTCGCGCGCCACGGACCTCGACGGGGCCGGTGACCACGTGCGGACCGTCGACGGAGGCGTCGCGACCCGAGGCGTCGGAGGCGGCGATCTCGATCGCGTCACGCAGCACCGCGTCGGCGGGCACCCCGTGCGACGCGAAGAAGGCGAGCGGGTCGCGGCCCTGGTCGTCGAGCACGCCCTCGTGGCTGACGGTGTCGATCGTGACCGTCGAGCCCGACTCGATCGAGAGCACCGGAGCGTCGGAGGCGCAGGGCAGTCGACCCCAGAGCGTCGTCTCGGGGATGGCCGGCAGGTAGGCGTCGCCGGGCAGGTCGCCCTCGCCCGGCTGCAGGACGGGGACGACGGGTGCGGCGGCTGCGGCGGGTGCGGCGGCGTGGGGGTCGGTCATGCGGGGCCTCTCGATCTCGCGCGCCCGGGACGGTCTTCACCGGGGCCCTCCCGACCCTAGTGACCCGACCTCCCCTCCCGAGGGCGACCCTGAAACAAGCAGTTCACAAACGGCCGATCGTGAAACACGCCGTTCACACGACCGTGTGAGGATCACCGCATGGCGATCATCCTCGGCGACAACCAGTACGGCAAAGCGGAGTCACGGCTCGTGCGCATCATGCGCGACGCCCCTCGGCACGAGATCCGCGACCTCAACGTGACCACCGCGCTGCGCGGCCCGTTCGAGGCCGCCTACCTCGAGGGCGACCAGTCGGCCGTGCTGCCCACCGACACCCAGAAGAACACGGCGTTCGCGTTCGCCAAGTCGCACGGCGTCCAGTCGATCGAGGGCTTCGGGCTCGATCTCGCCCGGCACTTCGTCCGCGACGTGGGGCCCGTCGAGGGCGCCCGCATCGAGATCGAGGAGTTCGCCTGGCAGCGCGCCGTCGTCGACGGCGTCGAGCACGACCACACCTGGCTGCGCACCGGTCAGGAGGTCCGCACG
The DNA here is from genome assembly GCF_034045195.1 of Frigoribacterium sp. CFBP9030. Lineage (NCBI taxonomy): Bacteria > Bacillati > Actinomycetota > Actinomycetes > Micrococcales > Microbacteriaceae > Frigoribacterium > Frigoribacterium sp. CFBP9030. The sequence goes on from NZ_JAXCWG010000008.1 coordinate 85,387, forward strand.
GCCGCCGTCACCGTCGACGCCACCGGCGAGCACGTGATCGGCGGCTTGAAAGACCTCGTGCTGCTGAAGTCGACCGGGTCGGAGTTCGCGGGGTTCCTCAGCGACGACTTCACCACCCTGCCCGAGACCCACGATCGCGTGATGGCGACAGCGCTCGACGCGAAGTGGCGGTTCACGTCGACCGAGGTCGAGTGGGACTCCGTCTACGCCGAGGTGAAGAGACTGCTCGTCGCGCACTTCGCGACCCTCCAGTCGCTCGCTCTGCAGCAGACGCTCTGGCACATGGGCCGCGCGGTGCTCGAGGCCGTGCCCGAGATCGCCGAGGTGCGCCTCGTCGCACCCAACAGGCACCACTTCGCCTACGATCTCGACCGGTTCGGTCTCGAGAATCAGAACGAGGTGTTCTGGGCGGCCGACCGGCCCTACGGTCTGATCGAAGCCACCCTCATCCGCGACGACGCTCCCCCGGCCGGCGAGGCCTGGCGCGCCTCCGCCGGTCTGGCCTGACTCACCGGTCTCTCGCCCGCACCCCGACACCCGAACCCGACACCCCAGGAGGCGCCATGCCCGGCACCGACGACGCCCAGTGGCTCGCCCGCTCCATCGACCTCGCGGTCGCGAACGTCGCCGACGGCGGTGGCCCGTTCGGTGCGCTGATCGTCCGCGACGGCGTGGTGCTCGCCGAGGGGCAGAACCGGGTCACCCGCGATCTGGACCCGACGGCGCATGCCGAGGTCGTCGCGATCCGAGCCGCCTGCTCGGCGATCGGCGACTTCTCTCTCGCCGGGGCGACGCTGTACACCTCGTGCGAGCCGTGCCCGCTCTGCCTCTCGGCGGCGCTCTGGGCTCGCGTCGACCGCGTCGTCTACGCCGCCGACCGGCACGACGCGGCGCGCGGCGGCTTCGACGACCTCGAGTTCTACGAGCTCTTCGGTCGCGACCGCTCGACTTGGGACCTCCCCGTCGACGCCGTCCGACCCGAGAACGCCCCGGCGCCGTTCGACGCCTGGCTGGCCCACGACCACCGGACGGACTACTAGGCCGGTGCCGGTGGCGGAGCGCAGGAGGGGCGGGTCAGCTGCCCCGGTACGTCGAGTACGCGAAGGGGCTGAGCAGCAGGGGCACGTGGTAGTGCGCGGCCTCGTCGGCGAGGTCGAAGTCGATCGTCACCCGCGGGTAGAACGACCGCCGCTCGGAGGCCGCGAAGTAGGCGGCCGTGTCGAAGGTCAGCCGGTAGGCGCCGGCCGGGAGGGCGTCGGGCCCGAGGTCAGCGACCCGGCCGTCGGCGTCGGTCACGGCCGAGGCGAGCACCGCGCCCGTCTCGTCGGCGAGCACCACGGGCACCCCGGTCGCCGGGCGACCCAGCGCCGCGTCGAGCACATGCGTCGTGACGTGACTCATGCGAGGCGCGTGCCGGCGTCGGCCGCGGGCTCGGTCTCGCGCGGCGACGCCGTCTCCGCCGAGCGCCCCGACTCGGCGCTGGTCTCGCCGAAGGTCTGCCGCAGTCGCAGCACCGCGATCTCGACCAGCTGGGCGCCCGCTTCGCGCTTCTCGGTCTCGTCGTCGAGCTTGAGGCGCCGTTCGAGCTCGTCGATGATCTCCTGCCTGCTGCGCCCCGCAGCCCTGATGACGAAGACGCGATCGAAGCGCGCCTCGTACGTCGTGTTGCCCTCGGCGAGCGCCTTCACCTCGGCGGGGTCGTCGGTCAGCTGCGACGCCTGCTGCTCGCGGCGGCTGAACTCCTGTGCCGAGCCCTCTCCGACCGGCGCCTCGCCGATGCGGGGGTGGTGGGCGAGGGCCTCGTCGATCTCGTCGCCCGTCAGCTCGGCCCCGGCGCGCTCGGCGACGGCCACCAGCTCGGAGACGTCGGAGTACGGGGCACCGGACGCCACCTCGTCGACCCAGCGCTGCACGGACAGCGCGGTCGTGAGGTGGTCGCGCAGCTGGCTCTCGGAGACGTCGATCATGGACGACACTGTATCCACGACTGGCTGCACGCCGACGACCACAGGCGGGAGCATCGCATGGACCTCGTGACGGTGACGGACGTCCGCACGCCCTCCTCCCGTGCGGAGCTGTCGTTCGGGCCGGGCGAGCGGCCGATGGGCGGCGGCACCTGGCTCTACTCCGAGGCGCAGCCGGGGCTCACGGGTCTCGTCGACCTCACCTCGCTCGGCTGGTCGCCTCTCGACGAGACGCCCGACGGGGTGACCGTGGGCGCCACCTGCACCATCGCCGAGCTCACCCGGCTGCGGGCCCGACCCGAGTGGGCCGCGGCGCCGCTGATCCGTCAGTGCGCCGAGAGCCTGCTCGCCTCGTTCAAGATCTGGAACGTCGCGACCGTGGGCGGCAACGTGGCGCTCGGCCTGCCGGCCGGCGCCATGACGTCGCTGATGTCGACGCTCGACGCGACCGCCGTCGTCTGGACGAGCGACGGCGGCGAGCGCCGCACCCCGGTGGCCGAGTTCGTCACCGGCGTGCGCGAGTCGGCGCTGGCCCCGGGCGAGGTGCTGCGGGCGCTCGAGATCCCGACCGCGTCGCTCGAGTCGCGGACGGCCTTCCGGCGCATCGCGCTGAGCCCGCTCGGTCGCTCGGGCACCCTGGTCACCGGGCGCCTGGCCGAGGCGGGCGAGTTCGTCGTCACCGTGACGGCCGGCACGATCAGGCCCGTGCAGCTCCGCTTCGACGAGGTGCCGAGCGAGAGGGCTCTGTCGGCCGCGCTCGACGGGGTCGACGAGTGGTACGACGACCCGCACGGGGCACCCGACTGGCGGCGGGCCACGAGCACGGGCTTCGCCGAGGAGATCCGACGAGAACTGGGGGGCTCCTGGTGAGCAGAGACGACGAGGGAACCCGGGGCCGGCACGGCTCCACAGGGGTGCAGGGCATCACGAACAACGGCCGCCGGGTCGTCTTCGAGGTCGACGGCGACACGCTCGACGCCCCCGTGGCGCCCGGGCAGGTGCTGCGGACGGTGCTGCGCGACGCCGGCGTCCATTCGGTGAAGAAGGGCTGCGACGCGGGCGACTGCGGCGCCTGCTCGGTGCTGGTCGACGGCGACCCCGTGCACTCGTGCGTGTATCCGGCCCACCGGCTGGACGGCCGGGCGGTCACGACCGCGGCGGGGCTCGGCACCCCCGACGCCCCGCACCCGATACAGCAGGCGTTCGTCGACGCGGCCGGGTTCCAGTGCGGCTTCTGCACGGCGGGCATGGTCGTGACGGCCTCGACGTTCACGGAGGCCGATCGGGATGATCTCCCGCGCCTCCTGAAGGGCAACATCTGCCGGTGCACGGGGTACCGGTCGATCCGCGACGCGATCTGCGGGGTCGGCAACACGGTCGCCCCGGCGGTCGGCGAGGCGGCGGGCCGCTCGGTCAAGGCGCCCGCCGGGCTGCGCGTCGTGACGGGCCGCGAGGAGTTCACCCTCGACTCCCCCGCCCCCACCGCACTGCTGCACATCGCCGTGCTCGGCAGCCCGCACCCGCACGCCCGCATCGTCGCGATCGACACCGCGGCGGCGCTGGCCCTGCCGGGGGTGCACGCCGTGCTGACGCATCACGACTCGCCGGCCACCCTGTTCTCGACCGGTCGCCACGAAGACCGGGAAGACGACCCCGACGATGGCCTCGTGCTCGACCCCGTGCTGAGGTTCCGCGGTCAGCGGGTCGCCGCGGTCGTCGCCGAGTCGCGCCGGCAGGCCGAGCTCGCCCGCGACGCGATCGTCGTCGAGTACGAGCAGCTGCCCGCGGTCTTCGACCCGGAGGAGGCGCGGCTCCCCGGGGCCCCGCTGCTGCACGGCGAGAAGACCAGCGAGGTCTCGCGCATCGCGTTCCCCGAGCGCAACACCGTCGCGGCCATGCACGGCGAGACCGGCGACGTCGAGGCGGCGCTGGCCGCGGCCGACACGACCGTCGAGGGCACCTGGACGACGCAGCGGGTCAGCCACGGCTCGCTCGAGACGCACGCCACCCGCGGCTGGCTCGACGACGACGGGCGCCTCGTGCTCCGCACCTCGAGCCAGGTGCCGTTCCTGGTGCGCGACGAGATCGCCCACGTGTTCGGTCTGCCCGAAGACCGGGTCAGGGTCTTCACGAAGCGGGTCGGCGGCGGCTTCGGCGGCAAGCAGGAGCTGCTGACCGAAGACCTCGTCACGCTCGCCGTGCTGGCCACCGGCCACCCGGTGCAGTACGAGTTCACCCGCGACGACGAGTTCACGATCGCGCCGACCCGGCACCCGATGCGGGTGCGCGTGCGACTCGGCGCGACGGCCGACGGCACGCTCACCGCGCTGCACGTCGACCAGCTGATGGACACGGGCGCCTACGGCAACCACGGCGTCGGCGTCATGTACCACTCGGTGCACGAGTCGGTCGCGGTCTACCGCTGCGCCTCGAAGCGGGTCGACGCCGAATCGGTGTACACGAACAACCTGCCCTCGGGCGCGTTCCGCGGGTACGGCCTCGGGCAGGTGATCTTCGCCATCGAGTCCGCGATGGACGAGCTCGCGATCAGGCTCGGCATCGACCCGTTCGAGCTGCGACGGAAGAACGTCGTCGTGCCGGGCGACGCGATGGTCGTCACCGATCCCGACGAGGAGACCGATCTGATCTGGGGCAGCTACGGCCTCGACCAGTGCCTCGATCTCGTCGAGGAGGCGCTGGCCGGCCCCGACGCGCAGCCCGCCCCCGAGGGCCCCACCTGGTCGACCGGCACCGGCATGGCCCTCGCCATGATCGCCACCATGCCGCCCCGAGGGCACTTCGCCGACACCACCGTCGAGCTGCGACCCGACGGCGGCTACGACATCGGCGTCGGCACGGCCGAGTTCGGCAACGGCACGACGACGGTGCACACCCAGCTGGTCGCGACGGCCCTCGGCACGACACCCGACCGGGTCTCCGTCCGCCAGTCGGACACCGACGTCGCCCGGTACGACTCGGGGGCCTTCGGGTCGGCCGGCGTCGTCGTGGCGGGCAAGGCCCTCTGGGCCGCGGCGCACAAGCTGCGCGCCGCCATGATCGACCGTGCGCTGACCCTCGCCGGAGGCGCGGCGGACGTCGTCGACGGCGGCACCGCCCCCGAGGTGGTGCCCGGCGGGGTCGTGGTGACCCGCGCCTCCTCGGCGGGGTCGGCTGGGTCGGCTGGGTCGGCGGGGACCCGTCTCGTGACGGTCGACGAGCTGCTGGCCGACGGTCCGCTCGTGGCCGACGGCAGTCACGACGGCACGCCCCGATCGGTGGCGTTCAACGTGCACGCGTTCAAGGTGGCCGTCGACCGCTCGACCGGCGAGGTGCGGATGCTGCGCTCGATCCAGGCGGCCGACGCCGGCACGGTGCTGAACCCCGAACAGCTGCGCGGGCAGATCGAGGGCGGCACTGCCCAGGCGATCGGCACGGCCCTCTACGAGGAGATGATGCTCGACGGCGAGGGGCGGGTGCTGACGACGGCGCTGCGCAACTACCGGCTGCCGAAGTTCTCGGACGTCCCCGAGACCGAGGTGCACTTCGCGACCACCCACGACGAGCTCGGCCCTCTCGGCGCGAAGAGCATGAGCGAGGCTCCGTACAACCCCGTCGCCCCGGCCCTCGCGAACGCGATCCGCGACGCGCTCGGGGTGCGGCCGCACGAGCTGCCCATGTCGCGCGACCGCCTCTGGCGCCTCGCCCGCTGACGGCCGGCACGGGTCCGGGGCCTGAGCCTGGGCACCGGGCGGCGTCGACGGCACGGGCAGGGCCGGCGGGCCGGGCCCGGTGCCGAGGAGGCGCGGGTCGGCCTCAGCCGATCGGCGCGGGCATCGGGACGACGCGGTACGCCGCCTCGAGGGTGTCGCCGGTGGTCGGGTCGTGCATCTCGACCGACCACGAGTCCGCGAACTGGTCGACGCCCGGCAGCATCGCCACGGTGCCCGAGATGAGAACGGTGCCGGGGGTCGCGAGGTCGCGCTCGGCGAGCACGTCGAGCCAGTAGTCGGGGGTCAGCAGGGCGCCGAGCGTGGAGTCCTGGATGAGCTCGCGCGAATCGCCCGACCCGACGTAGCCGCGGAGCGTGATCTCGTCGAGGTGGTCGCGCACGTCGTCGAGGCGCCAGGCCCGCGTGCCGAGCACGTCGGGGCTCGCGTTCTTGCTCCACGCGACGCCGTGAACCTCGAGGGCACGGTCGGTGTGGTCGCAGGCGACGGTGAGCAGCACGCCCGAGTCGGTGATGACCAGGGCCCACTCGGCCTCGCCGCTGGTGCGCCCGTGCTGCACGTCGACCTCGGTCGCCTGCGACGCCAGGTAGGGCGAGACGGGGTAGAGCGCCGGGGTGGTCGTCGGGCCGGGCACGCCGAGCTCGGCCAGCTCGGCGATGTGCGCCTGCACCTCGTCCTGCTCACGACCGGCGTAGCCGGCGTTCAGGAGGCGCGTGACCTCGACGGTCTCGGTCGAGCCGTCGGGCAGGGTGAAGCGGAGCGTGCTCATGGGGGTCTCCTCGAGGGTGGTCGCGTGTTTCGGCCTGGTAAAAAGTGCGCCGTTCCGGCCCTCGACACTGTCGCCGGGGGCCGTCGTACACCTACTGTATACACACGGTATCGCCGTGGCACCACCCCTCCGACCGATCCCCACCGAACTCGACAGGACAGCCCATGACCACCGATCCCCAGGCCCCCGGTCCGACCTCCGGGCCCGAGTCCACGCCCGGAACCGCAGCCGACGCCGCAGTCGACACGGCGCCGGTCAGCCGCCGCTCGCTCGCGAAGGCGTTCACCGCCTCGCTGACCGGCACCTCCCTCGAGTGGTACGACTTCGCCGTCTACTCCGCGGCGTCGGCCGTCGTCTTCCCCGTCGTGTTCTTCCCGGCGAGCGACCCCTACACGGCGACCATCCTCGCGTTCTCGACCTACGCCGTCGGCTACGTCTCACGACCGGTCGGCGGGTTCGTGTTCGGTCGACTCGGCGACAAGATCGGCCGGAAGCCCGTGCTCGTCACGACCCTGCTGATCATCGGCCTCGCGACCTTCCTGATCGGCCTGCTGCCGAGCTACGCGACGATCGGGCTCGCAGCGCCCATCCTGCTCGTCCTGCTGCGCTTCGCCCAGGGCGTCGGCGTGGGCGGCGAATGGGGCGGTGCGGTGCTGCTGTCGAGCGAGTTCGGGGATCCGAGGAGGCGCGGCTTCTGGTCGTCCGCCGCCCAGGTCGGTCCCCCGGCCGGCAACCTCCTCGCCAACGGCGCGCTCGCGGTGCTCACGGCCGTGCTCACCGAGGAGGCGTTCCTCGACTGGGGCTGGCGCGTCGCGTTCCTGGCGTCGGCGGTGCTCGTCGGCTTCGGCCTCTGGATCCGCCTCAAGCTGGAGGACACCCCGGTCTTCCAGGCTCTGGAGGCGCGGGGCGACGCTCCGGCCGCTCCCGTCCGCGAGGTGTTCACCACGCAGCTGCGCCCCCTGATCGCCGCCATCCTCAGCCGCATCGGACCCGACGTCACCTACGCCCTCTTCACCGTCTTCACCTTGACCTACGGCACGGTCACCCTCGGTCTCGAGCGCAGCCAGGTGCTCGTCGCCGTGCTGATCGGCTCGGCGTTCCAGCTCGCCTGCATCCCCCTCGCCGGCGCGCTCTCCGATCGCATCAACCGTCGACTGCTCTACGCCGTCGCCGCCGTGGGTGCGGCGATCTGGGCCTACGTCTTCTTCGCCATCACCGACGGGTCGTCGACGGTCGTGCTGACCATCGGCATCGTGCTGGCCCTCGTCTTCCACTCGTTCATGTACGGACCGCAGGCGGCCTTCATCGTCGAGCAGTTCTCACCGCGACTGCGCTCGACGGGCAGCTCGCTGGCGTACACGATCGCCGGCGTCTTCGGCGGCGCCATCGCTCCGCTGATGTTCACCATCATCTTCGAGGAGACGGGCAGCGGGCTCGGTGTGGCGATCTACCTCACCGTGGCCGTCGCACTGACCCTCGTGGGGCTGGCGCTCGGTCGCGACTCGAACGTGCAGGAGGACGCCGACTACCTGGCCGACGCCCCGGCCACGGACGGGGTCGACGCGACCCGCGCCTCCTCGGGGACGACGTCGTCGAGCGACTGACGCTCGTCGAGCGACTGACGCCCGTCGACCCGGGTGACGCCGTGCCGTCAGCTGCGGAGGAGCAGGTCGAGCGTCACCCCGAGGTGACGGTCGATCGCGTCTCGCGCGGCCTCGGCGTCGCCCGACTCGAGAGCGGCCACGATCTCGTCGTGCTCGGCGCACACCCGCTCCTGCCGGTCGGTCCGACGGAAGAGGGCCTCGACGCCGACCATGACCTGCCGGGCGCGGAGCTTCTCGTAGCTGCGCGACATGAGGTCGTTGCCGGCGGCGTCGACGAGCAGCTGGTGGAACTCGCGATCGTGCTCGATGAACCGCTGGCCGCTCTCGCGGGGGTCGACGTCCTTCAGCTCGTGCTGCCGCGCGAGGACGGCGCGCATCGCCGCGAGGGGCACGCGCCCGGCGGCGAGGGTCGTGGTGGCGGCGTGACGCTCGAGCACGCCGCGCAGCTCCATCAGCTCGGCGATCTCGCGGCCGCTGATCACGGGGACCCGCACGCCGCGCTTGGGGATCATCTGCACCAGCCCGTCGGAGGCGAGCAGCAGCAGCGCCTCACGGACCGGGGTGCGCGAGACGCCCACCCGCTCGGCGATGTCCTGCTCGCTGAGGAACGCCCCCTGCATGGCGGGGTCGACGAGCACCTGCGAGTAGAGGTACTCGTAGGCCCGGTCGCGACCCGAGGCCGCGGGGACGGGCGATTCCGGGCTCATCTGCATACCATACGTATACACCACCGATCGGAGAAACCATGCGCATCGCGCTCGCCCAGATCATCAGCTCGGCCGACCCCCGGGCGAACCTCGCCGAGATCACGAGGACGACGGAGGCGGCGGTCGCCCAGGGCGCCGAGCTGGTCGTGTTCCCCGAGGCCGCCATGTGCGCCTTCGGCAACGACCTCGGCGCGATCGCCGAGCCGCTCGACGGGCCGTGGGCCACGGGGGTGCGGGCGCTGGCCCGGCGCCTCGGCACCACGATCGTGGCGGGTGCCTTCACACCGGGGTCGGGCGGGCGGGTGCGCAACACCCTGCTCGTCGCCGGACCGACCGCCGACACCGACGACTCGTACGACAAGATGCACCTGTTCGACGCCTTCGGCTACGCCGAGTCGGACTCGGTCGAGGGCGGCGAGCGCGCCGTGACCGTCACGGTCGGCGACACCCTCGTCGGCCTGGCGACGTGCTACGACATCCGCTTCCCGTCGCTGTTCGTGGCGAACGCGGCGGCGGGCGCGCAGCTGAGCGTCGTGTGCGCGTCGTGGGGTGCGGGGCCGGGCAAGGTCGAGCAGTGGGAGCTGCTCGCACGCGCCCGGGCGGTCGACACGACGACGGTGGTGGTCGCCGTGGGGCAGGGCGACCCGGCGTCGCAGGGCGTCGAGACGGCGGGGTCGGCACCGACCGGCGTCGGGCACAGCATGGTGGTGTCGCCGTTCGGGGTGGTGCTGCACGAGCTGGGGGCCGAGCCCGAGCTGGTCGTCGTCGACGTCGACCTCGCGTCCGTCGATGCCGCGCGCGGGTCGCTGCCGGTGCTGGCGAATCAGCGGTTCGCGGTGGGTGCGTTGCGCGACTGAGGGGCGCCGCGCCTCCTCGGCTCTCAGAGGCGCAGCGCCTCGTGCGGCTCGATGCGGCTCGCCCGCCAGGCGGCCACGAGCCCGCCCGCTGCCCCGACGACGACACCGCCGATCAGCGCCGCGGGGGCGAGTCTCAGATCGAACACGGGGATCCACTGCCGCGCGACGGTCATGACGAGCACGGCGGCGAGTCCCAGAGCGAGACCGAGCAAGCCGCCGAGGGCGCCGATCACGACCGACTCGGCGAGCACGAGCCCGGCGATGTGACTCGGGCGGGCGCCGAGCGCCCGGCGCAGACCGAACTCCTTGCGGCGCTCGAGCACGGCGAGCACCATCGAGTTGCCGAGACCCGCCACGGCGGCGAGCAGAGCCACCCCGGTGAAGGCGAGCAGGGTCGACTCGACGTCCGATTCGATCTCGGCGCGGAGCGTGGTCGGGTCGATCGGCGCATCGACCCGGAACGTCTCGGCGGCGACGGGGTCGATGGCGAGCGGCGCCTGTCGGGCGACCTGCTGAGCCGCGCCCGCACCGGTCCGGATCAGCACGGATGTCTGAGAGGGGGTCTCGACTCCTGGCAGGGAGTGCGCACCGGTCGTCACGGCTCCGACGAGGCTCGGCACGCGCGGCGACTCGTCGACGATGCCGACGACGGCGACCTCGGTGTCGCCCAGGGTGATGACGGGCGCCGCGGCGAGCGGACCGAGGGGCAGCTGGGCGGCGAGACCACGGCCGATCAGCACCTCCCGGTCGCCGAGCGTCGGGCCGTGACGGGCGAGCCACTCGACGTCGACGCGGGCGGCCGCGAGGAGGCTCCCCTCGATGCTCACGACCGGCGCCTGCAGGGCGTCGCGCACGGCGGTCGCCCGGACGACGGCCGACCCGCGCTCGTGCAGCGCCCCGACCGACTCCACACCGCTGAGCTCCGCCACACGGGCGAGCCTGCCGTCCACATCGGCCGCGGCCTCGGGACTCCCGAACGGAGCGACGACCGCGCCCGCGCCGATCGCCCCCGGGGCCTCCCCCTCGTCCGTCGGATCCACCGGGGAGTCCCACGAGACGCCGACGTCGCGGTTCGTGTGCAGATCGAAGGTGTCGCCGACCTGGGCGCCGGCCGACACCGAGAGCCCGAGGCTGGCGACGGCGAGCGCCACCGCCACGGCGACGGCGGCCACGAGCCCCGCGGTCTTGCCGAGCCGCGACGTGACGGAGCGCACGGCGTCGTCCGCGAGGTCTCGGAACCGCAGGCGTGACGGGCGACCCGGTCTCTCGGGTCGGTGACCCGCGCCTCCTCCGCCTGCCGATCGGGGAGCCGAGGAGGCGCGGGTCGGCTCCGTGACGACCGTCGCGTCGGCAGGGCCTCCCGTCCCGAGCGCGGAGGCCACGGCGATCTCGTTCGTCGCGACCGACTCGATGCGCCCGTCGCGGAGGTGCGCCACCCGGTCGGCCGCGCGGGCGACGGTCGGGTCGTGCGTGACCAGCACGACCGTGGTGCCTTCGTCGCGGAGGGCGAGAAGGGTCTCGACGACCGAAGCGCCGTTCTCGGAGTCGAGGTTGCCGGTGGGTTCGTCGGCGACGACGACGGGTGTGCCGGCGGCGAGGGCCCGAGCGATGGCCACGCGCTGCCGCTGCCCGCCGGAGAGCTTCGCGGCGAGCTGGTCGCCGAGCCCGTCGAGGCCCACCTGCTCGAGGGCTCGATCGGCGAGGACGCGGCGCCGGTCGGCAGGCACCGCGCGATACAGGAGGCCCAGTTCGACGCTGTCGCGGACCGGGCGGTGGTCGAGCAGATGGAAGCCCTGGAACACGAATCCGAAGGTCTCGGACCGCGTCTCGGCGAGCCGACGCGAGGTGGATCCGCCGATGTCGTCACCGGCGATCGTGTACGTGCCCGTGGTGGGGTGGTCGAGCAGTCCGATGGTGTTGAGCAGTGTCGACTTGCCGCCCCCGGAGGGGCCCATGATGGCGAAGAACTCGCCCGCCTCGATGTCGAGGGTGACGTCGTCGAGGGCCGTGACCTCGACCGCGCCCGAGAACGTGCGTCCCACCCCGTGGAGCTGCAGCAGCGCCATCAGTCGACCCGCACCCGGTCGCCCTCGGCGAGGTCGCCGGGGTCCGTCGGCTCGACGGCGCTCTCACCGTCGAGCTGGCCGGTCTCGACGACGGGGATGCGACGGAACGTCCCGCCGTCCTGTTCGACGAGGAGGTGCGCCTCACCTGATCCGCCGCCGGCGACCGCGACCGTGGGGACGATGAGACTCCCGGTCTGCACGGTCTCGATGTCGAGGGCGACGAGGCCCTCGGCCCCGAGCAGGTCGGGCACGAGCTCGCCGTTCGCCGCGTCGAGGATCACGCGGGACTCGGCGTCGTCGTCGCCCCCGGGCACCACGGTCTCGAGCGTGATCGGAGTGGTCGCGCCGTCGGCCGCGGTGAAGGTGCCGATGGAGCCCTCGATCAGGGTCTCGGCGATGAGCACGGGAACATCGGCGGCGATGCGCAGACGGCCGGACTCCAGGCGGAGCTCGACCTCCGACCCGGCGGCGGTTCCGACCGCGGGCGTCTCGGCCGCGACGGCCGGGAGGGTCGGCACGACGACGAACTCGGCCGGTGAAGCGACCACTCGTCGCGTGACGGGGCGGTCGGAGGTCGGGTCGGTGTCGCTCACGTCGGCCGCGGAGGAGGCGGAGGGGGCGGCGCTCGGGGAGGGTGCGGGCGCAGGGGTGCCTGCCGGTGCGGACTGAGCGCCTGTCGCGTCGACGGCCGCGTCCGTGTCGGGGGTGGCGTCCGTGCCGGGGACGCCGCGGTCCTCCTCGATGTCGACCTCGGTAGGAGGCGCGTGTCCGGTTCGCGAGTAGAGCGCCGCCAGGGATCGTTCGGTACCGGCGCCGAACACACCGTCGACGGTCGTGGGGATGCCGGCGTCGCGCAGGGCCGCCTGCAGTTGTCGCACGTCGGGGCCCGTGTGGTCTCGACGGAGTTCGCGGTAGAAGGGGAAGCCGCCGGTGACGGCGAAGACCGGGCGACCGTTGACCTCGGTGACGACCTGGCCCGCGGTGACGGGGGCGCCCGACGACGTGGGCTTCCCGGTCACGTAGGCCGGCTCGGCGGCGGGGGAGGGCAGCGCGACGGACATGAGGCCGGTGCGACCCACCGTCGCCTGGAAGGTGATGCGGCGTGTGAGGTCGCCGACTCGGACCTCGCTCGTCACCGGGAGCGGTGACGGGGCGGTCGCGGCCGCCTCGCGCTGGGCGGGCGACTCGAACGCGTGGGCAAGCCCCCAGCCGCCGGCGAGGAGCGCGACGATCGCCACGCTCCCGCCGACGGCGAGGGTCTTGCGGGACCGGATGAGGGTCATCCTTCACCTCTCATCACGAGGGGGCGCGCGGAGCTCATCGGGCCTCGGGCGCGTTCTCCGCGAGATAGGCCTCGGCGCGAGCTCGTTGCTCTTCGAGTTGATGGCCGTACCGCACGAGGTCGTCCGCATGCGACTTCATGGCTTCCGCCTGCGCATGCCACTCCGCGTCGTACAGCGCCCTGGCATAACCAGAGGAGTCCTGACACGTCGCATCGGCGACCGCCACCCGGCGCTCCTCCGCGGAGACGTCGAACTCGTCGCCGACCGAGTACGGCGCGTCGATGGCCGGGCCACCACCGTCATCGACAGATGCGGGTGGCATCTCCTCGGGCACGGCCGGAAGGTCGGGGAGCCCGACCTCCGCCATGCATTCGCGCCATCGAGAGGCCGCCTCTCCGACCTCCGGAGACTCTTGCGCATCACCAGAAGCGCCACCCGCGATCTCCATCGCCAGGTCGTAGACCTGCCAACTCGGTTCGTCATCCAGGACCGCCGTGCTCTGATCGAAGCAACTCTCGGCGGCTTCCGGCGCCTGGTCAGCCACAGCCCGTCTGGATCTCTCGCCATCGAGCCAAGCCTGTTCAGCTTCCGGCGATCTCGCGATCTCGCCAGAGTTCCCGTAACCAAACGTTTCGCCGAGCTCGACTGAGAAGAGCTTGCGGCCCGCAGCGTTCCAGGACTCGCCGGTCGTGGTACCCGGAGGGTCGAGACGGACCACCCACTCGTGCCCAGCCTCCGCCATGCACTTGTGGACGAACACCTGCTGGGCGTCATACTCGACGTTTAACAGCGGTGGCATGTACTGGTCGAGCGGGAGTCGCCACTGGGACTGGTTCTTTGCGGGCAGGTCGAGGTCCGTGCGCTGGGCAGCATCGGTCGCACACCCCGCGAGGGCCGCCGACACGACTGCCGCCGCGGGGACGATCAGAACGAATCGTGAACGTCCCCTCACGGCGAGACAGCGTTCTCTGCGAGGTACCTCTCGGCGAGAGCGCGCTGCTCTTCAGCCTGCTGCCCGAACCGCTCCAGATCGTCGATTCGGGAGTCCATGGCTTCTACCTGGGCGTCCCATTCGGCGTCGTAGAAGGTCGTCGTGTAGCCGGTGGAGTCTCGGCAGCTGGCATCGGCGACAGCGACGCGACGCACCTCGGTGGGCACATCGAGTTCGTCACCACTCCGGAACGGAGCATCGATGGCATCTCCGCCGTCACCCATGTCGACCGACGCCGGGGGCATCTCCTCGGGCACCTCCGGCAGATCAGGCAGGCCGACATCCCTCATGCACGCCCGCCAGTCCCCTGCGGCTTCGCGGACCTCGAGCGCCTGCTCTGCTTCGGCGTAAGCGAGGTTGCCGATCTGTTGAGCCAAGTCGTACGCAGAACCGTCCGCGACACCGAGAATCGGAGCAGTCTCTTCGAAGCACGCGTCGACCGCCTCAGGGTGCTGTTGCGAGACTGCGCGGTTCGCGCGATCCGCGTCCATTCGAGCCTGGGCCTGATCGAGCATTGGAGAGTTTCCGTAGCCGAATTTCTCGGCGAGCCCGACGGAGAAGAGTTTGCGGCCGGCGTCGCTCCAGGAATCTTGTGGAATCGCTCCATCCTCATTCAGTACGACGCGCCACTCGTATCCGGCCTTCGCAAGGCATGATGCGACGATGACCTGCTCTGCATCGAAGACAGGATCCACAAGAGGCCACTGGTACTGGTCGAGAGGCAGGACCCACCTCTGTTCGTTCTTCTCGGGCAGCGTCAGTTGAGACTCATTCACCGAGGCAGTCGAGCAAGAAGACACGAAGACGACTGAGACGGCTATGATTCCGACCCCGAGTGCACGTGAGAGCCCTCCGCGGAGGCTCTCCATCAGCAGTAAGCCCTGAAGCACGCAGAAGAGATCTGATCATTCAGGCCCTTGGCACTGAAATTGACTCCCTTGCCTTTATCAGCATGGATGTACGGACCCGTGTAATTCGCATGCTTGTACCAACGAGCCGCCATCCCGGACTGCCCGTTGTTGAATCCGGACGAACCCGCGTCATTGGTCCGCGTATGGAAGGTCCGCGCCCAGTAACCGACACTCTCGAAGTTTCTGACGTATTCATAGAAGTTGATGTTGCCGCCACCGTAGTTATTGTTCTCGTAGGTGCAGCCCAGTCCGCGGACGGGGCATCCAGCCGGGGCGGCCGATGCGGGCGCGGGGGTCATCACGGCGACGGAGCCCAGAACGAGACTCGCGGTCACGAGCAGGGTCGACAGCGTTTGGCGTGGCAGGATCATGAATAACACCTCGAATGAACCGCGAGCGCAGCGAGAGCCGCTGCGGTTCGTCAGTCGGCTTCCGAGGCCGCACGGTGGGTGCGACGTGCGAAATGCTACCGACTGTTATGCCTTGAGGTCAAGACCTGGCCGACCCGCTCCTCCTGAGGGTTGAGACGGCGTCGCTCGATTAGTCACGACATGCCGCGCTCCTCCTGAAGGGCACGGCGCGTCGTGACTCATCGACGCGGCGGGCTAGGGCGCGCTGGGCGACTCCACCGTCACGGCCCCGCTGACGATGTCGGCGCGGAGGGCGTCGAGCTCGCCGTTCAGCTCCGCCGGCACCGACGACTCCAGGTCGTGGAACGACGCCAGCCCGACGCCGTCGTTGTCGAGCGTGCCGATGTACGGCTCGTTCGTGAACGACCCGTCCGCCGACGAGATCGCGATGTCCTGGACGGCCTGCTCGGTGTCCTTGATGACCGAGGTCAGCAGGATGGGCCGGTACTCGGCGGGCAGCGTGTCGTACCCGTCGTTGTCGACCCAGACCACCGACACGTCGCCGGCGTCGAGCGCGGCCGACGCGGCCCCCTCGCCTACCTGACCGGCCACCGGCATGATGACGTCGGCGCCCTGGTCGATCAGCGCCTGCGCCAGCTGCTTGCCCTTGTTGACGTCTTCGAAGTCGCCCGTGAACGAGCCGTCCTGCGCGGCCTTGTCCCAGCCGAGCAGCTTCACCGTCGTGCCGTGAGCCTCGTTGTAGGCGTCGACGCCGTCCGAGAAGCCGTCCATGAACAGCGTGACCGGGGGCTGGTTGCCGCCGCCGAACGTCGCCACGGTGCCGGTCTTCGAGACGCCCGCGGCGAGATAGCCCGCGAGGTACGACGCCTGCGCCGTGTCGAACACGATCGGCTTGACGTTCTCGCCCTCGACGGTCTCGTCGACGATGGCGAAGTCGATGTCGGGGTTCGCCGCCGCCTGCTCCTCCGTCGCCGGAGCGAGCTCGTAACCCACGGTCAGCACGAAGCCGCACCCCGAGGCGACGGCCTGCGCGACGTTCGGCGCCAGGTCGGTCTCGTTGGTCGAGACGAGCACCTCGGCCGCGATGCCGTCCTCCTTCTCGGCCTTCTGCAGCCCGGCCCAGCTCGACTGGTTGAACGAGCGGTCGTCGAGGCCACCCGAGTTCGTGACCATGCGCGAGCAGTGCGTCGAGTCGGTCGACGCCGGGTCGACGGAGGGCTCGGGGGCCGAGGCGCATGCGGCGAGCGCCAGCAGGGCGACGGCCGACAGAGCCGCGGAGCCGAGGAGGCGCGGGTGGCGGAGACGGGACGACGGACGATTCGTGCGGGCAGACACGGCGGTGACCTCCTGGTCGGGCGAGAGGAGCTCTCGAGACGAGGCACCCGATCGGCGAGCGGCCCTCCGATGATCATGGCAGCAGCCCTCGCCGGGGTCGACCTCCCGGCGACGCTGTTACGAGATCGTCGCCGAGCCCCGCCCGGCGGCGTGCACGAGCAGCGCCACCTGCACCCGGTTGTCGACCTCGAGCTTCTCGTAGACGTGCCCGACGTGCGTCTTGATCGTGGCGATGCTGACGAACAGGTCGGCAGCGATCTGCGCGTTCGTCGCACCGCGGGCCACCGCGAGGGCGACCTCGGCCTCGCGGTCGGTCAGCCGGTCGAAGCGCTCGCGCTCGACCCGGCCGACCGTCGGCGCCTGCGCGTGCGCCTGCGCCTCGGCGCCGATCCGGCCGGCGGCGACCCCGATCACCCGGTCGAGCACCGACGGCGACAGGATCGAGCGCCCCGACGCGACGGTCCGCACGGCCTGCACGAGCTCGTGCGGCGGGGTGTCCTTCACCAGGAACCCGCGGGCGCCGAGCCGCAGAGCCGAGAGCACGAGCTCGTCGGCGTCGAAGGTGGTGAGCACGAGGACGGCGAGGTCGGGTCGCCTCGCGAGCTCTCGCTCGGTGGCGACGAGACCGTCGCAACGCGGCATCCGGATGTCCATCAGCACGACGTCGGGCTCGGTCCGATCGATCACCGCTTCGGCCTCGAGACCGTCGGAGGCCTCACCGACCACCTCGATGCCCTGGTCGCCGCCGAGCAGGAGGCGCAGACCGGTGCGGACGAGGGTCTCGTCGTCGACGATCACGACGCGGACCGGTGCGGTGGCGGAGGAGGCGGGGGTCAGCTCCACGGGAGCACCGCCTCGACGACGTGCCGCCCGTGCCCGTCGGGCCCCGCCTGGAACGTGCCGCCGACCAGCCGCACGCGCTCCGCCAGACCGGTGAGACCGTGCCCCGGCGCCGATGCGCGGTGCTCGATCGACGGGTTGCCGACGACGATGCGGAGGGTTCCGCCGGCCGCACCCGTGAAGGCGATGTCGACCGGTTGAGCCGGGGCGTGCCTCCTCGCGTTCGTCAGCGACTCCTGCACGATGCGGTACGCGTGCCGACTCAGCGAGGTCGGCAGATCGACCAGGACGCTCGTCGTCCGGTCGTCGATGGTGCAGGCGACGACGGCGCCCGCCGCCCGGGCCTCGTCGAGCAGACCCGACAGGTCGGCGAGGGTCGGTTGAGGAGGCGCGATCTGCGTGACCTCGGACTCCCCCGTGGTCGACGGGTCGCGCAGCACCCCGAGCACGTCGCGCAGCTCGCTGAGGGCTGACTGCGCGTTGTCGCGGACGACGCCCGCCGTCTCGACGACCTCGTCGGGGCTCAGATCGCGACCCCGGTACTCGAGGGCACCGGCGTGGAGGGCCACGAGCGAGAGACGGTGACCGAGGACGTCATGCATCTCACGGGCGATCCGGGCGCGTTCGTGGTCGCGGACCCGCTCCTCCCGGAGGGCCTGCTCGTGCTCGGCGAGCACCGCCCGGTCGCGCAACGAGGCGATCAGGTCGCGACGGCTGCCGATGGCGGCGCCGACGGCCACGACGAGGGCGTAGAGGACGACGCCGCTGAGCAGCAGCTGCCAGGCGGGCAGGGAGTCGCCCATCGCGGGGAACATCACCGACTCCGAGAACCAGCCCGCGGCGAGGTACACGAGCCCGACGGTCGCCAGCTCGCGAGCGCGGCGACGGGTCGCGAGCGAGACGAGGCCGAGGACGGCGGCACCGGTCGCGAGGGTCGAGACGCCCCCGCAGAGCGCCAGGATCAGCGCGATGACGAAAGGTGCGCGATGCCGGAACGCGACGAGCACCAGGGTGGCGACACCGACGGCGAGATCGCCCATCATGCCGAGCCCGAGCCGGGCGTCGCTCCAGTCGGCGGTGGCCGTCTCGGGCCAGACGAGCGCGAAGGCCAGGAGGCCCACCAGCGTCGCGAGGCCGAGTCTCCAGGTCTCGGCCCAGACGCGCCGTGCCCGGGACAGGTGCGCGCGGCCGGGCCCCGCACCGGTCGCGGGACGCCGCGGCGGGGCCGGCGAGACGGGCGCCGGGGCCGGCGGCGCCGCCGGGAGCGACGGCGCGACCGGCGCCGCGTGGGGGGTCGATGCCGAGGAGGTCATGCCCCGAGCCTAAGGAGGGCGCCCGGCCCGCCGGATCGCCCGAAGGTCGGAGTTCGCGCGTGGGCGGCTCGACGGCACCGGCCCCTGCGTGGCACCGCGGACCGACCGCGGAACCACGGGATCGCGCGTGCGCGGGATCCGGCGGGGCGACGGCCGTTTCGCGGCGTCCGACCGGACGACGGGCCGTGCGCGACGGGCCGTGCGCGACACTGGACGGATGGACACCCTCCCGCTGCTGCTCGGTCGCTGGCGCGTCGAACGCCGCATCGTCGACCGGCTCGTGGGCGACGAGACCGTCTTTACCGGCACCGCGACCGTCGAGCCGGCGCGCGCCGCACCCGATCGACCCGCCTCGTACGTCGAGGAGGGGGAGGTCGTGCGGGGCTCGCACCGCGCCTCCGCGGCTCGTCGGCTCACGTATCACCCGCGGGCGGACGGGTCGCTCGACGTCCGGTTCGCCGACGGTCGGCACTTCGTCGACCTCGACCTGCGGACCGGAGCCTGGGAGGCGCGGCACCCGTGCGCCCCCGACGACTACCTCGTCGAGACGCGCGTTCTGACGCCCACGTCGTTCGTCGAGCGGTGGACGGTGCGCGGCCCCGCCAAGTCGTACGACGCCGAGACGACGTACACGCGCGCTGGCTGACGCCGGCAGCCGTCGCGCACGCTCGAGGGTGGGCAGAACCCGCCCCTCGCGGCGCCGAGAAGGGCGACTTCCGACCACCGTCGAGGCCGAGCCTCCGCGCGCACGCTCGAGGGTGGGCAGAAACCACCCTTCGCGTCGCGGAGAAGGGCGACTTCCGACCACCGTCGAGCCCGGCGCGCGGGACGGGCGGGCTACGCGGCGAGCCCGCTCGTCGGATCAGCCGGTGTTCTGCAGGCCGGCGGCGATCCCGTTCACGGTGAGCAGCAGGAGGCGGTGGTCGGCGTCGGCCGGGTCGCCGCCGCCGTTCACGCGGATCGACCGGAGCGCCCGCAGCTGCAGCAGCGACAGCGCGTCGACGTACGGGCTGCGCAGACGCACCGAGCGGCTCAGCACCGGGCGCCCGTCGAGCACCTCGGCGTGCTCGCTGACCTTCAGCACCCACTCGCGGGTGAGCGCCATCTCGTCGAGCACGGCTCCGGCGAGGTCGTCGCGCTCGGCCAGGCCGAGGTACTCGCGGGCGATGTGCCCGTCGGTCTTCGCGAGCGACAGCTCGACGTTCTTCACCATCGTGCGGAACAGCGGCCACGTCTTGTACGCATCGCGCAGCAGGTCGACGTCGCCGACGGCCGCGAGGGCCGAGCCGAGTCCGTACCAGCCGGCCAGGTTGATGCGGGCCTGGGTCCAGGCGAACACCCACGGGATCGCCCGCAGGTCCTCGAGCGACTCGACCGAGAGACCACGACGGGCCGGGCGTGAGCCGAGTGCGAGCAGGCCGACCTCCTCCATCGGGGTGACGGCGGCGAACCACGAGGCGAAGCCCTCGGCCTTGACCAGTCTGAAGAAGGTCGCCCGCGACGCCTCGTCCATCGTGGCGACCACGTCGGCGAAGCGGGTGGCGGCCTCGGCGTTCTCGGCCTCGTTCGACGGGCTCGACGCCAGCAGCGTCGCGGCGGCCATCTGCTCGAGGTGCCGGGCGCCGATCGCCTGGTTGCCGTACTGGGCGACGATGACCTCGCCCTGCTCGGTGATCTTGAAGCGCCCGTCGACCGAGTGCGGCGGCTGGGCCAGCACGGCCTCGTTCGCCGGCCCGCCGCCGCGGCCGAGGGCCCCGCCCCGACCGTGGAAGAGCGTCAGCGTGATGTCGTTCGCAGCCGCCCAGTCGGCGATGCGCGCCTGCGCGTCGTACAGGGCGAAGGTCGCCGACACCGGCCCGACGTCCTTCGACGAGTCGGAGTAGCCGAGCATCACCTCGAGGCGGCGCCCCGTCTCGGAGAGGCGACGCTGCACGACCTCGGTGGCCAGCGCCTCCTCGAGGATGCGCGTGCTCGCCTCGAGGTCGGCGAACGTCTCGAACAGCGGCACCACGTCGAGCACGGGCGCGGCCTGTGCCGACCCGAGGGCGTACGCGGCGAGCTCGTGCACGTTCGCGAGGTCGGCGGACGACTGCGTGAACGACACGATGTATCGGGAGGCGGCACGGACCCCGTAGCGCACCTGCAGATCTTTGATGGTGCGGAAGACGGCGAGGACCTCGTCGGTCATCGGGCTCGTGTCGCCCCCGGCGCGCAGCTCGGCGAGCGCCGTGCGGTGCACCTGCGAGTGCTGACGGACCTCGAGCTCGGCGAGGTGGAACCCGAAGGTCTCGACCTGCCAGACGAGGCCCTGCAGCTCGCCGTTCGCGGCACGATGCGCACCGGCCGCACGCAGCGAGTGCTGCACCACGCGGAGGTCGGCGAGCAGCTGCTCGGGCGCGTCGTAGCCGAGCGGGTCGCCGTCGCGACGCGTGGCCTCGATGCGCGCCGCGACGAAGAGCAGCACGCGGCGGTGGGTCTCGTTCGGCGAGCGGACACCGATGCTCGACGCGAGCTCGGGGTCGAGGGCCCGCTGCGCGTCGGCGAGGGCGATCAGCGTCGCATCGGCGGGCGTGTCGGCCTCGTCGAGGGTGAGGGTGGCGCCCACGCGGGATGCGGCCCGGTGCAGCCCGAGCAGCACGTGCTCGGCCGCGATGTCGGCGGCCTGGCGGGTGACCTCGGCGGTGACGTGCGGGTTGCCGTCGCGGTCTCCGCCGATCCAGCTGCCGAGTCGGAGGAACGCGGGGGCGACGGCGGGTTCGCGGCCGGCCCGGTCGCCGAGGAGGCGGTCGTCGAGCAGGCGGTACACCTGCGGCACGATCTCGAACAGGGTCTGGTCGAAGACGCTCATCGCCGTGCGCACCTCGTCGAGCGGGGTGGGGCGCGTGGTGCGGAGCGGCGATGTGCGCCAGAGCGTGTCGACCTCTTCGAGCAGGCGACGCTCGGCCTCGATGACGGCGATGTCGTTCTGCAGCCGGTCGCGCTCGTCCATCAGGTCGCTGATGCGACGGATGGTCGACGCGACGGCGCGGCGCCGCGCCTCGGTGGGGTGCGCCGTCAGCACGGGGTGGAACCGCAGGTCGCTGAGGCGCTTCGAGGCCTCGTCGGCGCCGACCTCGGCGACGAGCTGCTGCAGCGTGTCGGCGACCGAGTCGGAGGCGGTGCGCTGGGCGCTGCCGCGGCGACGCAGCACGCGCACGCGGTGGTGCTCTTCGGCGAGGTTGCTGAGGTGGAAGTAGCAGGTGAACGCCCGGGCGACCTGCTCGGCGCGCTCCTGGTCGAGACCGTCGACGATGGTCTGCGCGTCGTCGAGCGAGGCCCCGCCCGCCCCCTCGTACGCGGCGATGACGGCGGCGCGCACCGCCTCCACGTCGCGGAAGAGGTCGTCGGAGCCGGACTCGCGCAGCACCCTGCCGAGCAGGCTGCCGAGGAAGCTCACGTCGCCGCGCAGGTCGCCGTCGACGGCCCCGCGGATGTCGTCACGGCTGCTGCCGTCGGCACGTCTCGATGTCTCGATGTCGGTCACGGCCCCATTGTGGACGATGCGGGGGCGTGTGACGCACACCGCGCCTCCTCGGCTCGTCTCGGGTTCGCTCGGCGTCGCGGCGTGCGGCGGGTCCGTGTCATCCGTGGCGGGTCAGCGCTGACCCGCCACGGATGACGGGAACCCGCCGCAGGCCGAGGCACGGGCAGGAGCGCGGGCACGGGCACGGGCGGGCTCAGCCGCGGGCGCGGGGCACGAGCCGCTCGAGCTGCGTGACGTGCTTCGGCTCGAGCTCGTCGAGCGAGTTCACCCCGAGGAGGCGCATCGTGCGGGCGATCTCGACCGACAGGATCTCGATGGCCCGGTCCACCCCCTCGCGTCCGCCGGCCATGAGCCCGTACAGGTACGCCCGCCCGATCAGCGTGAAGCGCGCGCCGAGGGCGACCGCCGCCACGATGTCGGCGCCCGACATGATGCCCGTGTCGAGGTGCACCTCGGTGTCGCCTCCGACCTCGCGGACGACGTCGGGCAGCAGGTGGAACGGGATCGGCGCCCGGTCGAGCTGACGCCCGCCGTGGTTCGACAGGATGAGCGCGTCGACCCCGAGGTCGGTCACCCGCCGGGCGTCGTCGACGGTCTGCACGCCCTTGACGACGAGCTTGCCGGGCCACTGCGACTTGATCCATGCGAGGTCGTCGTAGGTGACGGTCGGGTCGAACATCGTGTTCAGCAGCTCGGCGACGGTGCCCGACCATCGGTCGAGCGAGGCGAACGCGAGCGGCTCGGTGGTGAGGAAGTCGACCCACCACCACGGGCGCGGCAGCGCGTCGATGATCGTCTTGGGCGTCAGCGACGGCGGGATCGTCATGCCGTTGCGCGAGTCGCGGAGCCGCGCACCCGCCACCGGCACGTCGACGGTCACCAGCAGCGTGTCGAACCCGGCCGCGGCGGCCCGGTCGACGAGGGCCATCGAGCGGTCGCGGTCCTTCCACATGTAGAGCTGGAACCAGTTGCGGCCGTCCGGGGCCGCCTCGGCGACGTCCTCCACCGACGCGGTGCCCATCGTCGAGAGGCTGAACGGGATGCCGGCCGCCGCGGCGGCCGCCGCCCCCGCCTTCTCGCCCTCGGTCTGCATCATGCGGGTGAACCCGGTCGGTGCGATGCCGAACGGCTGCTCGACCCGTTTGCCGAGGACGTCCCAGCCGGTGTCGACGGTCGCGACGTCGTGCAGGATCGCCGGGTTGAACTGCACGTCGCGGAACGCCTGCCGCGCCCGCCGCAGCGAGATCTCGGCCTCGGCGGAGCCGTCGGTGTAGTCGAACGCGGCCGTCGGCGTGCGTCGCTTCGCGATCCGCCGCAGGTCTTCGATCGTGAGCGCCTCGCGCAGCCGCTTGGCCTTGAGGTCGAACGTCGGCCTCTTGAACTGCATCAGCGGCGCGAGGTCGTGGAGGTTCGGGATTCTGCGGTCGACCATGGTGGTCCTTTCGAGAGGAGCGTGAGGGAGTTCAGGAGGCGCGCGACGGCACCCGGGGCAGGTATCTGGCGGGAGCGGACGACGCCGAGA
Source organism: Frigoribacterium sp. CFBP9030 (assembly GCF_034045195.1). NCBI lineage: Bacteria > Bacillati > Actinomycetota > Actinomycetes > Micrococcales > Microbacteriaceae > Frigoribacterium > Frigoribacterium sp. CFBP9030. The sequence continues at coordinate 109,171 of NZ_JAXCWG010000008.1, forward strand.
CCAGGGCCCGCAGCGCCTCGAGCGACGACGACGGGTCGACGATGCCGACCGCGCGGGCCTGGACGAGGATGTTCCCGAGCGCGGTGGCCTCGACCGGCCCGGCGAGCACGGTGCAGCCCGTCCGGTCGGCCGTGAGCTGGCAGAGCAGCGCGTTCTGCGACCCGCCGCCGACGACGTGCACGGTGCGGATGCGGCGACCCGAGAGGCGTTCGGCGTCGCGCAGGGTCTCGGCGTAGGCGGCGGCCAGCGACTCGAGGATGCTGCGCACCACCTCGGCCCTCCCCCGCGGCGGCTCGACGTCGTGCTCGACGCACCAGGCCCCGATGCGCGCGGGCATGTCGCCGGGCGGCGCGAAGCGCTGGTCGGTGGCGTCGAAGACCGGGACCGCGCGGGTGACGTCGGCCGCCTCGGCGAGCAGGGCGGCGAGGTCGCTGCTGCGCTCGGCGGCCGTGGCCCCCGCGCCGTCCCAGGTGCGCATCGACTCGCTCAGCAGCCACAGCCCCGACACGTTCTTCAGGAACCGGGTGCGACCGTCGACTCCGCCCTCGTTGGTGAACCCCGCGAGGCGCGCCTCGTCGGTGACGAGGGGTGCGGGCAGCTCGAGCCCGACGAGCGACCAGGTGCCGCTCGAGACGTAGGCCGCGTCGTCGCCGGCGAGCGGCACGCCGACCACGGCCGAGGCGGTGTCGTGCGACCCGACGGCCGTGACCTCGAGCGACGTCGGCGCCCCGATCGCCGAGGCGACCGACGGCAGCAGCGGACCGAGGGCGGCACCGGGGTCGACGAGCGGGGCGAAGAGATCGAGGGGGACGCCGACGCGGTTCATCAGATCGACGTCGAAGGCCCGCTCGACGGGCGACAGCAGCCCGGTGGTCGACGCGTTGGTCGACTCGGTCGCCGCCACCCCGGTCAGCCACCACGAGAAGAGGTCGGGCACGAGCAGGGCGCGGTCGGCGAGGGCCAGGGTCCCGGAGGCGCGATCGGCCGCCAGCTGGAACACCGTGTTGAACGGCAGATGCTGCAGCCCCGCCCGCGTGAACAGCTCGCGGGGCGACACCGCGGCGTGCACCGCCTCGACCCCCGCCGCGGTGCGCCCGTCGCGGTAGTGGTACGGCGCACCGAGCAGCCGGCCGTCGCGGAGCAGCGCGTAGTCGACCGCCCACGAGTCGACCCCGATCGACCGCAGCCCCGGCTCGTCGCGCACGGCGGCGGCCAGCCCCGCGGTGACGGACCGCCAGAGCCCGAGGACGTCCCAGTGCAGACCGACACCGTGCAGACCGAGACGACCCGCGCCTCCTTCGGGGACGGTCACGGGGTCGTTCGCGAATCGGGCCACCGGACGCAGCCGGACCCCGTCGCGGTCGACCCGGCCGAGCATGACCCGACCGCTCGTGGCGCCGAGGTCGACCGCGGCGACCGTGCCGCCGCCCATCGGGGTTCTGGTCGTCATCGTCGCCTCAGCGGAGGAACGCCGCGGCGACGCCCGCGTCGACCGGCACGTGCAGCCCGGTCGTGTGCGAGAAGTCGCTCGTGCAGATGGCGAAGACGGCGGCGGCGACGTTCTCGGGCACGACCTCGCGCTTGAGGATCGTGCGCTGGGCGTAGAAGGCCCCGAGATCCTGCTCGTCGATGCCGTAGGTCGCGGCCCGGTTGGCGCCCCAGCCGCTGGCGAAGATGCCCGAGCCCCTCACGACCCCGTCGGGGTTGATGCCGTTGACCCGGATGCCGTGCTCGCCCAGCTCGGCCGCGAGCAGCCGCACCTGGTGGGCCTGGTCGGCCTTCGTGGCGCTGTAGGCGATGTTGTTCGGGCCGGCGAAGACGGAGTTCTTCGACGAGATGTAGACGATGTCGCCACCGAGCCCCTGGTCGACGAGCACGCGCGCGGCGTTCTTCGCCACGAGGAACGACCCCTTGGCCATGACGTCGTGCTGGAGATCCCAGTCGGCCTCGGTCGTGTCGAAGAGCGACTTCGACAGGCTGAGCCCGGCGTTGTTGACGACGAGGTCGAGACCGCCGAAGGCCAGCAGCACCTCGTCGATCGAGGCCTTGACGGCCGCCTCGTCGCTCACGTCGGCCGCGACGCCACGTGCCACGTCGGGCCCGCCGATCTCGGCCGCCGCGGCCTGCGCCTTCGCGAGATCGAGGTCGGCGATGACGACGCAGGCCCCCTCGGCGGCGAGGCGCGTGGCGATGGCCTTGCCGATGCCCGAGGCGGCGCCGGTGACGAGCGCGATGCGGGTCGCGAGGCGCTTCGGGGCCGGGAGGCGACGCAGCTTGGCCTCTTCGAGCGCCCAGTACTCGATGCGGAACTTCTCGGCCTCGTCGATCGGAGCGTAGGTCGAGAGCCCCTCGGCGCCGCGCATGACGTTGATCGCGTTGATGTAGAACTCGCCGGCGACCCGGGCGGTCTGCGCGTCCTTGCCGAACGAGAGCATGCCGACGCCGGGCACGAGCACGATGAGCGGGTCGGCCCCGCGCATCGCCGGGCTGTCGGGGGTCGCGTGCCGGTCGTAGTAGGCCTGGTAGTCGAGGCGGTACTGCTCGTGCAGCTCGCGGAGGCGCGCGATGGACTGCTCGACGGAGGCGGTGGCGGGCAGGTCGAGCAGCAGCGGCGTGACCTTCGTGCGGAGGAAGTGGTCGGGGCAGCTGGTGCCGAGGGCGGCCAGCCGCGGGTGCTCGGCGCTCGCGAGGAACTCGAGCACGGCGGGGTCGTCGCTGAAGTGCCCGACCTGCGGGGCGTCGTGCGAGGCCAGCCCGCGGATCGTCGGGGCGAGCGCGGCAGCACGGGCGCGACGTTCGGCCTCGGGCAGGGCCGCGTAGCCGTCGAGAGCGGGGCCGAACGGGTCGGCCCGCGAGTGCTCGGCGATGTGCGCCTCGGCCGTCTCGATGATCCAGCGCGAGTTGGCCTCGGCCTCGTCGCTCGTGTCGCCCCAGGCGGTGATGCCGTGACCGCCGAGGATCGTGCCGATCGCGTCGGGGTTGTCGGCCTTGATCGCGGCGATGTCGAGCCCGAGCTGCCAGCCCGGTCGGCGCCACGGCACCCAGACGACGCGCCCGCCGAAGATCTCGGCGGCGAGGCGCTCGCCGTCGGCGGCGGTCGCGATGGCGATGCCGCTGTCAGGATGCAGGTGATCGACGTGCGCGGCGTCGACGAGACCGTGCATGGCCGTGTCGATCGAGGGTGCCGCTCCCCCTTTGCCGTGCAAGGCGTAGTCGAACGCGGCGACCATCTCGTCTTCGTGCTCGGGGCCCCGGTAGACGTTCGCGAGACCGCGCAGCCGGTCGAGCCGCAGCACCGCGAGGCCCTGCTCGGTGAGCGTGCCCAGGTCGCCGCCGCTGCCCTTCACCCAGAGGAGCTCGACGGGCTCGCCCGTGGCCGGGTCGGTCGCGGTGCCCTTTGCCGAGGTGTTGCCGCCGGCGTAGTTCGTCACGCGCGGGTCGGCGCCGAGCCGGTTGCTGCGCGCGATCAGGTCGGCCGCGGCGGCGGGGGTCGTGCTGGTGGACGAGGAGGTGCGGGTCTGGTTCATGGGTCCGTTCTCGGTTCGCAGAGGAGGGGCGGGGACGATCGCGGCTCAGGTCCAGCTGAGCTGGGTCCCGCCGGCGCGCTCGTCGGCGAGGCGCTCTTGAGTGCCGCTCGCCAGGTACGCCGCCATCGGGTCGCGGGGCAGACCCCGGCCCTCGCGCCAGTCGGCGAGGGCGGGGCGGACGTCGGTGTAGAAGGCGTCCATCAGCACGGCGTTGGCGCCGAGCACGTCGTGGGCGGCGCGGGCGGAGTCGAGCGCGGGCCGGTCGACGAGCAGCGCCCGCGCCGTCATCTCTTGCACGTTGAGCACGCTGCGGATCTGGCCGGGGATCTTGTCCTCGACGTTGTGGCACTGGTCGAGCATGAACTGCACCGGCGAGCCGACCTCGAGCCCGCCGCCGTCGACGACCTCGAACAGGATGCGGAACAGCTGGAACGGATCGGCCGCGCCGACGATCAGGTCGTCGTCGGCGTAGAAGCGCGAGTTGAAGTCGAACGAGCCGAGCTTGCCGAGGCGCAGCAGCTGCATGACGATGAACTCGATGTTGGTGCCCGGGGCGTGGTGCCCGGTGTCGAGGCAGGTCAGAGCCTGGTCGCCGAGGGCGCTCACCTGGGCGTAGCTGGTGCCCCAGTCGGGCACGTCGGTGTGATAGAAAGCCGGCTCGAAGAACTTGTACTCGAGCACGAGCCGCTGCTCGGGGTCGAGCCCGGCGTAGATCTCGGCCAGCGACTCGGCGAGGTGGTCCTGACGCTGACGCAGACTGTCTTGACCGGGGTAGTTGGTGCCGTCGGCGAGCCAGATCTTGAGGTCGCGCGAGCCGGTCTCGCGCATGATCTCGAGGCAGCGCAGGTGGTGGTCGATCGCCTTGCGTCGCACGGCGGCGTCGCTGTGCGCCAGGCTGCCGAACTTGTACGCCTCGTCTTGGAAGGTGTTCGAGTTGACCGTGCCGAGCGCGACGCCGTGGTCGGCGGCGAACGACCGCAGGGCGGTGAAGTCGCTCACCTCGTCCCAGGGGATGTGCAGTGCGACGCTCGGGGCGAGCCCGGTGTACTCGTGCACGGTCGCCGCGTCGGCGATCTTCTCCTCGGCGCTTCGCGGGGTGCCCGGGGTGCCGAACACCTTGAACCGGGTGCCCGAGTTGCCGAAGGCCCAGCTGGGCAGCTCGATCGCCTGACGCTCGAGCGTGGGGGCGATGGACTCGAAGGTGGTCATGATGCTTCTTCCGTGATCGTGTCGGTGGTGGTGCGGCGGCCGGCGCCCGGCAGGCCGAGCTGCGCCTCGAGGTTGAAGACCTGGGTGAGCAGCTCGAAGCCCTCGTCGGGCGGGGTGCCGTCGAGCGAGGTGAAGAACTCGGCCATCGAGGCCTGCCAGCGGGTGTTGACGTCGGTGAGCGCCATCGCGGCCTGCGCGGCCTCGAGCGACGCGGCCTCGACGTAGCCGATCAGCAGCCCGTCGGGTGCGGCGAAGAGCGAGTAGCCGTGCCAGCCGCTGTCGTGGAGGGCCTGCAGCATCTCGGGCCAGACCTCGGCGTGGCGCCGGGTGTAGTCGGCCAGCCGCTCGGGGGCTACCTGGAGGCGGAACGCGTAGCGCTCGTGCTCGTCGGCGGTCATGGGGTGTTCTCCGGTTCGTCGTTGAATCGTTTCAATGGCACGAGCGTAGCAAGTGCCGGTGGTGCGGACAAGAGGGTCTAGGGGTGCGCCGAGCCGAGGCTGCCGGCGAAGCCGTCGGCGTCGTCGAAGGGTGCCGAGACGTGCCGGTGCTCGACGCCGAGCAGCGAGGCCGCCGCCGCGACGTCACGCGCGACGTGCCCGACGCAGAGTCCCCAGTGATGACCGATGCCGCTCCGCGACCACTCGTCGACCCATTCGCCCGGGTCGCCGCCGAAGTCGACGCGCGACGTCGTGTTGCCGATCGCGAGCAGCGGGCCGGGCACGACCTCGCCCTCGCTCGTGACGAACGACAGGGCGCCGTCGCGATCCTGTCCGAGACCGAAGGTCGTCACCGGGCCGGGCTGCACGTCGAACTCGACGCTGACGCCGTAGCCGCGCTTGCCGTGGAACACCCCGAGACCCCGCAGCACGGGCCGTGACGACGAGATCGCCAGGTGGGCCGGCCCGTCGTGACCCATCTCGACCACCCCGTCGTCGAAGTCGATCGCCTGGATCTCGGTGAACGAGCCACCGACGCCGAGGGCCTGCGCGGCGAGCATCGCGACCGAGGTGCGGAGCTCGTACTCCCCCACCGTCGGCAACCCCCGCGCGTTGAGCAGCGACGCCCCGAGGATCATCCCGGCGCCGAGCCGCTCGTGCTGCTCGCCCTCGAGACCCCGGTGGTAGTACGCGAGCGAGTCGAGGTCGAAGTCGGCGACCAGCCGGTCGAGCCCGACCGAGACGCGCGCGCCCCAGTCGAAGTCCTGCTGGCCGACCGACGCGTCGACCTCGAACACCTCGCGGGCCAGGGCGACGCGCTCGCGCACCTCGGCGTCGGTGACGGCGTCGACCCGCACCCGCAGGTCGTCGAACTCGAGCACCTCGACATGCGACCCGAAGTGCGTCGACAGGAGGGTGAGGTCGGTGGAGACGTCGAGCATGCCCGGGTAGAGATGCCCCATCAGGCCGTGCCGCGCCTCCCTCAGCCGCGCCCGGACCCCGGCGGCGTGCACCCACCGCTCGATGCGCCGCCACGCGCGCTCGCTCCGCAGATGACCCGAGACCGAGCGGAACTCGATGCCGGCCCGACGGAACACGTTCGCGACCTCGGGCACCGGGCACTGCCCGCAGTAGGCGAGCCACATGCCCGTGTCGAACCGCTCGTGGTCCATCCTCTCGGTCGGCTGCAGATCGATCACGAGCACGGGCACCCCGGCCCGCTGCGCGATGGGGAGGACCATCGACGACGTCAGATAGGTCGTGAGGAAGACGACGATCAGGTCGCAGTCGGCGGTGCGCAGCGTGTCCGCCGCGACCCGCGCCTCCTGGGCGTCCGAGATGAAGCCCGTGTCGATCACCTCGGCGTCGAGACCGCCGAAGCGGTCGACCACGTAGCGGGTGGACTCCTGCAGCTGCGGCAGCAGGCCGGGGAACTGCGGCCAGTAGGTGCCGAGACCGCCGGCCACGAGCCCGACGCGGGTGCGGCGGCGGCGGATCGGGGGCAGCAGATCGTGCACGGCGGAGGTGCTGGTGCTCATGGGGTGACGACTCCGGTGTCGACGGGGGCGCTCGCGCGCCGGATGGGCCGAGGAGGCGCGGTGCGCGCCCCGAGGGAGGGCGGGACCGCCGAGGTGGTCACCCCGGCGGCCCCGCGGCGACGACTAGAAGTCGTAGTCGTCGATGTTGTCGGCGTCGAACTCGGTCGGCGGGCCGACGATCACGATGCCGTCGGCGCCGACGGTGCGCTCACCGAGGTCGCCGGCCTCGAAGGTGTCGCCCTCGGCGCCCGTGATGGTGCCGTCGACGAGCGCCTGACCGGCGTAGGCCGCGACGTAGCCGAGCTGCGCAGGGTCCCAGAGGGCGAACGCGGTGACGGTTCCGTCTTTCACGAACTCGCGCATCTCGTTTGGCAGACCGAGCCCGGTCAGCGCGACCTCGCCCTTGTACTCGGAGGTCGAGAGGTAGCGGGCCGTCGCGGCGATGCCGACCGTGGTGGGCGAGATGATGCCCTTCAGGTCGGGGTTCGCCTGCAGCAGGCCCTGGGCCTCCTGGAACGACTTCGCGTCGTCGTCGTCGCCGTAGACCTTCGAGACGATGTTGATCCCCGCGTAGTCGGGGTTCGTGTCGACCTCCTCTTCGATGTACTTGATCCACTCGTTCTGGTTCGTGGCGTTCGCGGTGGCCGAGAGGATCGCGATGTCGCCCTCGCCGCCGATCTGCTCGCTCATCTGGCGGATCTGGATCAGCGCGACGTCCTTCGCCTCGACCTGGCTGATGAACACGTCGCGGTAGTCGGGGTTCGTGTCGGAGTCGAACGCGACGATCTTCGCGCCGCCGTCGCGCGCCTCCTGCAGGGCCGGCCCGACCGCGTCGGGGTCGTTCGCCGCGATGACGATGACGTTCGCGCCCTGCTGCGTGAGCGTGTTGATGAAGGTGACCTGCGACGAGGCGCTCGCCTCGAGCGGACCGACGACGCTGTAGTCGTAGCCGATCGACTTCGACGCCTCTTCGCCGCCGCCGAGCACGACGTCGGTGTACGGGTTGTTGAGCTGCTTCGGCACGAACGCGATCGACTGCTCGCCGTCGGAGCCGGAGCCCGTGGTCGCGTCGCCGTCGCTCGACCCGGCCGTGAGGGCGCAGCCGGAGGCGACGAGCGCGACGCCGGCGAGGGCCGCCGCGGTCGAAACGGCCCGGCGCACGCTGCGCCTGGTGGAGGTGGTGAACATCATCGTTCCGTCCTTTGCTGTGGGGGATGGTGCGTGGGGTGGTCTAGGTGGTCGGTGTGGTCGGGGTGGTCGGGGTGGTCGGGGTGGTCAGGCCGCGTCGGGGTGGTGAGGCCGCGTCGGGGTGGTGAGGCCGCGTCGGGGTGGTCAGGCCGCGTCGGCCGCCGAGGCGGCGAGCACGTCGCGCGCGGCCCGCCTCGCCCGACGCTTCTCGCGGATGACCGCGATCAGACTCGGCGTGACGACGCTGCCGACGAGCAGCAGGCCGGTGACGACGTTGAGGACGACGTCGCTGATGCCGCCGAGGCGCAGGGCGTAGCTGACGCTCGAGATGATCAGCACGCCGGCCACGACACCGGGGATGCTGCCGCGTCCGCCGAAGATCGAGACGCCGCCGAGCAGGACGGCCGCGATGACCGCGAGCTCGATGCCGGTCGCGTTGTCGCTGCGAGCGCTCGAGTAGCGGAGCGTCCAGTAGATGCCGACCAGGGCCGAGACGACGCCCGTGGCGACGAACATCCAGAACTTGGCGCGGCCGACGTGCACGCCGACGAAGCTCGCGGCCTCCTTGCTGAAGCCGATGGCCGGCAGCGTGCGGCCGAACGAACTGAAGTGCAGCAGCACGCCGAAGAAGGCGATGATGACGGCGACGCCGATCATCGCGGTGGGGATGCCGGTCGCCCCGATCTTCGACGTGAAGAACGAGGTCAGCGCGGGCGGGAAGTCGGCGACGGCGTTGTCGCCGATCACCACGAGGGCGAGCCCGCGGTAGAGGGCGAGCGTGCCGATCGTGACGGCCAGCGACGGGAGTCCGATCGCGGTGACGAGCAGCCCGTTCAGCGCCCCGCAGCCGATGCCGATCAGCACGCAGACCACGAAGATCTCGGGGATGCCCCAGCCCGCCGCCCACAGCACGCCCATCGCGGCGCTGGTGAGACCCGCCGTGCTGGCCACCGAGAGGTCGATCTCGCCGGTGATGATCACGAGGGCCATCGGCATCGCGATCATCAGGATCGGGATCGCGTCGAGCAGCAGGAACCCGGTCGTCTGCACGCTCGCGAACCGCGGCACGGTCAGCGCGCAGACGATCAGCGTGCCGAGCAGCGCGTAGATCATGATCGCGCCGCGGCCGGTCAGGAGGCGACGGCGGCGCAGCGTCCTCTCGGCGGCGGACTCGGGGTCGCGACGGGCGGCGTCGCGAGCGTCGCGGTCGCCGGAGGCGCCGGCGGTGTCGCGGGACGCCGAGGAGGCGCGGCGCGGGTCGATCGCGGAGCCCGCGGCCGAGGGGGTGGTCGTCTGCTCAGGCATTGGTGGCCTCGCTCGTGCGGAGTCTCCGCGCCTTGCGGATCGAGGCGATCCGTTCGACGAGGATGGCGGTCAGGATGAGGACGCCGACGATGGCCTGCTGCCAGAACTTGTCGACGTTGAGCGCCGTGAGGCTGCTCGTGATGGTGGTCAGCAGCACCGCGCCGATCGCGGCGCCCACGACGCTGCCCGAGCCGCCGAAGATCGCGATGCCGCCGACGACGGCCGCGGCCACGATGTCGAGCTCGAGACCGGTGCCCGTGGTCGCGCCGACCGAGTTGAAGCGCGACGCGTACAGGACGCCGGCGAGACCGGTGAGCGTGCCGTTCAGCACGAACGCCGTGAGCACGCGCTTGCTGACCGGGATGCCGAACAGGCGGGCCGCCTCGTCGTCGGAGCCGATGGCGTACAGATCGCGACCGGGCCGGGTGCGGGCCAGGAACACCGCGACGAGCACGACGACGACGATCGCGATCACCGTGATGATCGGGACCCCCAGCACCGTGTCGACCGACAGTCGACCGAAGGCGGCCGGGCGGTCGCCGGCGAAGTACTGCTGACCGCCGGCCCAGGCGTTGTTCACGCCCCGGTAGATGTAGAGCATGCCGAGGGTGATCACGAGCGACGGCACCCGCGCGACCGTCACCAGGAACCCGTTGATCGCACCGAGGAGGGCACCCAGCGCCAGACCGATCGCGAAGACGAAGACGATGGGGATGTCGGGCGCCGCGGCGAACACCGAGCCCGTGCCGAACGCGACGAGCCCGAGGATCGACCCCACCGAGAGGTCGATGTTGTTCGTGATGATGACGGCACCGAGGCCGACGGCCATGATCACCGTGATCGTGGCGTTCAGCATCAGGTCTTTGACACCCTGCGCCGAGACGAAGAGCGGGTTGGCGATCGTCGTCACGATCACGAGCACCACGAGCGCCGAGGCGACCGGCACCTCGCGTTGACGGACGAGCGAGGCGAACGGGCTGCGCCCGGTGCCGAGCGCGGGGGCGAGGGCGTGCGAGGTCGTCATCGGCGGGTCTCCGTCGTCGTGGTGGTGTGCGCGGGCTCGGCGCCGGTGGCGGCGTTGATGACCGTCTCGGGAGTGGCGTCGTCGCGGTCGAAGGTGGCCGTGAGCCGCCCCTCGCGCATGACGAGCACGCGGTCGGCCATGCCCAGCACCTCCGGCAGCTCGGACGAGATCATCAGCACCGCGATGCCGCGACCGGCGAGATCGCTGATCAGCCGGTGCACCTCGCTCTTCGTGCCGACGTCGATGCCGCGCGTCGGCTCGTCGACGATGAGGAACGTCGGGTCGGTCGCCAGCCACTTGGCCAGCACCACCTTCTGCTGGTTGCCGCCCGAGAGGGTCGACACGGGGAGCTCCTGACTGCCGGTCTTGACCTGCAGTCGCCGCGACCAGTCGGCCGCCGCCTCGCGCTCGCGCCGCGCGCTGACCAGCCCGAGACGACTGAGCGTCGTGCGGAGGGTGAGCGTCGTGTTGCGGCTGACCGACATGTCCATCACGAGACCCTGCTTGCGGCGGTCTTCGGGGACGAAGCCGATGCCCGCCCTGATCGAGGCCATCGGATCGCGCGGCGCGAGCCTGCGGCCGCCGATCGTCACGGAGCCGGCGTCGTAGCGGTCGATGCCGAACAGCGCCCGCGCCACCTCGGTGCGACCCGCCCCGACGAGACCGGCGAGCCCGACGATCTCGCCGGCGCGCACCTCGAACGACACGTCGTGGAAGACGCCCGCCCGGGTCAGCCCGTCGACGCGGACGACGGTGTCGCCGACCCGCGCCTCCTGCTTGGGGAACAGCTGGTCGACGTCGCGACCGACCATCGCCCGCACGATCTCGGGCGTGCTGACCTCGCTGGTCGTGTGCTCGGAGATGAAGGCGCCGTCGCGCATGACGGTGATGCGGTCGCTGAGACCGAAGACCTCGTCGAACCGGTGCGAGATGAACATGATCGCGCTGCCGCGGTCGCGCAGCGCCCGGGCGACCCCGAAGAGGCGCTCGACCTCGACGCCGCTCAGAGCCGCCGTCGGCTCGTCCATGATGAGCACCTTGGCGTCGAGCGAGATGGCCTTGGCGATCTCGATGATCTGCTGATCGGCGATCGACAGGCCCTCGGCGACGCGGTCGGGGTCGATCGGCACACCGAGCCGGTCGAAGAGCGCCCGGGCGTCGGCGCGCATCGCGGCCCGGTCGATGAACCCGAGACGGGTGGTGGGCTGACGCCCGACGAAGATGTTCTCGGCGACGGTCAGATCGGGGAAGAGCGTCGGCTCTTGATAGATGACGCTGACACCCGCCGCCTTGCTCTCGGCCGGGCTGCGGAACACGATCGGGTGGCCGTCGAAGAGGAAGTCGCCGCTGTCGGGCTGGTGCACCCCCGCGAGGATCTTCACCATGGTCGACTTGCCGGCGCCGTTCTCGCCGACGAGCGCGTTGATCTCGCCGGCACGCAGCCGCACGCTGCCGCTCGAGAGGGCCACGACGGCGCCGAAGGTCTTGCGTGCGCCGCGCAGCTCGAGCACGGTCGCCGTCGGAGACGGCCCGTCGGATGTGGGGTCGATCGTCATCGATCGTTCTCCTAATCACTCTCGTCGTCGAGAGAAGTGAATCGTTTCAACTTCTGTTCGTGCCGACTGTAGGGGCAGACTCGGTTCGACGTCAAGGGGCGCCCCGCGGCTGTGGATCACAGCTCGATCACGGGCGTGGCACACTCGTCGGAGACCACGGCACGGACCAGGAGGCGCGATGAGGCAGGCGAGCATCCGCGACGTCGCCGAGACCGCCGGCGTCTCGGTCGGCACCGTCTCGAACGTGCTCAACAACCCCGCCAAGGTCAGCGAGTCGACCATCGCCCGGGTCAGCGACGCCATCGCGAGCCTCGGCTTCGTCCGCAACGACGCCGCCCGGCAGCTGCGCGGCGGCGACAGCCGGGTGATCGGCTTGATCATCCTCGACGGGGGCAACCCGTTCTTCACCGACGTCGCCCGCGGTGCCGAGGCCGCCGCCGAGGAGTCGGGCCGCGTCATCCTGCTCGGCAACAGCGACCAGCTGGTCGAACGCGAGGCGCACTACCTCGACCTCTTCGACGAGCGGCGCGTGATGGGCATCCTGATCTCACCCGTCGGCGACGTCTCCGACCGGCTCCGCCGACTGCGCCTGCGCGGCATGCCCGCGGTGCTCGTCGACCGGCGAGCCGACCTGACCGAGTTCTCGTCGGTCTCCGTCGACGACGTGCGGGGCGGGTACCTGGCGACGGAGCACCTCCTCGACCTCGGTCGACGGCGCATCGCGTTCGTCGGCGGACCGGCCGACCTGCAGCAGGTGGCCGACCGCCTGGCCGGCGCACGGGCCGCGGTCGCCGACGCCCCCGGCGCCACGCTCGAGGTCGTCGACATCCCCGCGCTGACCGTGCAGAACGGACGCGAGGCCGCCGCAGCCATCGTGCGACGCCCCGCCGCCGACCGCCCCGACGCCATCTTCGCCGCCAACGACCTCGCCGCCATGGGCGTGCTGCAGGCCCTCGTCATGCAGGGCGACCTGCGCGTACCCGACGACGTCGCCCTGATCGGCTACGACGACATCGACTTCGCCCGCGCCGCCGTCGTGCCGCTCAGCTCGGTGCGGCAGCCGAGCGCGCTGATCGGGCAGACGGCCGTCGAGATCCTCCGCGACGAGGCCGACGACCCCGCGCGGGCGCCCCGCCAGATCGTGTTCGAACCAGAGCTCGTGGTGCGCGAGAGCACGGCGCGCGGGGGGTCTTCGGCGAGGTGAGGCGGGCCTGCTCGGTGCTCGCTCCGGGGTTCGGCGGGTCCGTGTCACTCGTGGCGGGTCAGCGCTGACCCGCCGCCGATGACGGGAACCCGCCGCACCCGCAGCACGGGCCGCGCTCAGCCCTCGAGCAGGAGGCGGCAGTCGCCCTCGCCGCGGACGTCGCGCGGGTCGGGGCAGAGGGTTCCCGACCACGAGCCGTCGACTCCCCCGCCGTACGAGTCGAACGCGGTGGTCGTGTACGTCTCGACCCCGTCGATTCCCGGCCCGACGAAGGCGAACGACACGATCGGGTCGCCCTCCGTCGTCGGGGTCGACCAGGCGAGCTCGGCCGACGCCCCGGCGACGGACGCGTCGGCGAGGCAGTCGAGCGCCTCCGGATCGAGCTGGACGCCCTGCGGGAGGGCGAACTCGCCGCAGGTCGGCGTCGCATCGCCGGACTTCACCATGCCCCCGGCGTTCGGGAGCTGCCGCGCGGCGGTGATCGGGTCGTCGGGCGGAGGCGTCGGACCGACGCTCGAGGCGCAGCCCGCGGTGAGGAGCGCGAGTGCGATCCCGGGCGCGACGAGCAGCGTGGCGGATCTGCGGGCTGGTTCGACTGGCATGACTCCCCCTCTCCGTTCAGGGAACCAAGCGCTCGATGCCGACGGCAAGAGCCGCGGTGCACTCGTGACCGGTTCGTGACGCGCGGGGGCGGGGGCGGGGGTTCGGGCGGGTTCGTGTCACTCGCGGCGGGTCAGCGCTGACCCGCCGCCGAGGACGGGAACCCACCGCATCGGCGCGTGGATGCTGCCCGAGCGCTCCCGCAGCGGCGAGCGCGACGCCCCCGACCGCACCGCCAGCACCTCGGCCAGGATCGACACCGCGGTCTCCTCCGGAGTGCTGGCCCCGAGATCGAGTCCGATCGGCGAATGCAACCGGGCCAGCGCCTCCTCGTGCACGCCCCGCTCGCGCAACGACGCGACCCGCCGGTCATGCGTCGTCCGCGAACCCATCGCGCCGACGTAGACGGCCGGCGACGCCAGCGCCGCGGCGACGAGATCGGCGTCGAACCGCTCGTCGTGCGAGAGCACCGCGACGACGGTCCGCTCGTCGATCTCGGTGCGGGCGAGGTAGTTCGGCGGCCACTCGACGACGACCTGCTCGGCCGCCGGGAACCGCTCGCGGGTCAGGAACACCGGCCGCGGGTCGCACACCGTCACGCGGTAACCCAGCACGGCCCCCGCGTTGCAGAGGGCGACGGCGAACTCGACGGCCCCGAAGACGAGGAGGCGCGGCGGCGGGACGGACCGCTCGCTGAACACCCGCAGCCCCTCGCAGTCGTCGGGGCTCGCCACGACGTCGCCGGTCCGCACCGGTCCGACCACGACGTGCGCCACGGCCTCGCGGCCCGCCGCCGCCTCGCGCAGGGCGGCGACCGTCACGGCGTCGTCGGCGGTGACGAGTCGGGCGAGCACCTCGATGCGCCCACCGCAGCTCAGCCCGACCTCGAACGCGGTCTCGTCGCTGAAGCCGAAGGTGTCGAGCTGGGCGGCCCCGTCGTCGAGCACCTGCCGGCAGCTCTCGTAGACGGCTCCCTCGACGCAGCCGCCCGAGATGCTGCCGATGACGGTGCCGTCGTCCGTCACGGCCATCGACGTGCCGACGGTGCGCGGCGCGCTGCCGTCGATCGAGACGGCCGTCGCGACCGCGAGCCGTTCGCCCGCGTCGAGCCGGGCCAGCAGGCGCTCGGCGATCTCGAACACGGGGCTCCTCGGGGTGGGGCGGGTGCGGTCGGGCGGGCGGGCGGGGGG
>NZ_JAXCWG010000009.1:0-113254 GCF_034045195.1 Frigoribacterium sp. CFBP9030
TGCGAAGCCGAGCGGGTAGACGTGCCACCAGATGGTGTGCTGCGAGCTGTTCACCTCTGCCACCGTACGGGTCGCGGCTCGACGGCGGTCCGGCGCGGGCCGGGGCGGGGCGGCGCAGGCGCAGGAGCGGGCCGGGGCGGCAGGGCAGCGCGGGGTACGGCGGGCGGCCCGACCGCTCAGCTTGGCCCTCGCGCGCGCCGCTGCTGTACATCTGGATCAATGACCGATCCCCGCTCCCTGCCCTACCCCCTCGGCGTCACCCCGCTGCCCGACGGCGGCGCGCACGTCGCCGTGTACTCCGAGACCGCCGACCGCATCTGGTTCTGCCTCTTCGACGACGACGGCGCCGAGCACCGCACCGAGCTCGAGAACCGAACCGGTCACGTCTTCCACACCGTGGTCGAGGAGGCGCGGGTCGGCTCGCGCTACGGCCTCCGTGTCGCAGGCCCCTGGGACCCTGCGAACGGCGTCCGCCACAACGAGAACAAGCTGCTGCTCGACCCTTACGCGACCGCCCTCGACGGCACGTTCGACTGGGGTCAGGCCGTCTTCGGCCACGACATGAACGAGCCCGAGACGCGCGACGACACCGACTCGGCACCCGCCATGCCGCGCAACGTCATCGCCGACCGCGACTTCGACTGGGGCGACGACGAGCGCCCGCTGACGCCGATGGAGGACACCGTCGTCTACGAGGTCCACGTCAAGGGCTTCACGAAGCAGCACCCCGACGTGCCCGAGGAGATCCGCGGCACCTACGCCGGCATGGGTCACCCGGCCGCGATCAAGCACTTCACCGACCTCGGCGTCACCGCGGTCGAGCTGCTGCCGACGCACCAGTTCGTGCAGGACAGCCACCTCGAGGAGAAGGGCCTCCGCAACTACTGGGGCTACAACTCCATCGGATTCTTCGCCCCGCACGACGAGTACGCCTCGAAGGCCGCCGGCACCCGCGGCGGTCAGGTGGCGGAGTTCAAGCAGATGGTCAAGGACCTGCACGCGGCCGGTCTCGAGGTGTGGATGGACGTCGTCTACAACCACACCGCCGAGGGCAACCACATGGGCCCGACCATCTCGTTCAAGGGCATCGACAACGCCGCCTACTACCGCCTGGTCGAGGGCGACGAGGGCAACTACTTCGACACCACCGGCACCGGCAACAGCCTGAACGTCAGCCACCCCGCCGCACTCGGTCTGATCATGGACAGCCTGCGCTACTGGGTCACCGAGATGCACGTCGACGGCTTCCGCTTCGATCTCGCGACGACGCTGACCCGTCAGGGCGGCGAGGCCAGCGAGCACAGCGCGTTCCTGACGCTGATCCACCAGGACCCGGTGCTGCGAAGCGTCAAGATGATCGCCGAGCCGTGGGACACCGCCGGCTACCAGGTGGGCGGGTTCCCGGCCGACTGGTCGGAGTGGAACGGTAAGTTCCGCGACGACGTCCGCGAGTTCTGGAACGGCGAGCCCGGCGTGCTGTCGACGTTCTCCGACCGCGTGCTCGGCAGCCCCGACGTCTACGAGGCCGACCGCCGGTCGCCGCTGTCGAGCGTCAACTTCGTCACCGCGCACGACGGCTTCACGCTCGCCG
Source organism: Frigoribacterium sp. CFBP9030 (assembly GCF_034045195.1). NCBI lineage: Bacteria > Bacillati > Actinomycetota > Actinomycetes > Micrococcales > Microbacteriaceae > Frigoribacterium > Frigoribacterium sp. CFBP9030. The sequence goes on from NZ_JAXCWG010000009.1 coordinate 1,592, forward strand.
ACCTGACGAGCTACGCCGAGAAGCACAACGAGGAGAACGGCGAGGACAGCCAGGACGGCGAGAGCGACAACAAGTCGTTCAACGGCGGCGCCGAGGGCCCGACCGACGACCCCGCGGTGAACGAGTACCGCGACCGTCAGCGCCGCAACTTCCTCGGCACGCTGCTGGTCAGCGCCGGGGTCCCGATGATCCTCGGCGGTGACGAGATCGCCCGCAGCCAGGGCGGCAACAACAACGCCTACTGCCAGGACAGCGAGATCTCGTGGTTCGACTGGGAGCGCGCCGACCGCGACCTGCTCGCCTTCACGACCGAGCTCATCACGCTCCGTCGCGAGAACCCGGCCCTCCGCCCCGACTGGTTCCGATACGCCCCCGAGGTCGAGAGCGACGACCACGTGCAGGTGCGTCGCGCCGACGACCACTCGTTCACGAGCGGCGACTGGCAGCAGGGCGAGAACAAGGCGATCACGTTCGTGCTGACCCACAAGGACGCCGACGCGTTCGCCTACCTCGTCAACGGCTCGACGGCCGTCGTCGAGTTCAACGTGCCCGACGCGCCCCACGGCGAGTGGGAGCTCGCGCTGTCGAGCGACCCCGGCCAGCAGGTCGAGGGTGCCGTCACGACGCTGCTCGTCCGCGACGCGAGCTTCACCCTGCTGCGGAGCCGCGCCTCCTAGGCACGTGCCGCACCGCGCCTCCTCGGCCGCCGGTCAGGAGGCGCGGTGCCGGCGCCGCCGGCACGTCGCGACCCGGCGGTTCAGGAGGCGCGGTGCCGGTGCCGCCCGCATGTCGCGACCCTGCGGTTCAGGAGGCGCGGTCCGGCCGCAGAGGGCGGTCGCAGCGACGTCGGAGGCCGACACGCAGAAGGGCCCGCGCCGCCGGTCGGCGGAACGGGCCCTTCGTGTCGTGCGGGGTCAGGCGGAGGCGAGCTCCGACCGGGTGCCGCGCAGGAAGTCGGCGTAGGTGGGCTCGCTCGAGGCGGCGGGCGTCTCGGGCTGCGAGGCGAGCGCGGTGGAGGCGCGGCGTCGCTTCGGGTACGCGGTGATGCGCACGGCCGAGACGCCGACCTCGCGGCGGTAGAAGCTGTCGCTCGAGGTGTCGACGCGGCTGCGGATGTGCGCGACCAGCGCCTCGTGTGAGAGGCGCTCGAGGGATGCGGCGCTCATCGGGCGTCCGCCGCGAAGAGGGCGGCCAGGTCGAGCGGCTGGGTCTCGGCCAGGTCGAGGACGGCGGGGGAGGAGATCGAATCGGGGGTGGAGATCATGGTTCAACTCATTTCTGGTGTCCCTGTGGTCACCGTGAGGGGAACTGGTGTCGCACCGCCGTGAACCGGTGCACCGTCACTCTCGCACCGGCTCCGAGGGTCGTCCAGTCGCCGACGGAGTCCGTTCGCATCATGGACAACGGGGTTCGTCGGCTGTCTCCGCCGGTGCCGAAGGGGCGGGCCCGCGTCAGCTCCGCCGCCCGACGAGGGCCTCGCCGAGGCGCTCGGTCTCGTCGTGGTCGACGACCCGCGCGACGCCGTCGAGCGACGTGAGGGGCGCGATCTGCCGACCGCTGGAGACCAGCCAGAGCGCGTCGGCCCGACGCACCTGCTCGAGCGTCAGCAGCGCGTACTCGACGGTCACTCCGCGTCGTCCGAGTGCGTCGAACGCGGCCGCCTGGGTCGTGCCGGCGAGGATCCCCTGGTCGGTGCGCGGCGTCACGTACCGGTCGCCGAAGCGGGCGATCAGCGAGGCGGACGGACCCTCGAGCGCGTAGCCGTCGCTGCTGACGAAGAGGACGTCGTCGGCACCGCGCCGGGCGGCCTCGCGCAGCACGCTCTTGTTGACGGCGTACGACAGCGTCTTGGCCCCCTGCAGCAGCCACGGCGAGGTCTCGGCCACGTCGTGCCGGTAACCGCGGTCGAGCGAGACCACCGAGATGCCCTGTCGGCGCTCGGGCGCGGGGTCGTCCATCACGGCGGTCCGCACCCAGGCGGTGGGGGTGCCGTCGCCGCCTTCGATGCCCCGGGTGACCGCGAGCTTCTGCAGCAGGAACGGAGCCGGCTCGTGCGCGGCGGCCGAGGCGAGGCACGCGGCGCGGAAGACATCGAGGTCGAGCTCGGGGAGATCGAGCATGGCGGCCGACCGCGCCAGGCGCAGGAGGTGCGGCTCGAGCGCCTGCACCGCCCCGTCGACGACGCCCAGGCCCTCGAAGACGCCGTCGCCTCGGGTGACCCCGAGGTCGGTGACGTGGATCGTCATGCTGTCGGGGTCGACGAGCCGGAAGCCGACGTCGCCGGGGCCCCGGGGCGGCGTGCCCCGCATCGGCCGGTCGACGACGACGAGGGAGGCGGGGGGCAGGTCGGACACGGCGGTTCTCCTCGGTCGGCGGCGGTGGTGCTGGTGGTGGCGGCGGAGGCGCGGGTCAGCCGCTGAGGGGGTGCGACGCCTCGTTCGATGTGCCGGCGGCAAGTCCGCCGACGAACTCGCGCAGGGTCTCGTCGGCCGTGCGGGTCGGAGCCCAGCCCAGCTCGCGACGGGCCTTCTCGGTCGACATCGCCGGGATCTTCGCGGCGATGTCGAGCCAGCCGGGCTCGGTCGGCTGGAGGCGCAGCAGCCAGGTCACGAGCGCGGCGGTGCGGAGCACCCGGTAGGGCACGGGCACGACGCGGCTGCCGAACGCCTCGGCGATCGAGTACGAGTCGACGAGGGGCTCGGCGGCGAGGTTGAACGCGCCCCCGGCCTGCCGGTCGATGGCGCGCCAGAAGGCGTCGGCGACGTCGTCGGCGTGCACCACCTGCGAGACGAAGCGGGGCGACAACGGCAGGAACGGCGGTCGGAACCGGCTGAGCCAGGTGGTCGGCACCCAGCGCCCGGCGAAGAGCCCGACGATCTCGCGCGCCGCCGCGGCCTGGAACACCAGCCCGGGGCGCATCCGCGTCACGACGACGTCGGGGTGCTGCCGCGAGAACCCGTCGAGCACGCTCTCGTTCGTCGCCTTGTACGACGAGTAGCTCGAGTGCCGCACGCCGCGCGTCTTGTACGACTCGTCGACCCGGCGCCCCTTGGGGCCGCGGCTGTAGGCGCCGACCGAGCTGGCGATCAGCACGTGCGGAACCCGGGCGCGCACGACGGCGTCGAGGACGTGGGAGGTGCCGGTCACGTTGGTCCGGTACATGGCGTCGCGATCGTGGCTGGGTTGCAGCGCCCACCCGAGGTGGACGACGGCGTCGGCCCCGGCGAACGCGGCGGCGAGCTGCTCGGGGGCGGCGTCGTCGCCGATGTCGATGCCGAACCAGGTGACGTCGCCGTAGGGCGGCGAGGCCGAACGCGGCCCGCGGCGTGCGACACCGGCGAGCTCGGTCACGCGGGGCTCGGCCTGCAGGCGCCTGAGGAGGGCCGTGCCCAGATTGCCCGTGGCTCCGACGACGACCACGCGCATGCGGGCTCCTCCTGGTTGTGCGACAAGGGGTGCGGGCGCTGCCCGCGTGTGCTGCGAGCGTACGCCTCCGGGCTGGACGGCCGGGGTGCCGGGCCCGCCCGCAGGCCCTCCGGTCGTCATCGTCATGCGGCTCGTGTCAGTCGCGCGGCTCGGGTCAGTCGCGCGGCGGCCCGGCCTCCGCGGCGATCCGCTCGACCGTGTCGCGATCGAGTGAGAAGACCTCGTCGCCGTCGTGGGCGTCGTACACCCGCACGACCGTCGATCGGACGCCGCCGACGTGCCCGCCGCCGGGCTCGACGTCCATGGGCTCGATGTCCACGACGACGAAGCCCGACCCGCGCACGGCGCGCTCCGTGCCCTCCGGCGCCGCGACGTCGGTGTCGTTGGCGACCCCGGGGGCCACGATGACGGGCACGCCGGCGAGGTCGCCGACGATGTGGTGGTGGTAATGGCCGGCGAGCACGACCCTGACGTCGGTTCCGTCGATGACCGCAGCCAGCGCCTCCGGAGCGCGGAGGGCCAGGGCCTCGTGCAGCGTGGTCGGTGCGGGCAGCGGCGGGTGGTGCAGCACCAGGACGGTGCCCCGCGCGGCGGGGGTCGCGAGCAGATCGCGCAGCAGATCGAGCTGGCGCGGGCGGAGGTCGCCGTAGCCGGCGCCCGGCACGGAGGTGTCGAGCCCGATCACGCGCCAGCCGTCGACCTCGACGACGCGGTCGAGCGGCGCATCGGGGTCTCCGCCGAACACCTCGGCGAAGCCCGCCCGCAGATCGTGGTTGCCGGGCACCAGCGCGACGGCCGCACCCCGTGGCGCCGCCCAGGCGTCGAGCCGACCGCGCAGCTGACGGTAGGAGGCGCTGCTGCCGTCGTCGGACAGGTCGCCCGACCCGACGAGCAGTCGCACCCCCTCGACCCGCCCCGCCTCGGTCAGCACCCGGTCGAGCGCCGCGGTGGTGTCGACGACGCCCTGGTGCAGGGTGCCGTCGCCGGTCAGGTGGGAGTCGCTGACATGGACGAGGCGGAGGGCCCCCGGCGCGAGTGGCTGCATGAGGTCAGCGTAGAGACGGCCGCCGACATCCGATCGCGCCGGGCCGCGCCGCGGGCGAGCGGGGTCAGTGGGCGAAGTCGTCGGCCGGGGCGAGGCGGGCGTCGACGCGGCGGCCGAGCTCGTCGAGCACGGCTGTCACCTCGGCCCACTGCGTGCAGGTCGGGGTGTTCGGCTCGACGTACAGGCCGTAGAACCAGCGCGGCAGCGCGAGCACCTCGACGAGCACCGTCTCGCTGCGGTCGAAGAACTGGGTGCGGTCGCGGCGCAGATCACCGGCGGTGAGCCGCTCGCCGGTCACGTGGTGGAACCCGGCGCGTCGCAGCGCCCGCGCCGTCAGTCGTGCCGACAGCCGGGGCGACGCCTGGCGGGTGGCCCGGTCGCCGACCACCGCGCGCACGTGCGCGAACACGAGCTCGGCGTCGTGCACGGCGTGCGGGCCGTCGCCGGGCGAGGTGCTCATCGTGTCACTGTGCCACCCGGCGCCGAGCCCGACGAGGCCCAGTTCGGGTCGCCCCCGGACGGGAGTCGCGGATGGGGACGCCGCAAGGGGTTCCGTCGGCGGTCGACCGGTGCCATGCTGCCGTCACCGACGAAGAGGAGCGATGATGCCCACCCAGCTCACCCCGTACCTGGCCTTCCGCGACACGGCGCGCGAGGCGCTCGACTTCTACCGCTCGGTGTTCGGCGGTGAGTGCACGGTCAGCACCTTCGGCGAGTTCGGCGTGGGCGGCCCGGCCGAGAAGGACCGCCTCATGCACGGCCAGCTCATCGCGGCGAACGGCATGCTGCTGATGGCCTCCGACCGCCCCGACGACATCCCCCTCGAGAGCGAGAACTCCATCTCGCTGTCGCTGTCCGGCGACGACGCCGACGAGCTCACGGCCTACTTCGCCGGGCTCTCGGAGGGCGGCGCCGTCGGCGTCCCGCTCGAGAAGGCCCCCTGGGGCGACAGCTTCGGCATGGTCACCGACCGGTACGGCATCCACTGGATGGTCAACATCGCCGGCGAGGCCGCCTGAACGCCGCCCGCCGCTGCCGGCGCCGACCACTGCCGCCGCCCGCCGCTGCCGGCGCCGCCCGCCGCCGCCGGCGCCGACCGGCGAGAATGGCGGGATGGATGACACCGCCCGCTGCCCCTGCCTGAGCGGAGACGTCTACGGCGACTGCTGCGGCCCCCTGCACCGCGGTGCCGCGGCGCCGACCGCCGAGCGTCTGATGCGCTCGCGCTACACCGCCTACTCGCTGCGCGACGCCCCCTACCTCGCCGCCACCTGGCACCCGTCGTCCCGGCCGACCGCGCTCGAGGTCGAGGCCGGCACCCGCTGGTTCCGGCTCGACATCGTGCGCACCGAGCGCGGCGGTCCGTTCGACGACACGGGCGTCGTCGAGTTCGAGGCGCACTCGAAGACCGACGGCGAGGTGCACGTGCAGCACGAGGCGAGCCGGTTCGTGCGCGACCGCGATCGGCGCTGGCTGTACCTCGACGGCGACGTCTCCTAGGCCGGTGCGCCTCGGGCCGGGGCGCCGGGCGTGCGGCCCGACGTCTCCGGGCGGCCGAGAGCCCGCGGCGCGGGAGCCAGCCGCTGCGAGTCGCGGGCCGGCGCGAGGAGCGTCGCGCGCCTCCCTCGCTCGTCGGGTTCCGTCGCGCTGCCGAGCACCTGCAGCCGCTCGGGCGTCCGCACCCTGATCGACGCCGTCCAGGCGCAGAGCAGCGCATCGAGGAGGTCCTCCCGGTGCTTGTAGGCCCGGTCCACGAGCGGCGAGGGCTCGTCGACGAGGAGGCGCGACACCGTGTGCGACGCGAGCGACAGCGGTGGGGTGGCCGAGTCCAGGGCACTCATGCGGGCGATCAGGTCGTCGCAGACCGCGGCCCGCGCGGCCCGGCGATCGGCGAGCGGCAGCGTCGTGTCGGGTCGCTTGTAGCGCGGCCGCCGGGTCTCGTAGCCCAGCTCGGACATGCCGACCAGCGTCGTGTACGGGTAGCACTCGAAGTACGACGACCGATCGGCCGGCACCTCGGCCACGCCGTCGTCGTAGACCATCCCCGCCGACTCGAGGCGCTCGCCGAGGGTGCGACCGCCCAGCCACGCCAAGGAGGCGCTGCTCGCGTTGGCCGCGACGTGCCAGCGACCGTAGGCGCGCGCCACCTCCCGCTCGCTCGGTCGCATGCCCGTCGCGTTCGGCACGAGCACCGGGGCGTCGATCGCGATCGACGAGCCCGGGGTCGCCCAGGCGCCGATCCACTCGACGACCTCGTCGACGCCGCGCGCCCAGCCGGCGTCGAGCACCGTGCCGTCGGCGTCGATCACGGCGAGACCGGTCTCGTTCGCGGGTCGCGCCGGGGTCGAGTCGCGCCAGGCGAGGTCGATGCCGACGAAGCGGGGTGAGGTCACGTCGGGGAGGCTACCCGCGCCTCCTCGGCTCCGGGCTCCGGTGGGTTTCGGTGCTAGCCGGGTGGTTCGGCGGGTTCCCGTGCTCGCCGGGTGCTTCGGCGGGTTCCGGTCCTCGGCGGCGGGTCAGCGCTGACCCGCCACGGATGACGGGAACCCGCCGAACCCGCCCCCGCCGCGCCGAACCCGCCCGCCGCCGCGCCGAACCCGCCCGCCGAACCCGTCCGCCGCGCCCGCCCCCACGCCGCACGGGCCGCCCGCGAGCACCGATACTGGGGGCATGTCGAGCACACCGGGCGGCCCCGTCGCCGCCGCGCCCGCGCCAACGCCCGCCGATCTGCGGCGGTGGCGCCGGTTCCTCGCCGACGAGCGCGCCGAGGAGAGCACCTACCGCGACCTCGCCCGACGCCGCACGGGCGAAGAGCGCGACATCCTGCTCGCACTCGCCGACGCGGAGGCCCGTCACGCCCAGCACTGGCTCACGCTGCTCGGCGACCGGGTCGGGCGCCCCGCGCGCACCGACGTGCGCACGCGCGTGCTCGGCCTGCTGGCCCGGCGGTTCGGGTCGATCTTCGTGCTCGCCCTGGTGCAGAGCGCCGAGGCCCGCTCGCCGTACGCGACCGACGTCGACGCGACCGACGCGATGGCGGCCGACGAGCGGATCCACGGCGAGGTGGTGCGCGCTCTGGCCGAGCGCGGGCGGATGCGGCTCTCGGGGTCGTTCCGGGCGGCGGTCTTCGGCGCCAACGACGGACTCGTCAGCAACCTGGCCCTCGTGCTCGGCATCAGCGCGACGGGGGTGTCGAACCGTGTCGTGCTGCTGACCGGCCTGTCGGGGCTGCTCGCCGGGGCGCTCTCGATGGGCGCGGGGGAGTACGTCTCGGTGCGGTCGCAACGCGAACTGCTCGATGCGTCGACCCCCGACCCCGCGACCCGCGGAGTGCTCGCCGACCTCGACGTCGACGCGAACGAGTTGGCGCTGGTGTTCCGCGCGCGCGGGATGTCGGCGGTCGACGCCGATGCGCGGGCCCGCGCCGTGCTCGGCGGGACGGACCAGGGGGAGGCGCCCTTCGGTGGTCCGGACGACTCCGGCTCACGAGGAGGTGCGGTGCGCGACCTGCGGGCCGGCGGCGATGTCGAGGCCGGCGACGCGCGCGGTGATGCGGCTGGTCCGGTCTCCGCTCCCGACGACGACCGGGACGCTCTGGGCACCGCGTTCGGAGCCGCAGGCTCGAGCTTCTGCTTCTTCGCATCGGGCGCGATCATCGCCGTGCTGCCCTACCTGTTCGGCCTCGAGGGACTCACCGCCGTCGTCGTCGCCGCGGTGCTCGTCGGCATCGCGCTGCTCGGCACGGGCGCCGTCGTCGGGTTGCTGTCGGGTGCGAGTCCGCTGCGCCGTGCCCTGCGGCAGCTCGTGATCGGCTTCGGCGCGGCCGCGGTGACGTATGCGCTCGGGCTGCTGTTCGGGACCGGCGGGAGCTGAGCCCGACGGCGACCCGCGGCGGGTCCCCGCAACCCGCGCTAGCTATTACGTTTCGATGCGCAGCCGCTTCGGCGGGCACCCCCAACCCGCGCGAGCTATTACGTTCTGGTGCGTAATGGCTTCGGCGGGTTCGTGTCACTCGCGGCGGGTCAGCGCTGACCCGCCGCGGAGGACACCGACCCGCCGCACCGCTTGCGCCGCCTCCTGGGCGGTCAGGCTCGGCGGTCGAGCTTCCAGGCGATCCAGGCCGTGACGAGCACCACGCCCGCCGCGGCCAGGCGGGCGCCGTCGAGCACCCCGTACCCGGTCGACCCCGAGAGGCTCATGTCGCTGCCGATGCCGATGCCCCAGACCGCCCCCGAGGTCGCGAGGCACACCACGACCGCCAGACCGATGATGCTCGAGGTCACCGCGTGCGACTTCGCGCCGACCTGGTCGACCGTCGTCGCGGCGCGAGACCAGCGGCTCGCGGCGAACCGGACGATCCCGAGCCAGAGCAGCGCCACGGCGCACGAGCCGACCACGTCGCTGCAGCGGTGCCAGCCGTAGGCGACCGTCTGCTCGGCGACGATCGCCGCGAACGCCGTGCCGACCACGAAGAGCAAGGGCCGCAGGTGACGGCCGAACGCCGTCATCACCGCGAGCAGACCGGCGACGGCGATGGTCGCGTGCCCGCTCGGGAAGCTGTTGCTGTAGAGCTCGCCGGTCAGGTCGGGGCGGGGCACGAACTGCTTGAGCAGCTGAGACGTGACGGTCGCCCCGATGATCAGCGCTGCCGACTGGATCGCGGCACCCGGGCGGCGGCGCAGCAGCGAGACGCCGACGGTGAGCACGAGGATCGCGAGCACGGCCGTGGGCGAGATCGCATCGAGCGCGACGCCGGACTGCAGCAGCGTGTTGCCGTCGACCGACGCGAGGATGCTGTCTTCGACCCGCTGGCCGGCCGGCGTCAGCACTGCCGCGATGTACACGCCGACGAGAGCGACGGCTGCGACGCCCGAGGTGACCGCCCACCGAGTGGCACCCGGGCGGCGGACAGCCGGGGGTGCGGAGACGGTCGGGTAAGCGGACACCGACCAATGAAACAACACGGTCGCTGGGCGGAACCTCCCACGGGGCACGGAATGACCCGAAAGCCGAGGGACTCCCAGGTTCGTCGGCCTGTCTGCGGTGAGCCTGGGAGGCGCGGGTCGGGCAGGTGGAGACTGTCACCTACCCGATCGAGGAGGATCCATGAGCACGACGAACAGCAACGAGCCGCACCAGGGCGGCGTCACCGACGAGGACAGCACCTTCGGCGAGCGCGACGACACCCCCACCGTCGAGGTGTCGGAGAACAGCGGCACGGCCGACGCCCCGCCCGCGCCCGGGTCGGACGCCGGCTCCGGTGACGGATCCGACGACGTGAACGGCCGCGACGCGACCGGCGACATGCGCGAGCGGACCGGCACCGCCGACGCCGACGACATCGACGAGCTGCTCGGCGAGCGGAACGACGACGCCGAGGGTCCGCGCGCTCCCTGACCCGCGCCTCCGGCGGGGCCTGACCCGCGCCCTCCGGGCCGATTGGCGGGGAGGCCCTGCCTCGTGTAGTGTTTCCTCTGGCCAATCGGCCGGAGAAATGCGCCTGTAGCTCAACGGATAGAGCATCTGACTACGGATCAGAAGGTTGGGGGTTCGAGTCCCTCCAGGCGCACACGACAAAAAGGCGGTCCACTACGTGGGCCGCCTTTTTCGTGCGCCTTCCGGGACTCGAACCCCCAGCGGCCCGGCGTCGCTGGCGCGCCGTAGGCGACCGCCGGATGCGAGACGACCACGTCCCTCCTGCACGTCCCGCTGATAGAGCTCGGCCAGCTCTCGTTCGGAGGCGAGTGGTGGGTATCGTCCTAGATCCACAGGTCAGGAGAACACATGCGGCACTACGACATCGCCCTCTTCGACATCGACGGAACCCTCTGCGACCCGGGCTCGGGCATCACGGAGGCTGCAGCCCACGCTCTGGCCCGGATGGGTGTCGTAGAGGCCGACCCCGCGGCTCTGCGTCGATTCGTCGGCCCGCCCTTGGAGCACTCCTTCCGTGATCTCTACGGGTTCGACGCGGCGGCCGTGACCGAGGCCGTCGGGCACTACCGTGATCACTACGCAGACGGGGGGATCGCCCAGTACCGTCCGTACCCGGGCATCGGCGAGCTCCTCGAACGTCTGCTCGCTGCCGGCGTCCAGCTCGGCGTGGTGACGGCCAAGATCCAGGAATTCGCCGAGGGCGCCTTGCAGACGACGGGGCTCCGTTCCTCCTTCACGACGGTGCACGGTCGTGCTCCCGACGACGTGGTCGGCAAGGCCGTCACGCTCCGTCGCGCGCTGCAGACCAGAAGCGCTTCGCCGGGACAGGTCGTGATGATCGGCGATCGCGAGCACGATGTGGAAGCCGCCCTGGAGAACGGTGTCGACGTGATCGGGGTGCTCTACGGCTTCGGGACCGCCGAGGAGCTCCGCCGCGCGGGCGCACGGCTGACGGCGGCCGCGCCTCGAGACGTGGGAGACCTCGTCCTGGGTGGACCGATCGCCTAGCGACCCCGACCCCGAGCCACCACCCGGAATCTGGGCGACGGCGTCGACGTGCATCGAGTGCCCGACGCCGCCGCCGTCGACGCCCCGACGTGAAGCCGGCGAGACAGCCGTCGAACTGAGCGTCAGCTCTGCAGGTCGACCAGCCATCGCTCGACGGAGCGAGGGCTGAGACCGAGGCGCTCCTGGGCGCTGGCCGCCGGGTCGATCAGCTCGGACTCCTGCGTGGCGCGGCAGCGTACGAGTCGACCACGGGGTCGGACCCGGCCTATTGATGAACAGGCTCGCACGGCAACCTGCATCCCCTGGCCGGAGTCGCTCACAGGCTCTGCAGATGCCGACCCCGATCCGTCTGTCGAGCTGAGATGGATGAACCGAGCAGGACGAGCCGAAGGGTGCGTTCGGCGGCGTCCCGCAGCAGCGCCTCCCCCTGGTCGACAGCGTCCTGAAGGGGCATCGGCGAGGGCGAGTCGGGCGTCACCGCTCTCGTCGAGGCCTCCGGTCTCTCGCAGCCGCTCGTGTCGCAGCACCTCAGGGTCCTGCGGGCCGCGTGGCTGTCTCGCGTCGGCCGTGAAGCCATTTACTCGGTGGCAGACCGGCACGTGTCTCACATCGTCGACGACGCCGTCGAGCATGCAGACGAGGCGCACCAGGGCTGACTGAGGCGAAGCGCGCATGTCCCCTAAGCTCAGGATTACAACGTTGTAAAATTTGGGGGCATAGTGACAGAGGCAGCAGCAAGGGCTCGTCGGGGGTGGCTGTTCGCCATCCTCGGTGCGTTCGCGTTGGGTGGATTCACGCTGTCGAGCTGGGCGGCCCGGTTGCCGGCGATCCGCTCGGATCTCGGCCTGTCCGACGCGGAGCTGGGGTTCGTTCTCTTAGCGACGACGTTCGGGTCCATGGCTGGGCTGGCCGCCTCACGCACATTACTTTCCGGCGTCGGTGGGCGGCGCGCCCTCCTCGTCACGGCGATGACGATGGCCATCGGTGTGGTGTCCGTCGCCCTCGGTGTGGCGATGGGGAGTGTCGGAGTGCTGCTCCTCGGGCTCGGTATCGCCGGGGCCGGTGTCGGTGCGACGGATGTGCTGATCAATATCGACGGCGCAGTCATCGAACGATTGTCTCGACGGTCGCTTCTGCCCCTCATGCACGCTGCCTGGCCTGGAGGAGCCGTGATCGGCTCGGGCGTTGGTGCTGCCTGCGCCGCTCTCGGCATCCCGCCTCAGACCCAGTTGCTCACCCAAGCTGCCCTGATCGCGATTGCAGGAGTCCTGCTCGTGCGCGCTATTCCATCAGGCAGCCGCGGAACCCGCCGGTCGAGGCCAGCGCCGGGGCCAGGACGGTCGCGAATGCCACTGCTTCGCTTGATCGATGGCCGGCTCCTGGCGATCGGGGTCGTGATGCTGGCCGCGGAGTTCGGTGAGGGGGCTGCCAACGGATGGATCAGTGTCGTCGTGCGGGATGCCTTGGATCAACCGGAGACCTTCGCAGCACTGGCGATCGCGATCTACTCCGCAGCTCAAGTGGTGGTGCGAGTCGCCGCTGGACCTCTGGTCGACCGATTCGGCCGGGCGAGCATGATCCGCTGGACCTCGATCCTGGGTCTGGTGGGCGTCGTCCTGTTCATCCTCGACCTCGGCACGGTGACGCTCGTCGTGGGCGTGGTCCTCTGGTCAGTCGGGGTCTCCATGGGCTTCCCCCTCGGCATGTCCGCTGCAGCCGAGGGGAACGATCCCGCGGCACGAGTGGCTCTGGTCGCGAGCGTGGGGTACGTCGCCAGCTTCATCGGGCCACCTCTGATCGGTCTGCTCGCCCAGGGGTTCGGGCTGCTGCCGGCGCTCTGGCCCGTCGCGACCCTCTTCCTCGTCGCCGCCGTTCTCGCGCCCGCACTCACAAGACGGCGCCACAGTCATCTGACCTGAGGTCGACCGGCCTGGAACCACACCCTCACATCACACGCTTCATCACGACGAGGCCATGACATCCCTTGGGGGCAGGGCGCACCCTCGGCCGGTGACCCAGGCCACGGCGAACAAGGGCCGCAACCCCTGGGCCGGCGACAATCCGTCACGTGAGCTGGGATCGACGTTCGATGAGGATCGTGTCTCGCCAACGTCCCACGAGGGGCCCGGCCAGGGGTGCGGCGATCCGCTCCCGCCGGCCGACCACCCGGAACCCCAGCTCGGCGTGGAGCGCGAGGCTGGCCGTGTTCTCGGGGAACACGACTCCCTGCAAGGTCCAGATGCCCGCTGCCTCAGTCGACTCCACGAGGGCCCGGAGCAACCCTCGCCCGACTCCGAAGCCTCGGGCGGCGGCATCGACGTACACGGAGTGTTCGACGACGCCGCCGTAGACAGCCCGGGGAGACACCGGTGAAACAGCAGCCCAGCCGACGACGCGGCCGGAGCGGGAGGCCGCGACGATCCGGTGCTCTGCGAGCCTCGAAGCATCGAACTGCTCCGGAGTCGGTGGAGCCGACTCGAAGGTCGCGTCGCCTCCGTCGATTCCCTGCTGGTAGATCGAGAGCACGGTGGGAAGGTCCGCCTCGCTCATCGGGCGGAGGGTGTAACTGTCGTCCACGGTGATCCCATCATTCAGCAGGCCCGGCACCCCACCGTACCCAGCGTCAGCCCTGTAGATCGACCAGCCACTGTTCGACGGAGCGAGGGCTGAGACCGAGACGCTCCTGGGCGCTGGTCGCCGGGTCGATCAGCTCGGACTCCTGCGTGGCGCGCCAGCGGTACGAGTCGACCACGGGGTCGGACCCGGCCTTGCCGAAGAGCGGTTCGATCAGGCTCCCGAAGTCGTCCGGCTCCTGGGACTCGAACTGGACGGCGCGACCGGACTGCGCTGCGAAGCCGGCGGCGAGATCCGCTCCGACCAGACCGGGAAGGGCGCCGACTCCGACCACGCCGACGACGGACGCGTCGGTGAGCAGCCGTGCGGCGACGTCCGCGACATCGAGGTGCGAGCTCCACGACACGGCGTAGTCCTGACGGATCGGGTAGCGGAGCACGCCATCCTTCTCCACGCCGGCCGTGACGGGAGGCAGCAGGAGGTTCTCGAGGAAGAGGCGAGGCGCGACGATCGCGACCGAGACGCCGGTTGCCGTGAGCCCATCGATCAGCGCGGCTACGGGGTTTGCGCCCGAGCCGTCGTCCTCGGTCGGGTAGCCGCTGGTGGAGACGACGACGCGGCCGGGACGTGCCCGGTCGACCGCGGCGACGATGTTGCGGGCGTGAGCGAGCTGCTGCTCATTCGTGCCGATCGGCAGGTGGACGAAGACGCCGTCCACGCCCTCGTAGGCGGCCGCCAGCGATGCGACAGAGGTGAGGTCGACGGCGACGGCGGTGCCGTCTCCCGAGTAGGTGGAGGGGTGGCGGACAGCCGCGGCAACGGAGGCGCCGGACTTGGTGAGCGCGGCGACGACGGGGGAGCCTTGGGCGCCCGTGGCGCCGTGGATGAGATAGGTCATGGACCCATTAGTGCATCTAGTGCATCGGTTACGTCAACTGCACTATTGGCCTAAGCTCTTTTTTCATGGCTTTCTGTGGGGATATCTGGCCCGAGTGCGGCATCGCGAAGTTCCTGACCCTGCTCGACGGCCCTTGGGCGACCCTCATCGTCCGGAATCTGCTCGAGGGGCCGGCCCGGTTCTCCGAGCTGAAGGAGTCGCTGCCGGGCATCAGTGCGCACACTCTGACGAACCGTCTCCGCAAGTTCGAGACGTCGGGCCTCGTCACCAGGACGGTCTACGCCGAGATCCCCCCGCGGGTCGTCTACGAGCTGACCCCGACGGGGCTCGGGCTCCGACCCGTGCTCGAGTCGATGAACGCCTGGGCGCTGGCCGTCCCCGCCGTCGCGGACACCGACGACGCCGCGACGGCGGACTCCCACCGACCTGCGGCGTCAGCCATCTAGGCTGAGAACCGGAACGAGCGGGAGGCGGCCACAGTGCAGTCGAGATGGGGACGCCTGGCGCGTGGCTCATCGGCGACCCTCGTTGCAGTGACCCTGGCAGCGTTCTCGCACGTCGCGGGTGGCGGCTCCTCTCCTGGCGTGCTCGGCGTCGTCCTCGCGATCGCCCTCTCGTTGCCACTGGGTGTCGCCCTAGCGGGAAGAGGCCCGTCGCTCGTCCGGCTCTCGATCGTCGTCGCCGTCTCTCAGGCGGCTTTCCACCTGCTCTTCTCCCTGGGGGGAGGAGGCGCTGCTCGTGTAGCCGTCACCGGCGGCGGGCACCACGCACACGAGACTCTCGTGCTCGTGGCTGACACATCGATGGCAGCGGGGGCGATGCCGGCGATGCACCACGGCGGCGTGATGTGGATCGCGCACGCTGCCGCTTGGCTGGTGACCGTCGCCGGCCTCTGGCGCGGCGAGAGGGCCGTCCGCGCTGCCATCGGTCTGGCGGACCGGGTTTTGCTGATCGTGATCTCCGCCACGGGGATCGCGGTGACCACCGCACCGCGGATCGCCCGGCACCTCGTGCCGCGAGTCGCACGGATCATCCCCCACGCGCTCCGCGCCGCGGCGCCTGCCCAGCCCCTTCGAGGACCGCCGCTCGCCGCCTGATCCGAGCTGATGCACGATGCGCCGAGAGCGCGTGTCGTGTGCTCTGCCGTCGCTCACACGCCGGCAGAGCTTCTTGCGCATCCTCGCCGTGGACGACGTCCCGGCATGCGCCCGTCTGCGTCGCTGCGACCGGACGAGCACTTTGGAAACTCCGGCACCCCGTGCCGACCAGAACGAGACGAGTCATCTTGTCCGCAACACACAACTCCGAAACCAAACGCGAACGACGGGAGTCGGCCCGCGAGAAGGCCCGCATCACCCGTGAAGCCGAGGCCAGACGCCGTCGGCGCAACAGGTGGGCCCTTCAGGGCGGTCTCATCGTCGGCGTGCTGGCGGTGCTGGCCGTCATCGCCCTCGTGATCACGAGGTCCCTCGTGCCGGCGGGCCCCGGCCCCCGGAACATGGCGAGTGACGGCATCCTGCTGTCGGGCGATGGCACGACCGTATCGGCCGTGACGACGGACGCGACGCCAGCCGACGGCTCCCCGACACCCTCGGCGGCGGGCACGACCGAGAAGCCGAGCATCGTCGTCTACCTCGATTACATGTGCCCCTTCTGCGGTCAGTTCGACACGACGAACGCCGAACAGCTCGAGACCTGGGTGAGCGAGGGAGCGGCCGAGCTCGAGATCCACCCCCTCGGGTTCCTCGACAACGCGAGCCTCGGGTCGAAGTACTCGACCCGGTCGGCGAACGTGCTGGCCTGCGTCGCGAACTACCAGCCTGATACTGCGCTCGACGTCAACACCGCCCTGTTCGCCCAGCAGCCGACCGAGAACACCACCGGCCTGACGAACGACGAGCTGGTCACGCTGGTGGAGGGCGCCGGCGTCGACGACCCTGCCGTCGCCTCCTGCATCACCGACGGCGAGTTCACGGAGTGGGTCACCTCCGCGACGGAGCGCGCGCTGAACGACCCGGTGCCGAACTCCGACCTCGCCGCGGTGTCCGCGACGCCGACCGTGCTGGTCAACGGCCAGCAGTACCAGGGCTCGCCGACCGACGCCGCTGCGTTCGCGCAGTTCGTGGCGCAGGTGTCGGGTGGGGCGACGGGCACGGAGGCGCCGTGAGGTCCGCGGAACCCCGGGCCGTCGTGACCATCGGGGAAGCCGTCGCCCGGATAGAGTCGAGGGATGACCGACAAGTCCGACACTCCCGCCAAGCGTTCTCGCGGCGAGCTCGAGAACGAGGTCATGAGAGCCCTCTGGCGTGCGGGCGCGCCTGCCTCGGCGAAAGAGGTCCAGGCGACCTTCGAGCTCGACGCGACCCCGGCGATCACGACCGTGCTCACGATCCTCGATCGTCTCCACAAGAAGGGGTCCGTCGTCAAGGCACCCGCTGCGGGCGGCGGATTCGTCTTCTCGGCGGCACAGTCGGAGTCGGAGTCCGCTGCGAGCACGATGGTCTCCGCCCTCGTGGCGAGCAGCGACCGAAGCGCTGCGCTGCTGCGCTTCGCCGGGCAGCTCGATCCTCGCGACGTCGAGGCGCTGCGGGCGGCGCTCGAAGCCGACTGACCCCTGGACGGCTGGTCCCTGGCCAGCTCGTCTCGGGCAGGGTGATCTAGGTGGCGGTCGCCTTGATCGTGCTCGCCTGCATCGGGGCGTCGCTCGTGCTGATCGTCGGTGCACCTTTCGTGCTGGCGCACGGCCGCTGGCGGTTCCGCTGGCCGCGGCTGGCGCTCGCCTCCTGGTACACCGCGTTCCTCGGCGGCATCGCGGCGGCTGCTCTCGGGCTCGTCAACTCGATGGCCGCGGTCGCATTCTCTCGGGAAGCCTCGTCGGACCCGATGGGTGGGTGGTTCGCGTCGACGGTGCTGGTCGTGGTCGGCTGGGGCGGTCTCGTCGCCGTCGGGGGGCTGGTGGCGCTCGTCACGACGCGCTTCGAGCCGCTCGCGGCGACGGACCGGGCCTTGCACCAGCAGATGGCGCTGGTGGCGGCCTGCCACCCGAGCACACGGGTGGGAGGGGTCGATGTGACCGTCGTGCCCTTCGACCGCGCCTTCGCGATGAGCATCCCTGCCCCGAGCAACCGGGTGCTCGTCACGACGGCGCTCGAGCGGGCTCTGACCGCCATGGAGCTGGCGGCGGTCGTCGAGCACGAGCGGACGCACCTGCGGCAGCACCACGGCGTGATCGCGCAGCTCGCGCAGCTCAACAGGGCGTGCACTCCGGGCCTGGCTGGAGCCCGGCACCTGGAGCGCACCACCAGGATGCTCGTCGAGCTCATCGCCGACGACGCGGCCGCGCGGCGCCTGGGAACGGTGCACACCGCCAACGCGCTGGTCAAGATGGCGCACCTCGCCCGGGATGAGTCGTTGTCGCTCCGCGCTCGTCGCCTTGTGGAGGCGAGCAACCGGCACTCACCGTCCCGTCGGCGGTCTCCGCTGGCAGTGCGCGTGCACGGCTGACCGACGTCAGCAGAGGCGCATCACCCGCGGGGTGCGCCTCCGCTGCGGTTCGGCTCGAACGAGCGCAGCCGCAGGCTGTTCGACACGACGAGCACCGACGACAGGGCCATCGTCGCCGCTGCGATCAGCGGGTTGAGCAAGCCGACCGCAGCCAGGGGGATGGCGAGGACGTTGTACCCGAAGGCCCAGACCAGGTTGAGCCTGATCGTCCGGAGCGTCTGGCGTGACAGCTGGACGGCGTCCACCACCACACGCAGGTCGTCCCTGACCAGGATGATGTCGGCGGCCTTCATCGCGATGTCGGTGCCCTGCACCATGGCGAGCCCCAGGTTGGCGGTCGCGAGAGCAGCGGAGTCGTTCACGCCGTCACCCACCATCGCGACCCTGTGGCCGTCGGTCTGGAGGGCGGAGATCGCAGCGGCCTTGTCGGTCGGCAGGACACCCGAGATGACCTCGTCGACTCCGATGGCTGCGCCGACCGTCTGCGCGACGCCGTCCGTGTCTCCGGTCAGGAGCACGGTGCGCAGGCCGAGTGCTCGGAGCCCCGCGACCGCGGCAGGTGCGGACGGCTTGATGTCGTCGTGCACCCCGAACACGGCCGAGGCGACACCGTCGACGGCCAGGAGGACCGCGGAGGCGCCGGTCGAGCCGAGCCGTTCGACCGCCTCGGTGAGCACGGCGTCGAGCTCGATCCCGTTCTCCCGGAGGAGGCGGGCGTTGCCGATGAGGATCTGGTGGCCGTCGACGACGGCGCGGGCTCCGAGGCCGGTCAGCGCCGTGAAGCCCTCGGGCGTCGACAGGATGCCGACCTCGGCGGATGCTGCCGCTGTGACGGCGCGGGCCACAGCGTGCTCCGAGGCCGTCTCGACACTGCCGGCGAGGCGCAGCAGGGTCTCGCGATCGAGTATCCCGGTGACGACGACGTCGACGACGCGCATGCCGCCGGTGGTGACGGTGCCGGTCTTGTCGAGGACGACGGTGTCGATGACACCGCTCGCCTCGAGGGCGTCCTGTCCCTTGATGAGCACGCCGAGCTGCCCGCCGCGTCCGATGCCGACCATGAGCGCGGTCGGGGTGGCGAGGCCGAGTGCGCAGGGGCACGCGATGATCAGGACGGCGATGCCGTTGCCGACGGCCGTCGAGGGTTCGGCACCGATCAGGAGCCAGATGGCGGTCACGATGACAGCGAGAACGATCACGCAGGGCACGAAGACGGACGAGACCTTGTCGGCGAAGGTCTGCACCCCGGCCTTGCGTCTCTGGGCGTCCTCGGTGAGGGCCGCCATCTGGGCCAGGCGGGTGCGGGCGCCGACGGTGACGGCGGTGATCTCCAGACGTCCGGTGACGTTGACCGTGCCGCCGATGGCGTCGTCTCCCGGTGCGAGGTCCGCGGGGACGGACTCGCCGGTCATGGCGCTGGTGTCGACGGTGGACGTCCCGGACGAGACGGTCCCGTCGACGGCGATCCGCTCGCCAGGGAGGACGACGACCGTGTCCCCGACACGGAGCTCGGTCGACGGCACGACACGCTCGGTGCCGTCGGCGTCACGGACGCGGGCCTGCCGGACGGCCAGGTTCCCGATGGCGTTCAGCACGTCGCCCGCGCGGCGGCGCGAGCGGGTCTCGAAGTAGCGTCCGCCGAGCTGGAACGTGACCATGCCCGCAGCGACGTCGAGGTAGATGGCGTCGGCGCCGGCGGGGGTCACGCCGAAGCCGAGCCAGTAGCCCGGCTCCGTGCTCGGGGCGAAGACGAGCGTGTAGACGGCCCACCCGAAGGACACGATGCTGCCGAGCGAGACCAGGCTGTCCATGCCGAACGTGCCTCGACGCAGGCTGCGCCAGGTCGCCTTGTGGAACGGCCACGCCGCCCACGTGACGATGGGCACGGCCAGCAGGACGCAGACGAGCTGCCATCCGTCGAACCGGAAACCGGGGACGAGCGCGAGCAGGATCGTCAGGTCGCAGAGCGGGATGGTGAGTAGAGCAGCCACGGCGAGTCGGCGACGCAGCGACGTGATGGTGGTCTCGGTGGCCCTGGCGGTCCAGCTGTCGTCGTCGCCCTGTCGCATCGCGGCGGCGTAGCCCGCCTTCTCGACCGCGGCGATGGCGGTGTCGACCTGTGCGGGTGCCAGCCCCGAGACGAGCGCGCGCTCGGTGGCGTAGTTGACCGAGGCGGTCACCCCGGGGAGCTTGTTGAGCTTCCGCTCGACGGCGTTCGCGCACGACGCGCAGGTCATGCCGCCGACATCGAGCTCGAAGTACGCCTCCGACGGGGCGGTGGTCGTGTCGACGGCTGCCGTGGGCTGGGAGGTGGTGGTCACGTCTGGTCCTTCATCTCGGGCACCCGCTCGGCGGTCGCCGTCGTCTCGGGCGTTCCCGAGGGGGTGGTGCTCCGGCCGGAGAGCCGATTGAGCATGTCGTTGTAGGCCTCGAAGCTGTCGTCGATGCCGCTGTCGAGGTGGCGGTCGACTCGCTTCGCGCGTCGGGAGTCCTGCCTCGACCACTGGGTGACGAGGGCGATGACGACTGCGATCAGGGGCAGCTCGCCGGCGGCCCAGGCGATGCCGCCGCCGACGTACTGGTCGTGGGCGAGGTCGGTCATCCACCACTTGCCGATGTACTCGTAGTAGTTCCGTGCGATCACGGTCTCGCTCGACATGATGACGACGCCGAAGAAGGCGTGGAAGGGCATCGCGGCGAGGACGAGGCCGAGCTTGCCGATGTGGGGCAGAGGCCGCGGCGGGTGGTCGACGCCGATGACGAGGCTGTAGAAGACGTAGCCGATGATGAGGAAGTCGAGGTTCATCAGCTGGTGCGACCAGTGGTACCTCAGTGCTTCCCCGAAGATCGGCGTCAGGTAGAGCAGGTAGTAGGTGCCGACGAATGAGACGAAGACGTGGATGGGGTGGTAGAAGGCATGGGTCAGGCGCCAGTTGAGCATGGCGGTGATCCACTCGTGCACGCCTGCGGGCTCGTTCCTCCGGTGTGCGGTGCTGGCTCGCAGGGCGAGCGTCACGACGCCGCCCATCACGAGCAGCAGCGGCCCGAGCATGTTGAGGGACATGTGCAGGATCATGTGCAGGCTGAACGACACGCTGGAGTACTTGCCGAGACCGGATGACGTCGTGAGGAACACCGTGGCCCAGCCGAGCACCCAGGCGATCGTGCGTCCCACGGGCCAGGCATCGCCGCGCTGTCGGAGCCGTCGGACACCCCAGAGGTACAGGCCTATCCCGGCGGCGGTCAGGACGGCGAAGAGGATGTTGGGCCGCCACTCCAGGAGGAGCACGAGCGGGCTCGGCTCGCTGTCGACGTCGTAGCCGAGGAACACCTGGTCCACCGAGGTGGGGACGAAGTACTGAGGAGGCGGGATGCGCGTCATGGCACTGGTGATCCCGAGGTGCGCGGAGAGCAGCAGAGCGGCGAGTGCCGTGATGGTCCAGGTCGAGTGCTGCGGAGCGGCAGCGGGCCGTGTCGCCCGCCAACCGAGCACGCCGAGGGCGCCGAGGAGGGCGAACCGCACCAGGAACAGCCACCCCGTCGCGCTCTCCCACGGGGCCGAGCCTGCCAGCATGAACGCGGCGATGATCGTCTGGGTGCCCGCCGCGATCACGCCGGTAACGACCGCCGTCCACCGCAGGCGGCGGGCCTCGACCGCGCCGAGGGCGTCCCCTCGCGCGGCAGCCCAGGCGACCAGGAACACGAGTCCTGTGAGGATGGTCGTGGCGGGTGTGCCGATGATGGCAGCATCTCCGCCGAAGTCGTGTTGCGGTCCGACCAGGACCTGCCCGACCACGACAGGGGCGAGGACGGCGAGGATGCTGAGGGCGAGCATGATGAGGAGCGGCTGCCATGTCCCCAGGAAGTTCGCCATCAGGTAGATGGTCCACGCGACGACAGCTGCCAGCACCCACGCGCCGGGCAGGTAGGAGGCGGACATCAGGTACGCGAGCGAGCCGGGTTCCAGCAGGCGATCGAGCGACTGCCCGCTGGCGTCGGCGGCGTCGACGGCTGCGAGGCTCGTCGCACTGAGGGCCCAGAGGAGCGACGCCCACCGGACGGTGCTCAGGTCACGACCGTTGTCGACGACGAGCCGGCGGGCGCCCGAGCGTGCTCGGATGAAGGCGGCGAAGAACAATGCGCCCACCGTCACGGAGCCGGCGCACTCGGCCACGACCCGGAGCAGACCGCTCATCAGGGATGTGACGAGGTCGGGCACAGGTCGGTGCAGGGATTCGTACCCGGACGGGCCCATCACGACGACGGTCACGACGACGGCGAGCAGCGGGATGCCGACGAAGACCGAGCCGAGGGCCGCGCGCCGATCGCGAGTTCGCCGCGAGGGGCCCGCTGAGGCGGCGGCTGCGGGGGGTGGCGGGATCGTCTCAGCCATCGACGACGGTGTAGCCCGCCTCCTCGACCGCCTCGCGGACGGCCTCGGGATCGGGGGCGGAGGCGCTGGTCACGGAGAGCAGGCCCGTCACGTGGTCGGCAGTCACTGCCTCGATACCGACGACATCGCCCACCTCCCCGGTGACTCGCTTCTCGCAGTGCTCGCAGGTCATGCCGGCGACGGTGAACGTGGTCTGCACAGGGGGTCCTCTCAAGTGGAGGCCTCCCGGTCGACGCCTCACGCACCTCCCACTCTACGTGCTGTAGAACGCGGTGGCGAACGTGTTCTCTCGACGTCGACCGGTTCCTCAGTGAGCGATCGAGAACGCTCCGACCGCCGAGAGGCTGGCGCCGACCTCGGCGTCGCTCAGCTCGCGCGTACCGTGCGCAGTCACCGTCGATGTCTTCCCGGGGGCGAGGTCGACGTCGACCGAGTCGACGCCGTCGAGGCCGATGAGAGTCTCGGTGACCGTCGTCACGCAGCCGTTGCAGGTGAGGCCGTTCACGGGCCCTGTCCAAGTGGTCATCGTGCATTCCTTTCCATCGTGGGCCGCACGGGCGTGATGCCCGAGCGGTCGTCGGCAGTCTCGTCCGACATCTGGCGACTCGGCTGTGTGATCAGACCGAGCCGAAGAACTTGCGCAGGCGCGGCACTCTTCGGATGAGCAGCTGGTCCAGTGCCAGCACGAGGATCAGGGACAGCCCGAAGATCGGCAGGAAGAGCCCCAGGGCCACCATCGCGATGAGCAGGACCCTGCTGCTCCAGACGGGGAGCGCCGCCCGGGGGGCCGAGAGTCCGGAGGCGCGTCCTCGACGGGTCCACCACATGAGTGGCCCCGAGATGCAGAGGAACATCACGGCGAGGCAGAAGAGCACCGTGAGAACCGTGTTGACGGTGCCGAAGCGACGTCCTTCGTGCAGCGCGACGCCCTGTGACACCGTCTTGGCGGTGGCGCTGAAGTCGTCGTAACCATAGGTGCCGGCGACGTCGCCGGTGTACTGGTCGACGTGGACGGTCTTCTCGAGGGCCACGTCGGACTCGGAGGGGTTGCCGTTGTCGTTCCACTGGCTGCCCATGACGCTGAAGACGCCGTCGTCCCCCTCCGGGTAGACGATCGAGTACGGCTCGGGCGCGCCTTCGTCGCGAGCGGCGGCTACGGCCTCGTCGATCGAGATCATCGAGCCGGCGCCCTGGCTCGTCCCCAGAGGGCCGCCTGCGATCGCCCAGCCGGCCGGAGCTGTCGTCCCGTTGGTGTCCTCGATCAGGTCGCCGAGGGTCGATTCGGCGCCGGGGTCCGCGCCCCACAGCGATCCTCCGTCGCCCGCCGCGACCTGCTCGGCAAGTGAACCCCAGACGCCCGTCCACGGCAGGCCGGAGACGACCAGCATCAGGATGCCCAGCCCGACCGGCAGGCCTGCGATCGCGTGCATGCCGCGCAGCCTGGAGCCCGGCACCTTCTTCGCCCGAGCCGCGCCTCGGGGACGGCGACCCAGGAAGAAGATGATGAACCCCGTGATGGTCAGGACGATCGCCCAGCTGGCCCCCAGCTCGACGATCCTGTCGCCGATCTGCTCGTCGCCCAGCAGCAGGTCGCCGTGGATGCGCTCGGCCCAGTTCGAGACGAGCTCGTTCTCGGTCAGGTCCCCCGTCACGGTGGTCGAGTACGGGTCGACGTAGACGTTGCTCCCGACGCCGTCGGCGCGTTCCGTGACGAAGACGGTCGAACGGTCGCCGACCGCGTCCACGACGGAGAGGACCTCCCTGTCCGGGAACGCGTCTCTGACAGCAGCCTCCTGGCTCGACAGGGAGGCGCGCTCTGCGTCCTCGGGGGCGGTGACGGTGAGGACGCCGGGATGAGTGAACGAGTCCACCTCGGCTCGGAACATGTAGGTCAAGCCCGAGATCGAGAGGATGAACAGGACCGGGATGACGATGATCGAACCGTAGAAGTGCCACCGCCAGAAAGCGGCGAACCAGTTCGTCGGACGCCTGCCTGGACGGCCCACTCGGCCTGTCGGCCTGTTCGGGACGTCGGCTCCGGTGCGGCGGTCCATCTCGGTCGCGGTCATGCCAGCCTCTCGGTCGGGACCGGGATCGTCCGGTCGTCGAGTTGGCACTCTACAAGATGTAGAACTAACCTGTCGACGTGATCGATTACCCCTGGAACATCGTCCTGACCATCGCTTTCGCGTTCACCTTCGTGATCTGCGTGGGGGACGCCCTGGTGGGAAGGCTCCGTGCCGCGGATCGGCGAGCAGTCATCACCGACGGCGAGCTCGTCGACGTCAACCACGGCGTCATGAGCATCGCCATGATCGCCATGACCTGGTTCTTCGCGATGGACGTCGTGACCTGGGCACAGGTCCTCCTGTTCGCGATCCTCGGTCTCTCTCTCGTGCCGCCGCTCCTGCGCGCGTCGTCCCGGCGTGCGCGCACCGACCTCGCGGGCCACATCGCGCTGGACGTGGCCATGATCTGGATGCTCGCCGCGATGCCGTTGCTGATGGCCGGTGCCATGAGCCCCGGCGGGGGATCGGTCCACGCCGAGCACGCCGGAGCGGACGCCGGTGCCGACATGCTGACGGCGACCCCCATCTGGGCCGACGTCGTCAACGTCCTCTTCGTCGTCGTCTCAGTGGTCGCGGCCCTCTGGTGGCTCGTGCAGATGTTCGTCAGCCGGGGGCACCGCGTCCACCTGCTCTGCCATGTCGTGATGGCCGCGGGCATGGCGTGGATGCTCGTCCTGATGAACGCGTAGTCCCCACCTCGCGCCCATGAGGGCCCAGGCCCACGGGCCCACGTGACCGCCCATGGCTCACACGTCGAGTTCGAGGACGGGAGAGAGCGACCGCGAACAGCAGGTGTTGATGCGGGTCCCTGCAGCGTGGTCCACCTCCGTCTGGAAGTCGTCGCGATGATCGGGGACGCCGGCGAGCACGGCGGTCAGGCACGACCCGCAATGCCCCTGGCCGCAGGAGCGGTAGGTCTCGTAGCCTCGCCGTTCCAAGGCGTCCGCAATGGACTCGTCTGCCCCGACCTCGATCCTCTCGCCCGTCGAGCGGGCCACGACGGTGAAGGTCCTGTCGCCGTCTCGAGTCGGCTCGGCGGGTGGGTCGAAGCTCTCGCATCGCACCTGGTCCGTCCGCCAGCCCGCCGCGAGGGCGCGGTCACGGGCCACGCTGACGAAGCCCTCGGGACCGCAGGCGTACACCGCGCCTCCGTCGTCGACCGACTCGAGCGATCGCGGCCAGCTCGTCCGGAAGGAGTCGCCGTCGTCGCTGTGGTGCAGGGTGATGCGATCACGCCACGGGCTGGCGGTGAGGAGGGCGAGGAGGGGGAGGGCATCGGCGTCGCGGGACCAGGCGTGGAGTTCGAAGGGCGTGCCCCGCCGGTGCAGCTGCTCGGCCATCGTCACGAACGGCGTGATGCCCACACCCCCTGCCAGGAGGACCGCCGACGAGTCCGACCCGCCGAGGGGGAACGTGTTGCGGGGCCTCGACACCTCGACCACGTCGCCCACGGCGAGGCGCTCGTGCACCGCCGCCGAGCCGCCGCGACCGTTCGGGTCGTGGCGCACGCAGACGAGGTACCTCGCCGTGTCCTCGCCGTGGCTGACGAGCGAGTACTGGCGCACGAGGCGCTCGTCGAGGTGGAGGTCGATATGCGCCCCGGCTTCGAAGGCCTCGAGCTCCTGGTCTGGCTCGACGGGCCGTAGCTCGACGAGGAGCGCGTCGCGGGCCGCGCGGGAGATGTCGTGCACCCGCACGGGCTGCCTTCCATGCCGGGTCGTTCCCCGAGTCGAGGAGCTGGGCGTCCGGCGGGCGCGCAGGCCCCGGAACAGCGGTGGGGTCACGACGGGTCCTTCGGCGCTCGAGGCGTTCGAGCGAATCGGGAGGCGAGCCGCTCGGCAAGGTGTCTCAGGGAGGCGACGTCGTCGCCGAGGGTCACGGGCCGCGGGTCGTCGTCGTCCGGCGTGGGTCGAGCGAGCACCAACACGATCAAGACGGCGATGGCGGCCACCTGCGTGAGGCTCGTCGCAGTGTCTAGCCACGGGAGGTGGTCGACCTCGTCGGCGGTGGTCATCGATGCTCCCTCGGGTTGTTCGTCGGTGTCATCACGACCCTGTTCTACAGAATGTAGTTCATGGTCAAGAGGATTCTCTGGTCAGTCTTCTACGAGACGTAGAATAGCTGGCGCCACCGATTGAAGGAGTCCCATGCGATCCACCGTCCGACACGTCCTCACCGGAACCGGGGCGGCGGCCGCGTTCCTGCTCCTGACCACCGCATGCACGGCCGCGGGCGGCGAGGCAACGCCCGCGATTTCGCCTGCCGGTGTGACGTCGACGACGTATCCCGTGACCCTCGAGAACTGCGGTCGACAGATCACGATCGACGCCCCACCGGAGCGTGCGGTCAGCCTGTGGCAGTCGAACACCGAGGCGCTCCTCGCCCTGGGCCTGGGCGACCGGATCGTCGCGGTCCAGGAGAACTACGCGCCCTATCCCGAGTCGGTCGCGTCGCAGGCGACGGGGCTCAAGGACGTCGGCAGCCAGATGGGCTTCCCCTCGAAGGAGGTCCTCCTCAGCGAGAAGCCCGACTTCGTGACCGGTCAGGTCCTCGACGGCTTCGCGTTCGACGCCTCGCAGGGCTACGCGTCCGTCGAGCAGCTCGAACGGACCGGGGCTGCCGTCTACGGCGCCAACCTCTGCGGTTCGACCGACTCGCAGAGCACCGAGACCTGGAACATCGAGTCCGTCGAGAAGACGCTCCGCGACTACGGGACGATCTTCGACGTCGCTGACAGGGCTGACGAGGTCGTCGCGGAGCTCGAGGCCGACAGATCGGCCGTCGTCTCGGCTGTCGAGGGCGAGCCGACCGTCAAGACGGCCTACTTCAACGGCGGAACCGGTCCGGTGATCGTCCTCGCGGGCGGCATCTACGACGATCTCATCACGACAGCGGGAGGCGAGAACGTGTTCCCTTCGGACTCCGTCTACGTCAGCAAGGAGGAGTTCGCCGCCTCCGACGCGGACGTCGTCCTGGTGGGGACCTTTCCCGGACAGGACTTCGCGTCCCAGAAGGCGTTCCTCGAAGAGAACTTCCCCGACCTGCCCGCCGTGCAGGCCGGCAGGATCACCGAGGTGCCCACGCAGGAGACCGACTCCTCCATCTCGGTCATGGTCGGGCTGACGAAGATCGCCAACGCGATCCACTCAGACCTGGACCTGACGGTCCCCTCCTCATGAACGGCGCGGCCACCGCTTCCCGGCAGCAGATCAGGGCTCTCCAACACCCGCAGCTGATGATCGGTGTGCTCGTGGCCGCCTGCGTCGTGGCCGTCGTCCTGTCCGTGGCCGTCGGCAGCGTCGGCATCGCGCCGAGTCGAGTCCTCGAGGTCGTCGGCGGGCGCCTGGCACCGTGGGCCCTCGGTCGCGTCGACGGTCTCGACGACCAGATCGTGTGGGAGTTCCGTCTTCCTCGCGCCCTCCTCGGCCTCGTCGTCGGAGCGGCCCTCGCGGTCGCGGGCGCCGTCCTGCAGGCCGTCGTGCGGAACCCCCTGGCGGACCCGTTCGTGTTCGGCGTCTCGTCGGGCGCCTCCGTCGCCGCGGTCGCCGCGCTCACCCTCACGACCGGTGCCCTCGCCTCCGTGTCCACACCGGTGGCCGCGTTCGTCGGAGCTCTCGTCACGACTCTCCTTGTCTTCGTGCTCGCCCAGCAGGGAGGGCGCGTCACTCCGAACAGGCTGCTGCTCGCGGGCGTCGCTCTGTCGTACCTGCTGAGCTCCGTCACGAGCTACCTCGTCCTCCGGTCGAGCGGCACGAACCAGGGCGTCGGGCCGGTGCTCTCGTGGCTCGCCGGCAGCCTCGCCGCGGCGACCTGGAGCGACCTGGGGGTGCCGGCCCTCGTGCTGGTCGCATCGACGACCGTGCTGGTGCTCCTCGCCCCCGTCCTCAACGCGTTCCTCACCGGTGACGAGACGGCCGCGAGTCTCGGCGTCGACGTCGGCCGGGTGCGACTGGGGTTGTTCGTCATCACCTCGCTGCTCGTCGGCGTCGTCGTCGCGGTCAGCGGCTCCATCGGGTTCGTCGGCCTCGTCGTGCCGCACGCCGTCCGCATGGTGATCGGCTCCGACCACCGCTGGGTGCTGCCTGCGTCCGCTCTCGCCGGGGGGCTCCTCCTGGTGCTGGTGGACATCGGCGCTCGGCTGCTCCTCGCGCCGACCGAGGTGCCGGTCGGTCTCCTCACCTCCGTCGTCGGTGCGCCGTTCTTCCTCTGGCTGCTGCGCCGCTCCGGGCGGAGCGGACGATGAGCGTCAGGGCAGGCGGAGCGCTCCGCGTCGAAGGCGTCAGCGTCGACCTAGCCGGACGCCGGATCATCGAAGAGGTGGCCCTGAGTGCCCACGGGAACGTCGTCGGCCTCGTGGGCCCGAACGGGAGCGGCAAGTCGACGCTCCTGCGGACGATCTACCGCATGCTGCGGCCGGCCGAGGGGACCGTGCTCGTCGAGGATCGTGACGTCTGGTCGATGTCGGCCAAGGAGGCGGCGCGCATCACCGCAGCGGTCGTCCAGGACAGCCCCGTCGACCTCGAACTCACCGTCGTCGACTGCGTCACGACCGGACGCCTGCCGCACGGCAGCTTGCTCGGATCGGGCCGTGCCGAGGACGGGCGAGTCGTCGAACTGGCGATGAGGAGGGCCGGTGTCGAGGACTTCGCCGACCGTGACATGAGCACACTGTCGGGTGGAGAGCGTCAGCGAGTGCAGCTCGCCCGCGCGCTCGCACAGGAGCCGCGGCTCCTCGTCCTCGACGAGCCCACCAATCATCTGGACATCCGACACCAGCTCCAGCTGCTCGCTCTCGTCCGGTCGCTCGACGTCACGACCCTGGTCACGCTGCACGATCTGAACCTTGCGGCGTCTTACTGCGACGAGATCGTCGTGCTCGAACACGGCCGGGTAGTCGCCTCGGGGCTGCCGGGCGAGGTCTTCACTCCGCAGCTGCTGCAGCGCGTATTCGGCGTTCGCGCCGACACGCTCGTCAACCCGCTCACCGGTCGCCTGCAGCTCGTCTATGCGGACAGCTGACGGCCGACCTCGACCCACCACGACCATCACGAGAAGGAGAACCGGACATGAACGATGAATCCCACGACAGCACGGAGACCGAGGCGCTGCCTGGACGCACGGCAGGGAACGACCAGACTGGGAGCACCTTGTTCAGCGTCGTCGGCGACGACCCCGCCAAGCAGAACGCCATCGACCGCTCCGTCGCTGCTCACCACACCCTCGCCGCGCGGCCCGGGATGCGGTTCGCCACGGGCAAGACGATCCTGATCGTCCTGCACCCCGGCTTCGAGCTTCTCGACGTCGTCGGTCCTTTCCACTTCCTGGCAGCGACGGGCGCGGACGTGCACTTCGTCACGACGGGCTCCGCGGATGAAGCGGTGCTGAGCAGCAGCGGTGTGGCCCTGGTGCCCGCGCTGGCGCTCCACGACATGCGTGTCGCCCCAGAAGTCCTCCTCGTGCCCGGTGGCGACACGGGCATCCTCCTCCGTGACGCCCGTGCCATGGCCGACCTGCGACGCCTCGGCGACCAGGCGACCTACGTCACCAGCGTCTGCTCCGGCTCGATCGCTCTCGCCGCCGCAGGCCTCCTCGAGGGACGACGTGCGACGTCGCACTGGTCCGTCCGGCACCTCCTGGCCGGCTACGGCGCCGTCGAGGTCAACGAGCGCGTGGTGGAGGACGGCAACCGGCTGACAGCGGCAGGAGTCACCGCTGGCATGGACCTCGCCATCACGCTGGTCTCGTACCTGTGCGGGGAGGAGATGGCACGCTTCGCCGTTCTGGGCGCCGAGTACGCCCCTGAGCCCCCAATCGACACGGGCACTCCCGAGAAGGCCGGCCCGGCACTGACCGACCTCTCTCGCGACTTCCTCGCACCGCTCGTCGAAGAGCTCCGCGCCCCCGCACGCTGACACTGCACGGGCATCCGTTCGCCATGCGGCGCACGGTGTGTCGACGTGGAGGAATCCGCGTGTCGCTGTGTTCTACAACTTGTAGAGTCAATCATTCCCTCTGAAGAAAGGCCCTCCCATGCACTTCGCCAGATCACGTACCGCGCTGGCCCTTGGATCACTCGTCACCCTCACCGCCCTGGTGGGGTGCTCGGCCACTCCGTCTCCTGCCGATTCAGCCGGCCCGGTCGGCGACGGGACGACGCTCACCGGCGGGCCGACGTCGTATCCCCTCAGCATCGAGAACTGCGGCCTCACCCAGACGTTCGACGAGCGGCCCTCTCGAGTCGTCCTGATGAACGGAGCGTCGGTCTCCGAGGTGGAATCACTCGTGATGCTCGATCTCGAGGACACGATCCTCGCGAACACCCAGAACTACGGCATGTCCGACATGCCGGGACTGGTCGAGCAGATCGACGCGCTCCCGACGGGAGACGTCGACATGGCCGGCAGTTTCGAGATCCCCGCCGAGCAGCTCCTCGCGCTCGAGCCGGACCTCGTCATCGCGACGACCTCGGGAGGGTTCGACCCGAGTTCCGGTCAGTCGTCACGGGAGGAGCTCGCCGAGGCGGGCATCGAGACCCTCGTCAACCCTGCCAACTGCGCCATGGGCAAGGAGGACGCGACAGAGGAAGAACTCGGCGCGTTCGACGAGGCCACCGTGGAGTCGTCCTTCGATTTCCTCAACTTGGTCGGCAACGTCTTCGACGTGCAGGACGAGGCGCAGGTCCTCGTGGATGACCTGCGCGGTCAGATCGACGCCGTGTCGGCAGCCGTCGAGGGCAAGGAAGAGCCCACGGGGCTGATCGTGTTCCCCGGCATGTCGATGATGACGCCCAACGGGATGCCCGCCGTGTTCCTCGGGGGGATCTTCGACGACGTCCTCGCCCGCGCAGGGGTCTCGGGCGCACTGAAGGACAGCGGGTTGACCTTCACCTCGGCCATCGACGAAGAGCAGCTCTCCTCCGCCGATGTGGACATCCTGGTCGTCGGCGGGTTCACTCGGGGAGAAGACCTCGACGCTGAGGCGGCAGCGCTCTTCGCCGAGTACCCGCAGTGGGACGCAGCCAAGAACAACAGCTACGTGACCGTGTCGGACGGGGTGTACGTCGGGCCGACGAACGCCGCCGCGATCGACAAGATCGCTCGCGCTGCGCACCCCGACGCCTTCTGATCGGCCGGGGTTCGTGGAAGTTCGTGCGTCGCCGACGCGACGGGGCTCGCTGCTCGCGTGGATGGTCGTCCTGGCCGCCGCGACGACCGTCGTCGCCGTCGTGGCGGTCTCGATCGGCAGCGTCTCCGTGAGCCCCGAGGCGGTCGTGCGGACCGTCGTCGGCAACCTCAGCGGGGACAGGGGCTCGATCGATCCCCTCGACCAGAGGATCATCTGGGAGCTGCGAGCTCCCCGGGTCGTCCTAGCCGGGATCGTCGGGGCATCCTTCGCCCTCGCGGGGGCAGCTCTCCAGGGGCTGCTCCGCAACCCCCTGGCGGACCCGTACATCATCGGGGTGTCTTCGGGCGCCTCCTTCGGGGCCGTCCTGGTGATGGCCTTCGGGTCGGCCGCCCTGCTGGGCGTCACGACCTCCGTCGCCGCCTTCGTCGGGGCGATCGGGCTGCTCGGACTGGTCTTCGCGTTCGCGCAGCGGTCTGGCTCGTTCACCGACATGAGGCTCGTGCTGTCGGGGGTCGCCCTGGGCTACGTCGCCATGGCCGGCACGAGCTTCGTCCAGCTCCACGCGGATCCCGGTGAGCTGCGAGGCATCCTGTTCTGGATGATGGGGAGCGTCGCCGGGGCACGGTGGTCGGCCTTGGTCCTGCCCGCGGTGGTCCTCGTCGTCGCGGGGGCGTGGTTGCTCGCTCAGTCGCGAGGCCTGAACGCTCTCGCACTCGGCGACGACGACGCCACCGCAGTCGGCGTCGACCTGCGGCGCACCCGACTCGGGCTGCTGCTGGTCTCGGCAGTCCTCACCGCGGTGGCGGTGAGCGTGGCCGGGGGAGTGGGCTTCGTCGGCCTCATCATCCCGCACGCGATGCGGCTGCTCGTCGGGTCAGACCACAGGCGCCTGCTGCCGGTCTCAGCAATAGCGGGGGCTCTGTTCCTCATCCTCGTCGATCTCGTCGCACGCACCGTCGGCAGCCCGAACGAATACCCGCTCACCGTGTTCACCGCCCTCATCGGCGGCCCCTTCTTCCTCTGGCTGATGAACTCCGAGGGGAAGCGAGCATGAGGGTCTCCCTCGACCACGTCACCATCAGCCTGGGCGGACGCCCGTTCATCGACGACCTGAGTCTCGAGGTGGAGGAGGGCTCGTTCGTCGCGATCGTGGGCCCGAACGGCTCGGGGAAGTCGACCCTCCTCCGCGCGATGTATCGAGCCCTCCAGCCCGATTCGGGGAGCATCCTCATCGGTGACACCGACGTCTCGACGATCACGCCTCGCCACGCCGCACGACTTCGCGCAGTCGTCACCCAGCACCAGACGACGAACGACAGCCTTCTCGTCCGAGACGTGATCGCCACCGGACGCCATGCGCACCAGAGATGGTTCGCCGTGGAGTCCGCGGCGGATCGCGAGATCATGCGGCTGTCCCTCGAGAGATGCGGTGCCGTGCACCTCCTCGAGCGTCGCTATCTGACGCTCTCCGGTGGTGAGCGTCAGAGAGTGCTCCTCGCAAGGGCCCTGGCCCAGGACGCGCCTGTGCTGCTGCTCGACGAACCCACCAACCACCTCGACGTCCGGGCGCAGCACGACCTGCTCGCCCTCCTCGAGGATGTCGACCTGACCAGGGTCGTCGTGCTGCACGACCTTGACCACGCCGTCGCCCACGCCGATCATCTGTTCGTCGTGCACGAAGGGCGCATCCGCGCCTCCGGACACCCCGTTCAGGTGCTCACCTCAAGGCTCACGGAAGAGGTCTTCGGCTGCCGTTCGGCGATCATCGAGCACCCGTTGACCGGGCGCCCGCACCTCGTGACGGCGCCGATAGGCCGATGACAGACGGGACACACCAGGACCACGTCACGAGAGCGGCAGAGCTCATTTCCCCAGGCTGGTCGCCCTCGACGAACCGGGATCCGTCGTCAGCGGCACCCGAGGGATGACGCTCACGGCCAGCCACGTCCTGGACCAGAAGCACTTGGCATGGTGATCCTGCCCGGAGCGTCAGGACCCACCGTCGGGGATCCGGACATGGTCAGGACCATCCCCGTCATCCTCGCCGGCCTCGGCGAGACTGCTTTGCCCGACCTCATGCGTCGAGCCCTGGCGGCCCCCGACACACTCGTTGCCATCATCTGCGTCGGTGGCCTCGCGCTCGGCATGGCTGGCCTCCTCGAAGGGAGGACGGCAGTCACGCACACCCAGGGCAACAACGTCCTCGAGGCGACCGGGACGACCGTGGTCAGAGCTCGCGTCGTGGACGACGGCGACCTGGTCAGTGCCGGAGGTGTGACGTCTGGCCTCGACCTCGCTCTTTACCTGCTGGAGCGGGAGTTCGGGCCCCGCATCGCCCTTGCAGTCGAAAAGCTGTTCGGGTACGAGCGCCGGGGCATCGTCTGGGCCGCGCGCGGACCTGAGGCGCTCGCGCTGGGACGGCCCCGACCGCGCCGATTTCCGACGACCCGTGTGGCGCTTCCATCGGCCGCGTCACCGGCACATGGGACATCTCGATGCGAACACCCATCGGGACCATGCGAGCCGTGCTGGTCTTCTCTGTCGATGACGGAACGGTGAGGGGAAGGGCTTCAGGCAAGTCGGAGGAGGTGCCCTTGCGGGACCTTCGCGTCGAGGGCGGCGACGAGGGCGCCCGCGTCACCTGGACGCAGTCCGTCACGAAGCCCATGAGGCTCGAGCTCGCTTTCGAGGTCTCCGTCCTGGGGGATCAGATGACTGGCCATTCTCGTGCAGGACGACTGCCGAAGAGCAGTGTGTCCGGCGCTCGAAGGCCCAATTGACTTGAGTGGCGCCCCAGACCAACTCGTCAGTATTGGCTGTATAGTCAGCATATGCTGACCCTTTCGACGCGGGCCGATGTCATGAACCGCCTCGGGCGCGCCATGGCCGATCCGACCCGATCGCGCATCCTGCTGCACCTGCTCGATGAACCCGGCTACCCAGGCGCACTCGCCGATCAGCTCGAACTCACCCGGTCCAACGTGTCGAACCACCTCTCCTGCCTCCGTGGCTGCGGCATCGTCGTCGCCGTGCCCGAGGGGCGATCGACCCGCTACGAGATCGCCGATGCTCACCTCACGAAGGCGTTGACGGCCCTGGTCGACGTCGTGCTCGCCGTCGACGACGGGGAGCCCTGCACCGACGACGCCTGCGACGTCCCCCTCTGCTGCGGGACCGGCGCATGAGCACGACGACTCTTCCCGCCCTGCTCGCTCCCGCCCGCCGTCTGCTCCTACAGCGTCGCATCCGGATCATCGTCGCCGTCGCGATCACCTATAACGTTATCGAGGCGATCGTCGCGATCGCCGCCGGCACCGTCGCCTCCTCGACCGCCCTGATCGGATTCGGCCTCGACTCGATCGTGGAGGTGCTGTCGGCAGCCGCGATCGCATGGCAGTTCGCCGCCCCCGACCCGGAGAAGCGGGAACGGGTCGCGCTGCGCGTCATCGCCGTGTCGTTCTTCGGCCTGGCCGCCTACGTCACGGTCGACGCAGTGCTGTCACTCACGGGTCTCCGTGAGCCCGACCACTCCCCGGTCGGCATCGTTCTCGCCGCGGTGAGCCTCGCGATCATGCCGTTCCTCAGCCTGGTCGAGCGCCGCACCGGCACCGAGCTGGGCTCGGCGTCGGCCGTGGCGGACTCAAAGCAGACGCTCATCTGCTCGTACCTGTCGGCGGCCGTCCTCGTCGGCCTCGTGCTCAATCTCGCGTTCGGGTGGACATGGGCTGATCCGGTAGCCGGGCTCGTCATCGTCGTGTTCGCCGTGCGGGAAGGACTCGAGGCGTGGCGCGGCGACGCGTGCAAGACGCCCGTGTCGGCTCTGACGGGCGAGCGTCAGGTCGAGCCCTGCGACTGCTGCTGACCTAGCCACCACCTCCCCCCCTGACGGCACGACGTCCGTGCCGCGACCGCCAGGAGAACCATGAAGCGCACCACGAAGATCAACCTCGCCTTGATCGGCGCCCTCGCCGCGGCATCGGCGGTCGCGGCCGTCGTCCTGGTCAGACCGGCCGCACCGCAGGCCGACCCGGTTGAGGTGACCGTCGTCGCGGAGAACAGCCACCGTCTCGACACCGCCCCCGACGGGTCGGTGGTGTTCACCGAGTTCCTCGACTTCGAGTGCGAGGTCTGTGCTGCGGTGCACCCCGTCGTCGAGGAGCTGCGCGAGACGCACGCGGGCGAAGTGACCTTCGTCACCCGGTACTTCCCGCTGCCCGGACACGAGAACTCCATGAACGCTGCGATCGCCGTCGAGGCAGCAGCCGAGCAGGGTCAGTTCGAGGCGATGTACCAGCGGATGTTCGATACCCAGGCTGAGTGGGGCGAGCAGCAGGAGTCGAAGGCCGACGTGTTCCGCAGCTACGCGGAGGACCTGGGGCTCGACATGGGCCAGTACGACCACGCAGTCGGCGATCCGTCGACGGAGGCGCGGGTGCAGCAGGACTTCGACGCCGGCATGGCGCTCGGGGTCGAGGCGACGCCGACGATCTTCCTGGGTGACGAGCCGATCGAGCTGTCGACTCCGGACGAGCTGAGGCAAGCTGTCCAAGACGCCGTTGACCAGAACTAACGGCGCGGCGCCCGGTACAGAGGAGGCTGGCCCATGACCAACCTGCTCACACGGACACGGCCCAAGGTCGCCCGCCGTGCTCAGCGCATCGGGCTCCTCGTCGCTGCCGGCGTGCTCGCTGCAGTGTTCCTCGTCCGCACGCTCACGGGAGACATCGCCCTCGTCGACCTGCCCAACGCCACACAGGACCTCATCACCCTGACCGTCAGCGTGATGATCGAGTCCCTCGGGTTCGTGATCCTCGGCATCCTCATCTCTGTCCTCGTGCAGGTCTGGATCCCCGACCGGTGGATCGTGAAGGTCCTTCCTCGGAACACGGCAGCCCGGCGGGTCGTGATCTCCGTCCTCGGTGTGCTCCTGCCCGTCTGCGAGTGCGGCAACGTGCCCCTCTCGCGCGGCCTCATCGCGAAGGGGTTCTCGGTCCCGGAGGCCATGACGTTCCTCGTCGCCGCGCCGATCGTGAACCCGGTCACGATCCTCACCACCTACCAGGTGTTCGGCTTCACCGACGGCATCCTGGTCTCCCGGATCGTCGGTGGGTTCCTGATCGCGAACCTCGTCGGCTGGCTGTTCAGCCAGCACCCGACCCCCGAGAAGCTGCTCACGGAGAAGTTCGCCGCGGAGTGCGCCCTCCCCGCCACGGACGACCACGACCACAGCGGATCCCGCTGGCAGGAGAGCCGGGACCTCTTCGCCCGCGAAGCAGCCGCCGTGATGCCGGCCCTGGTCCTCGGAGCATTCATCGCCGGCCTCGTCCAGGTCGCCGTTCCCCGCTCCGTGCTGGTGACGCTCGGCAGCAACCCCGTCTGGTCGGTTCTGGCGCTGATGGCCCTCGCGTTCGTCATCTCGATCTGCTCGAACATCGACGCGTTCTTCATCCTCCCGTTCGCCTCGACGTTCATGCCCGGTGGGATCGTCGCGTTCCTGCTGTTCGGCCCCATCGTCGACATCAAGATGCTCGCCATGATGCGGACCACCTTCACGACCACGACCCTCGTCCAGATCACGACAGTCGTGGCTCTCATGAGCGCCACGATCGGATTCATGGTGAATTTCCATGCCTGACCTCAAGCGCTACCAAGGCCTCGCCCTCATCGGCGTCATGTCCGCCTCGACCCTGTGGCTCGCCGCCACCGGACAGCTCGAGCTCTACGTCGCCCCCAAGCACGCGATCTTCGCGGTCGTCATGTCGACCCTCGGCCTCGCCGCCGTCCTCGTCAGCGCCATGCGCGTCACCGTCCATCACCACGCCGAGGCGCGGCCGCGGACGCTCGGCCGCGTCACTGCAGGCATCGGCGGCACGGTCGCGGCACTCGTGACCGCAGCGATGGTCCTCCTGCCGCCGGCGACCTTGACCTCCGCCACGGCGGCGCAGCGCGACGTCAACAGCACAGCCCCGCTCGGGGACACCACGACCCTCGACGAGCAATCCGAACCCGACGCCTCGACCGCGAACCTCTCACTACTCGACTGGGCATCCCTCCTCAGGCAGACCAGCGACATCGGCTTCTACGAAGGCAAAACCGTTCAGGCCACGGGGTTCATCACCCCCGACGGAGACGACCCCGGCAACGTGTTCTACGTGTCGCGGTTCTACATCAGCCACTGCGCCATCGACGCCCAAGCCGTCGGCGTCCCCGTCTACATGCCCAACTGGGACGACACCTACGACGCCGACGAGTGGATCGACCTCGAGGGCGAGTTCGCGGTGAACGCCAGCACGAGCAGTGCTCAAGGCATCGCCGTGACGGCTGACTCCGTGAGGAACGCCGCCCAGCCCGACGATCCCTACATCTACAACTAGAAACGACTCGAGATCGCGCACGCGACCAGCACGGCCAGACGACCACGAGCCAGCATGTGAGGTTTCGTCGCGGACCGATATGGTCGTCGAGGTGCGACGCCCGGTCCGCCCTCGCTCGCGCCCCAGGAGGACGCCCGTGACGAACGCCAGCCTCAGGACCGCAGGAGGCGTGGTCTCGACGCTGCTGGCCTGCCTGCTCGTGGCCTCCTGTGCCACCGCGCCTCGCGCCTCCGTCGTCCCGGGCCTCGGGGGAGGCGCCTCCGAGCTGACGACCGCCGAGGCGAATGCCTGGCTCGACGGGTTCGTCCCGGCCGCCCTGGAGAGGGAGGGCATCGTCGGCGCGACCGTCTCGATCGTCGCCGACGGCGAGGTCGTCACCGAACGGGGCTGGGGCTGGTCCGACCTCGGTGACGAGCGGGCGGACCGACGTCCCGTCGACCCCGACCGGACGCTCTTCCGGATCGGGTCGATCTCGAAGGTCATCACGGCGACCGTCGTCATGTCGCTCGTCGAGGAGGGCGTCCTCGACCTCGACGACCCCGTCCAGGACCGCCTCGACGTCACACTGCCCAGGGCCTTCGACCGTCCGGTCACCCTCCGACATCTGCTGAGCCACACCGCGGGCTTCGAGGACGAGTTGGCCGGGGTCATCGCAGGACCGGGGCAGGGCCCGACGACGCTGCGGGATGCCGTGTCCGTCGAGCCGCCCGAGCAGATCTACGAGCCCGGCACGACGCCTGCCTACTCGAACTGGTCGAACGGAGTCGCGGCGTACGTCGCAGAACAGGCCACGGGGCGTCCGTGGTCCGATCTCGTGCAGGAGCGGGTCTTCGACCCGGCCGGCATGACGACCGCGACGCTCGACCAGCCCCTGACCGCCGACGACGCGGCCCTGGTCTCGGGGGGCTGGGATGCAGCCGGGGCAGCAGCTGTGCCCTTCGAGATCGTCTCGCCGGCACCGGCCGGTGCGATCTCGGCGACGGCGTCGGACATGAGCGCCTTCATGCTCGCCCAGCTCGGACACGCGGACGGGATGCTGAAGCCCGAGACCCTGACGGAGATGCACGCCCCCGCGCTCGGGCGTGACGACCTGGGCGGTCTCGCTGCGGGGCCTCGCATGACGCTCGGCCTCTTCGAGGAGGACCGGAACGGTCGCCGGGTCCTCGGGCACGGCGGTGACCTCACGGCCTTCCACGCCCAGATGGACCTCTGGCCCGACGACGACGCGGGCATCTACGTCTCCCTCAACAGCACGGGCGCTCGGGGCGACGCCACGACTGCCGTGCGGGACGCCCTCGTGGACGGCTTCGCCGACCGGTGGTTCCCCTCCGACGCTGCGGAGGCGACGGCCGTGACGGCCACGGCGACCGCCGGCGACCATGCGGACGCCCTGGCGGGCAGCTACCAGGTGTCCAGGCGTGCGGAGTCGACCTTCGTCCGGCTCTTCTACGCCCTGTCACCTGTAGACATCTCCCGAGGTACCGGCGACTCCGTCCTGATCTCGGCCCTCACGGACACGTCGGGGGCGCCGGTCGAGCTGGTGGAGGTCGAGCCGTGGGTCTGGCAGGAGATCGACGGCGACCGCAGGGTCGCCGTCGACCAGGTCGACGGTGCCGTCCAGGCCGTCGGGCTGAACCCGGCGTTCACCCTGCAGCCGATGCCGGCGACGCGGCAGGTGTTGCCCCTCGTCCTCGTCGCGTCGCTGTCCGTGCTGGTGCTGACTCTGCTGGGCACCATCGTCGCAGCGGGACGCCGGATCTGGTCCGGGAGGTGCGTGACGGGGTCCGTCGAGTCGCGTGCGGAGACGATCGGTCGAGTCGGGGTCGCCGTCGCCCTGCTGGCACTCGTGGTCGCCGGCGTGCTCTGGGCCACGGTCGCGTCCGCCCTCCTCAGCGACGCCGGACCGCCCGCTGCGTTCGTGCTGCGGACGGCGCAGGTCCTGACGGCCGTCGCCGTGGCCGGGGTGCTGCCTGCGGTGGTCGTACTCGTCGGGCGGGTCAGGCGCGCGCCTGCTCAGCGGGTCGCCGGGGGCGGAGCGCCTCCACGCCTCCGGAAGCTCGTCGCCGTCGCCGGTCAGGCGCTGCTGGTCCTCGCGTTCACGGGGCTCGGGTACGCCGCCGTCACCGGTGGCCTGCTGCTCCCTGACATCTCCTACTGACCTGCGCGATCTGTGCCTCCACGACCGGATCGATGTCCCGTTGTCGGTGAAGGGCCCCGCCTAAGATGGACGGGCGCCATCCAGAACCTCCACTCCGGCGCAGATGACGCCGAGCTGCGTTGCGAAGCGTGCAGGATGGAGTCCGGGTGAGCGTCAGAGGCGGCGGTGAACGTCTCGGTCTTCGCGAGGTGGCAGAGCGTGCCGGTGTGTCGCACATGACCGTGTCCCGCGTACTCAATGGTCACCCGCAGGTCAAGGAGTCCACGCGCCAGCGCGTGCTCGAGGTCGTCGCCGAGCTCGACTTCCGGCCCAACAGCGCCGCGCGCGAGCTCGTGACCCAGCGAGCCCTCCGGATCGGCGTGCTGATCGAGAGCGCCGTCGAGTTCGGTCCGTCGAGCATCCTGCGGGCCATCGAGCGATCGGCACGCGACGGCGGGTACTCCGTGGCGTCGTTCGCGCTCCGCGACGACTCGGCGACGCCCGAGGAGGCCGTGCGCCACCTCACAGGCCAGGGCATCGACGCACTCTGCGTGGTCGCTCCGCGCTCGTCGTCCGTGGCCGTGCTCCGGACCATCACGACGGGGCTGCCGACCCTGGTCGTCAAGGCCGAGAAGGACCCGGCCTTCCTCACGGTCTCCGTCGACCAGGCTGCCGGCACGAAGCTGGCCGTCGATCACCTCGCGTCGCTGGGTCACCGCGACGTCCTCCATCTCTCAGGGCCACTCGACTGGTTCGACGCACGCGCTCGCGAGCGTGCCTTCCATACGCGCACCCGGGCCTGGGGCATGCACGAGCGGCCCATCGTCATCGGTGACTGGTCGAGCGACTTCGGCTACGACTACGCACGCGGACTGGCCGGAGTTCCGGAGTACACCGCCGTGTTCGTCGCCAATGACGAGATGGCGCTCGGGGTGATCCACGGCCTCCACGACCGCGGCATCCGCGTGCCGGAGGACCTGAGCGTCGTCGGCTTCGACGACCTGCCCGTCTCGCGCCACTTCCTCCCGCCGCTCACGACCGTGCGGCAGGACTTCCCGGCGCTCGGGTCGCTCGTGGTGGACGTCCTCATCGCAGCGATCGAGGGCCGCGAGATCCCGCAGAACAGCCGGATCCCCGCCGAGCTCGTGGTGCGTGACTCCAGCGCGGCTGCGCGCCGGCTCGACTGAGATGGCCATCTGAGGTAATCCGGCTCGTCGTCATTCGTCCGCGTGCATCACGACAGCTACAGTCGTGCACGTCGGGCACCGCCCGGCACGAGGCCGTCGAGGCCTCCGACCCGAGGAG
This sequence comes from Frigoribacterium sp. CFBP9030, assembly GCF_034045195.1. Classification (NCBI taxonomy): domain Bacteria; kingdom Bacillati; phylum Actinomycetota; class Actinomycetes; order Micrococcales; family Microbacteriaceae; genus Frigoribacterium; species Frigoribacterium sp. CFBP9030. Next base: position 42,886 of record NZ_JAXCWG010000009.1, read on the forward strand.
CACCACGTGCGTCACGTACGGGCATCGACGACGATGCGCCCGATCGGCTCTCAGGCCGCCGGCCCGACCTGGTCCGGTCACGGTGACCGGCGGGACGGACCTGCCCACCCCACGGTGCAGATGCGGGGGATCACCGTCGCCTTCTCGAACGGCGTCGCGCTCGACGGGGTCGACCTCGACCTCCACTCGGGCGAGGTGCACGCTCTCCTCGGCGAGAACGGAGCGGGGAAGTCCACGCTCATCAAGGCGCTGCTCGGCGTGTACCCGATCGAAGCAGGGGAGGTCCTCGTGGACGGCGAGCCCGTCCGTCTCGGCGGTCCGGCCGACGCGCGGGCCCTCGGCATCCAGGCCGCATTCCAGGAATCGCACCTGGTCGAGAACTTGAGCGTCGGCGAGAACGTGATGCTGGGCCACGAGGTGCACGGTCGCGTCGGCATCTCCTGGCGTGCGACGCATGAACGCGCCGCCACGATGCTGGCCGAGCTCGGACTGGCCGAGCTGGACCCGCGAGCCCTGCTGGCGGACCTCACTCCCGCCAGCCGCCAGCTCGTCTCCATCGCCCGCGCCATGGTCGACCGACCACGGGTGCTCGTGCTGGACGAGCCCACGTCGAGCCTCGATGCCGTCGATGTCGCACAGCTCTTCGAGGTGATCCGCCGCCTCCGTGACCAGGGTGTGGCCATCCTCTTCGTCTCGCACTTCCTCGAGCAGGTGCTGGCACTCAGTGACCGGATGACGATCCTTCGCGGCGGTGTGAAGAAGGGCGACTACCTGCCGCACGAGATCGGCCGCGCCGAACTGGTTGCGCGGATGATCGGCAAGGACATCGCGCACCTGCAACGCATCGGGTCGGAGCGCCGCGCCCATCGTGTGGATCCGGTCGGCCCGCCGCTGTACCGGGCCACCGGTGTAGGACGCCGCGGGATGCTGCGGCCGGTCGACTTCGAGCTGCACGCGGGCGAAGTGGTCGGCATCGCGGGGCTTCGCGGCTCCGGGCGAACCGAGCTCGCGCGCCTGCTGGCCGGCGCCGACCGAGCCGACGGCGGCGTGGTCACGCTCGGCGGCCGGGCCGTCGTGATCGACCGCCCTGCGGACGCGCTACGGAACCGGGTGGCGCTGTCCGCCGAGGACCGAGGGGCGGAGGGGCTCATCAACGAGCTCAGCGTGCGGGAGAACATCGTCCTCGCGCTGCAAGCTCTGCGTGGGTGGGCGCACCCGCTCTCCAAGGCCGAGCGCGAGGACCTCGTCGAGCGGCACATCGAACACTTCGACATCACGCCGGTCGACCCGGGGACGCTGGCCGGCGAGCTCTCGGGCGGCAACCAGCAGAAGGTGCTCCTCGCTCGTTGGCTGGCGATCCGGCCGCGCGTGCTGATCCTCGACGAGCCGACCCGCGGCGTCGACATCGGCGCCAAGGTCGACATCCAGGCGCACATCGCGCAGCTCGCGCTCGAGGGCGTCGCCGTCGTGTTCATCTCGAGCGCATTCGACGAGCTCGTGCGTGTGAGCGACCGGATCGTCGTCCTCAAGGACCGGGAGAAGATCGGCGAGCTGAGCAACGGGCCCGGCGTCACGGTCGACACGCTCGTCGAGCTCATCGCCGCCCCGGACGACGAGGACGACGAGGACGACTTCCCTCCGGCGCGGCCCGACGCACCACTCCTGCGGCTGAGGCCGTAGCGCCGCTGGGGCTGACGCCGCAGTCCACCGTCAGCCGGATGTTTCTCGAAGCCCTTGTCTTCTCAGGACTGTTACCGGTAACATTCCCGACAAGCGGAAGCACCCGAGCCCACGCAGCACGAACGGCCCCATGGCCACGACCGGACGTAGACGTCCGGTCGCATCTCAAGGAGGAGATCCATGTCCACGAAGAGGCGCATCGCCACCATCGCCGCCGCAGGGGCCATCGCCCTCGGTCTCGCAGCCTGCAGTTCCGGCACAGGGTCGACGGACGGCGGTGACGACCTGGCGACGGTCGGCTTCGTCGCGGTCGGCCCCGAGGGCGCCTGGCGCCAGGCCAACGAGACGAACATCCAGGACACCTTCACGAAGGAAGCCGGGTTCGATCTCAAGTACGCCCCGGCGACCAACAACGACCAGAAGTCGCAGATCGACGCGTTCACGTCGTTCGTGGACGAGGGGGTCGACGTGATCCTGCTCTCGGCCACCGAGGGCTCCGGCTGGGAGGACTCGCTCGAGCGGGCGAAGGAGGCCGAGATCCCCGTCGTCCTCATCGACCGTGGCATCGAGCCGGACGACACCTCGCTCTACGCGACCCGGATCGCACCCGACAACATCGCCGTCAGCGAGTCCGTCGCCGAGTGGGCCAAGGCCGCGCTTCCCGAGGGTGGGAAGTACTTCACCCTCGAGGGCCCGGCGGGCGTCTCGGTCGTGAACGAGCGCAACAAAGGTTGGGACGAGGTGATCGGCGCCGACAGCGCCTTCACGGAGATCGGCGCGCAGACGGCCAACTGGTCGACCGAAGAGGCCAAGAGCGTCTTCGAGACGGTGCTGAAGTCGAACGGCAACGACGTCCAGATGGTCTTCGCCCAGAACGACGAGATGGGACTCGGCGCCGTGCAGGCGGTCGAGGAGGCGGGTCTCACGCCCGGCGAGGACGTCAAGATCGCCACCATCGACGGCACGAAGAGCGCCCTCGAGGCGTTGTCCGAGTCCAAGCTCAGCTTCGTCGCCGAGTACAACCCCCTCTTCGGCGACACCGCACTCGACGCCGTGCAGAAGCTGCTCGACGGAGAGACCGTCGACTCGTCGATCGTCGTCGAGTCGGCCACGTTCGACTCGCCCGAGGCGGCCACCGCGGCACTTCCCGACCGCAAGTTCTGATCCGTTCGCACGGCCACACCCGGCGGCGAGGCAGACGAGTCCGCCTCGCCGCCCCATCCGCCCGCTGCCACGGCAGCGGGCGGATGGGCAGTCGGCAGACAAGGAGTCACACGCATGAAGGCACCCGGCCCCATCGTCGAGATGCAAGCCATCACCATCGCTTTTCCCGGGGTCAAAGCCCTCGACGGGGTCGACCTCCGTCTCTACCCCGGCGAGGTCCACACGCTCATGGGGGAGAACGGCGCCGGTAAGTCGACGCTCATCAAGGCGCTCACGGGCGTCTACGGCATCGATTCCGGACGCGTCGTCGTCGATGGCCTCGAACGTCGTCTCTCCGGCACCGCGGACGCGCAGGCTGCGGGGATCTCGACGGTCTACCAGGAGGTCAACCTGTGCAGCAACCTCACCATCGGTGAGAACGTCATGCTCGGCCACGAGAAGCGCGGCCGGTTCGGCATCGACTGGAAGGGAACGCACGCCGCCGCCTCCGAGGTCCTGGCGCGTGTGGGGCTCGGTCACCTGGACGCGCGCACCCCCCTCTCGTCGCTCAGCCTCGCCCTCCAGCAGCTCGTCGCGATCAGTCGCGCCACGGTCGTCGAGGCGAAGGTGCTGATCCTCGACGAGCCGACCTCCAGCCTCGACGCGGACGAGGTCGAAGGCCTCTTCCAGGTCATGCGACGCCTTCGTGACGAAGGCGTCGCCATCCTCTTCGTCTCTCACTTCCTCGACCAGGTCTTCGCGATCAGCGACCGACTCACCGTGCTGCGCAACGGAAGGTTCGTGGGCGAGCACCTCACGCGGGACATCGATCGTGCCGGACTCATCTCGGAGATGATCGGCAAGGACCTGCAGAGCCTCCGCTCCCTCGACCGGGACCGGGCGAGCCGACAGGTGGCCGAGGGCGAGCCCGTCTACCGGGCCACCGGAATCGGCCGCAAGGGCTCGCTCGACGCGACGGACGTCGACCTGCGTCGCGGCGAGGTCGTGGGCGTCGCCGGCCTCCTCGGCTCCGGCCGCACGGAGCTCGCCCGTCTCCTCTACGGAGTCGATCGCCCCGACTCGGGATCCGTGACCATGGACGGCGTCCCCGTGGCGATCTCGTCCCCTGCGAAGGCCCTGAAGCACCGCATCGCGTTCTCGAGCGAGAACCGTCGCGACGAGGGGATCATCCGCGACCTGAGCGTCCGCGAGAACCTCGTGCTCGCCGTGCAGGCGAAACGGGGCTGGGCCCGCCCGCTTTCGGCCAAGGAGAAGGACCGCATGGTGACGAAATATCTCACCGAGCTCAACGTGCGACCTGCGGATCCCGATCGACCCATCCGCAACCTCTCCGGCGGCAACCAGCAGAAGGTCCTGCTCGGCCGGTGGCTGGCGACCGAGCCGGAGCTGCTGATCCTCGACGAGCCCACACGCGGTATCGACGTCGGCGCCAAGGCCGAGATCCAGGAACAGGTCGCCGCCCTCGCCGACACGGGAGTCGCCGTCGTGTTCATCTCCTCGGAGCTCGAGGAGGTCGTACGGCTCAGCGACCGGATCGTCGTGCTGAAGGACCACCGCAAGATCGCCGAGCTCGCGGCGGGACCGGACGTCACCGCCGAGTCCATCGTCGCCGCCATCGCCGAGGAGGGCGTCTCCGAGATCCCCCTCGAGACCATCCCCCGCACCACGCCCGAGGAGGCAACCCGATGAGTGACCCGACGACCACCGTGACCCGGCGCCTGGGTGCCCGCGGGCTCGGTGACCTGCTGCACCGGCCCTGGGTCTGGGGCACGGTCGCGATCGTGCTGCTGCTGGCGATCAACGTGGCGAAGGACCCCGGCTACCTCGCACTGTCCGTCAACCCGGACACGGGCAACCTCGTGGGCAACCTCGTCGACATCCTCCGGGCCGCTGCCCCCGTGCTCATGATCGCGGTGGGCATGTGCCTCGTGGTCGCCACCGGCGGCATCGACCTGAGCGTCGGCTCGATCATGGTCGTCGCCGGTGCCGTCTCGATGGAGTTCCTGAAGGCGGCAGGCTCCGACTCCCTCGGCGTCGCGCTCGCCGCGATGGGCCTGGCGCTCCTCATCGCCGGGATCCTCGGCGCGGTCAACGGCATGCTCGTCTCGGTCGTGGGGCTGCAGCCGTTCATCAGCACGCTCGTGATCATGCTCGCCGGCCGCGGCCTGGCCAAGGTCATCACGGGAGGCCAGAACACGGCCGCGGCCAACGAGCCCTTCCGCTGGGTCGCCAACGGCTACCTCGTCGGACTACCCGTCGTGTTCCTGCTGGCGGTGCTGATCACGCTCGGCGTCGCCGCCCTCGTGCGGCGCAGCGCCCTGGGGCTCATGATCGAGGCGATCGGAATGGACCCGAAGGCCGCGCGCCTCGCGGGGCTCGACCGCCGAGCCCTCCTGTTCACCGCCTACATCGGGAGCGGCCTGCTCGCCGGCGTGGCCGGGATCTTCGCCACGTCTAGCGTCATGACGGTCGACGTCTCGCGCACCGGTTACCAGCTCGAGCTCGACGCCATCCTCGCTGTCGTCATCGGCGGGACGTCGCTGGCCGGCGGCAAGTTCCACCTGCTCGGAGCCGCCGTCGGGGCGCTCCTCATCGCGACGCTCGACAAGACCGTCGTGTTCCTCGGCGTCTCCTCCTCGGCGACGCCCGCCTTCAAGGCGATCGTGATCGTGGCGATCGTGCTGTTGCAGTCCCGGCGCGTCCGCGCCCTGTTCACGAGGCGCCGCCGCCCGGCGCCGACCTCCGTGCCGACCGAGAAGGAGGCCGTGTCCGCATGAGCGCCACGACGATCCGCCCGCCCCTCACCCCCACGCCGACCCCCGGTCCGGGCCCCGGCAACGGGCCCCTAGAGTCGCGTCGCCGCATGCGGCTCCGACTCGATTCCCTGCCGACGGTCGCCGCCCTGGTGATCCTGATCGCCATGCTGGCCTACGGAGAGATCGCATACGGCCGCATCGTGCAGGCCGCGACCCTGTCGAACCTGCTCATCAACAACGCCCATGTGATCGTCCTGGCCGTGGGGCTCACGTTCGTGATCCTCACGGGGGGCATCGACCTCTCCGTCGGTGCGATCGTCGCGGTCAGCAGCGTCGCGGGCGTACTGCTCGCGAACGCCGGCTGGAACCCCTGGGTCGTGATGGTGCTGATGATCCTCATCGGCACGGCATCCGGCGTCGTCTCGGGCGTGCTGATCCAGTTCTTCGACGTGCAGCCGTTCATCGCGACGCTCGCGATGATGTTCCTCGGACGGGGCCTCGCCTCCATCCTCAGCACGGTGCCCGAGCGACTCGCCGACGAGTCGCCCATCCGCTCGCTCGCGACGAACATGAAGGTCGTCGACGGTCCGAGGGTGAACGACGTCGTGACGACTCCTGGGGTGCTCATCGCTCTCGTGGTGGTCGCCGTCGCGTTCTTCGTGCTGCACCGCACACGTCTGGGTCGCACCGTGTACGCGATCGGTGGATCCGAGCAGTCGGCCGCCCTCATGGGGCTCCCCGTCCGCCGCGCCAAGCTCGCGGTCTACGTCATCAGCGGTTCCCTCGCCGGGCTCGCCTCGGTCATCTACACGGCCCGGCTCGGGAGCGCCCAGAACATCACCGGCATCGGCTGGGAGCTCGACTCGATCGCCGCCACGGTGATCGGCGGCACCCTCCTCACCGGCGGCGTCGGCTTCGTGCTCGGGTCCGTCGTGGGAGCGCTCGTGCTCGGCCTCATGAACGTGCTCATCACGCGAGACGGAGGCATCCCGCCCGAGGCGACCACCATCATCACCGGTGGGATACTCCTGGTCTTCGTTCTCCTGCAGCGCGCTGTGATGGCGAGACGTCGGCAGACCTGATGACCACGACGGAGCCGATCCCACACGCTCGGGGTCAGGCCCCGACGTCCCTGACCGGTGCGACCACGAACGACCTCGCTGCCTCGAGAACCGGCGCGCGGAGATCGCTGACCACCGTGCACACCGACAAGCTGAACGAGCGACAGAGCGAGACGACGTCGAACTTGCTGCTGTCGGCGAGCACGACGGTCTCGCGGCTGTGCGCTTGCACGATGCGCTTCTTGTTGGCCTCTCGGATGTCGAAGGTGGTGACGCCCGCAGCGACGTCGATGCCGGTGACGCCGATGAACGCACGGTCGAAGTAGAGATCCTCGAGCTGGCGGTCGGTCATCGTGCCGGCCACGGAGCCGATGTCGGGGAGGTAGTCGCCCCCGAGCGCCGTGACGGTGACCCTGGGGCGCGGCACCATCCCGAGAACCTGGGTGTTCGACGTGATGACGTGGACACCGATGTTGGGGAGCGCGATCATGAACTCGGTCAGCGACGTGCCGGAGTCGACGTAGATCGTCTCGCCCTCGACGACCATCGCGGCGGCGGCGCGGGCGATGGCGACCTTCTCGTCGCGGTTGATCTGCGACTTCAGGGCCGCCGGCAGCTCCGCCGCGCGTTCCTCGGCACGGATGGCGCCCCCGCGCAGGCTGACGACCTGGCCGGAGCGCTCGAGCTCGCGGATGTCGCGGCGCACGGTCGAGGGGGACGCGCCCGTCGCGGTGACGAGGTCGTCGATGAGGATCGAGTCACCCAGCGCGACCCGGTCGAGGATCAGCTGGTGTCTCGCGAACGACTTCATGGTCGAGTTCCTCCCGTGTCGGCATGCTGGACTGGGCACCCATCCCCGCCACCGTGATCGAGGCGACCAGGGCCGCCGTCTGGGACGCCTGGAACGGGTCGACCCCGTCAGCGATCGCCGTGGCGAACGCGCCGATGAAGGAGTCACCTGCGCCTGTCGTGTCGACCGCCCGGGCCTCCACGGCCCCGACGAACTCCACTCGCCGATCTGCAGAAACATAGCAGCCGTGACTGCCCAGGGTCAGGACGACGTTCGCGCAGAAGGACGTCAGCTCCTCGATGACTGCACGCATGGCGTCGTCGTCGGCGACGTCGCCGAGGGCGTGCCCCAGGTACTCGGCGGCCTCGTCCTCGTTCACCACGAACCACGTGCAGGCGCGGGTCGTCGCGAGCGGCACGGGCCTGGCTGGTGCCGCGTTGTAGATGACTGGCACGCCAGCTGCTGCCGCCAGGACAACCGCGCGGTCGTTCGCCGAGGCCGGTACCTCGTTCTGCAGCACGACGACCGCGGCGGAGGTGACGAGGTCGGCGGCGGCGTCGACCCAGTCACCGGTCACGACGGCGTTGGCGCCCTCGACGATCGTCGCGTGCACCTCCCCGTCGCCCACGACGTTCACGAGTCCCAGGCCGCTCACCGCGTCCGTCGGGCGCAGACGGCACTCGACGCCCTCGCGCTCCAAGTTCGCGCGACACATCGCCCCGTAGTGGTCCGCGCCCACCGCACCCACGAACTGGACTCGGGCGCCGAGTCGCGCCGCCTGGACCGCCTGGTTCGCGCCCTTGCCGCCGAAGTCGCTGCGGAAGCCGGTCGACACGAGCGTCTCACCGCGGCGGGGGAGTCGATCCTGACTGACGATCAGGTCGTAGTTGATGCTCCCGATAACCACGATGGCGTTCGCCGTCATGCCGTTCTCCACTCCATCGTGCCGACGACACAGCGTCGCCTGGCTTGACATTAGGCGAGCGTGACAATCGTTGTCAAAGCACCGAGAGTTGAATCTACGGACTAAACAACGCCTGCTGGGCGATCGCGGTTGACCAAAAATGACAACGCTTGACAATAGTGATCATGCTCCGTACGGTCTCCCTCATGAAGTTCGCCACGCGCCTCAACTCGTTCATCGCCGGTGGAGACACCGCCGCAGCCCTCCGTCGCATCAGCGCGACGAAGGGCATCGACTACGTCGACCTCAACTACCCCGAGCACTTCGTCGGCATCGAGCCCGCCGACATGAAGCCCCTCCTCGACGAGCTCGGACTGACCCTCAACAGCGTCGCCATGCGGTTCCGCAAGGACTTCGTCCACGGCGAGTACAGCAACCGCGACGAGGCGGTGCGCCGCGAGGCCATCGAGCTCACGAAGGCGGGCATCGACGCCGCGGCCCTCGGCGGCAGCGACCTCGTCACGGTCTGGCTCGGCTTCGACGGCTTCGACTACACGTTCCAGAAGGACTACGCGCGTGACCTCGGCCGCATCGTCGAGGCCTTCCAGGAGCTCGCCGACTACCGCCCCGACGTCCGCATCAGCATCGAGTACAAGCCCTACGAGGAACGCGTCCACTCCGTCATCCGCAGCGTCGGCCAGACCCTGCACGTCCTCCAGCTCATCGACCGGCCGAACGTCGGCGCGACCCTCGACTTCGCCCACATGCTCATGGCTGGCGACGCTCCCGGCTTCGGTGCCGCGCTCCTCCTCGCCGAGGGCAAGCTCTGGGGCGTCCACCTCAACGACGGCAACAACGACCACGACGACGGGCTCATGATCGGCTCGATCCACCCCTTCGAGACGATCGAGTTCCTGTACTACCTGCTCCGCCACGACTACGACGGCGTCATCTACTTCGACACCTTCCCGATCCGCGAAGACGCACAGGAGGAGGCGGAGACCAACCGCGCCACCGTCGAGCTCCTCATCGCGAAGATCGAGGCCGTCGGCGTCGACCACATCACCTCGGTCATCGACCAGGCCGACGGCATCGCCTCACAGCGCCTCCGCAACCAGCTGCTGAGCATCACCCCCGCAGGCCACACCGCCTGACCCACGAGCCACCAGGCTCCCGGGCCGGTGCCCGCGACGGTCCCCGTCGAGCGAGGCACCGGCCCCTCCCAGAACACCTCGAACACGAACACCCGAACCCTTCTCACACCTAGGTGGACACGCAATGGCGCGATCTAGAACTGTCTTCTCCCTGTCCCTCGTAGCGGCGATCGCCCTCGTCGCCCTCGTTCTCGGCGTCGTCGGCGGCCGGGCAACGGTCTCCGAAGCCGCCTCGAGCGGAGGTGGGGACGGAGGCGCGGCGGCCGGCGTGAAGGTCGACGTCATCATCCGCGCCAGCGACTCCGCCTACTGGCAGACCCTCCTCGCCGGGTCCGAGGCGGCGGCAGCCGACTACGGCATCGAGGTGAACACCTTCGGCCCCACCTCCGAGACGGACATCGCCGGCCAGGTGCAGCTCGTCGAGAACTCCGTCTCACGCGGAGCCGACGCGATCCTCATCGCCCCGAGCTCCAGCGAGGCCCTTAACGCCTCGATCGACACCGCCCGCGAGGCGGGCATCAAGGTCATCACCGCGGACACGAAGGTCACGGCCGAGATCGAGGGCCACATCGGCACGAACAACATCCTCGCCGGCACGGCCGCCGGTGAGCGCATGTGCCAGCTGCTCACCGAGCAGGGCACCACCACCGGCAAGGTCCTCGTCGAGGCGCCCATCGCCGGCATCGAGGCCAACCAGGACCGTGACGCCGGCTTCCGCGCAGGCCTCGCGACCGACTGCCCCGACATCGACTCCAGCCTGCAGAGCTACAACAACAACGACATCGGCACCGCCGCCTCACAGGTGAACGACGCGATCTCGGCGAACTCGGACCTCGTGGGCGTCTTCGCGGACAACAACAGCTCGGGCGTCGGCGCGGCCACCGCCATCAAGGACAACGACGCCGCCGACGACATCGCCGTGGTCGCGTTCGACTCCGACCCGGCGGAGAACGCGGCCCTAGCCGACGGCAGCATCGACGCCCTGGTCGTGCAGAACCCGTGGTTCCTCGGTTACCAGGGAGTCGTCGAGGCCGCGATGGCGACCCAGGGCCGCATCCCGCCGGCCAGCCTCGACCCCGGCGTCGCGGTGGCCGACCGCGACAACATGGACAGCCCCGAGATCAAGTCGCTCCTCGAGCCGCAGACTGCCGAGACCAACGGATGACCGTCCGCGAGCCCGAGGGCACTGCGGTCCTGCAGCTCACCGACGTCTCCAAGGCCTACGGTGCCGTCCAGGCCCTCAGCGGTGTCTCGCTGAAGCTCGTCCCCGGTCAGGTGCACTGCCTGGCAGGCGAGAACGGTGCCGGCAAGTCGACTCTGATCAGAGTCCTGACCGGTGCCGTGCACCGAGACTCGGGTGACTACGACATCGACGGGGCCACCGTGACCACCGCCTCCCCGGGGGCCCTCCGCACCGCGGGCGTCCAGGCCGTCTACCAGGAGCTCAGCCTCCTGCCGCACCTGTCCGTCGGCGAGAACATGTTCATGGGCCGCTTGCCGTCACGCTCCGGCGTGATCCGGGCCCGTGACCTGCACGACCGGTGCCGGTTCGTCCTCGACTCGCTCGGCCTCGCCGACGTCGACCCCGACGTCATCGTCGAGCGGCTGCCGGCAGCGACGAAGCAGCTTGTCGAGGTCGCCAAGGTCGTCACGGCCGACGCGGTCAAGGTCATCGTCTTCGACGAGCCGACCACGGCGCTGACCGAGGCCGAGTCGGACCGTCTGCTCGACCAGATCCGCAAGTTCAAACGCGAGGGCGTCGCGATCCTCTACGTCACGCACCGGCTCGAGGAGATGTTCGCGATCGGTGACTGGGTGACGGTGCTGCGCGACGGCGAGCTGTCCCAGAGCGGCCCCATGAGCGACTACACCGAGGACACCCTGATCAACGCCATGGTCGGCCGGGAAGTGTCGTCGCTCTACCCGGATGAGGCACGAGAGGTCTATCCCGCCCGCCTGAGCCTCCGCGCCCTCCGGCGCACGCCGGACAGCCCTGCCGTCGACCTCGAGGCTCGAGGCGGCGAGATCCTCGGCATCGGCGGCCTGCTCGGCTCGGGGCGGAGCGAGCTGCTGCTCAGCGTCTTCGGCTCCGAGCCCGTCGCATCGGGGGACATCCTGATCGACGGCGCCGTCGTCCGGCCTGACGGCCCGCGCACGATGATGGACGCCGGCGTCGCCCTGCTTACCGAGGACCGGAAGGTGCTCGGCCTGCTGCCGGAGCTCTCCATCCGGGAGAACGTCACGATCGCGAGCCTCCGGGTCGGGTCCCGCCGAGGGCTGCTGCCCGGCAAGGCCCAGTCAGACGAGGCCGACGCGTTGCTCGACAGTCTGCGCATCCGCGCCGGCTCCTACGACCAGCCGGTCTCGACGCTCTCCGGCGGCAACCAGCAGAAGGTGCTCCTCGCACGTTGGCTGCTGACCAAGCCCAAGGTCATCATGTTCGACGAGCCGACGAAGGGCATCGACGTCGGCGCCAAGGGCGAGCTCTACGACGTCATCAACGACCTGGCCCGCCGCGGACTCGCCGTCATCGTCGTCTCGTCCTACCTCCCTGAGCTGCTCGGCCTCGCCGATCGCGTCGTCGTCCTCCGCGAGGGCGCCGTCGCCGGTGAGCTGCCGGGCGGCGCCTCCGAGGAGGACGTGCTCCGCCTCGCCAGCGGCGGGGTCGACGACCCCTCCGACCACCTGCACGGCATCACGCCGCTCAGCCACGACCCCCACTCCGACCCGGTCACCCGACAGAACATCGAGGAAGTCCCCCATGCCTAAGTTGATGTGGCGCGAACCCATCGAGACCACGACCATCCGGGTGGTGCGGAACGGCGACGACGCCGCGGCCGCAGCCGCCCGCGCGTCGTCCAAGCCGCGGGTCACGACCCTCGGCAGCATCGCCGGCCGCGAGAGCGGCGTGCTCATCGTCCTCCTCGTCGTGTTCGGCGCCCTGACGCTCGCGAGCGACGACTTCCTGACCGGCAACAACCTCGCGAACCTCGCCCGGCAGGTGTCCATCTTCGGCATCCTGGCGATCGGCCAGTTGATGGTGATCCTCACCGGCGGCATCGACCTCTCGGTCGGGTCGATCCTCGGCCTGGCCGGCGCGGTCACTGCTCAGCTGCTCGTCGCGGGGGTCCCGATCCCCCTCGCGCTCCTCCTCGGGGCCCTGGTCGGCGCCGTGCTGGGCATCATCACCGGCCTGCTCGTGACGAGGTTCAAGCTCCCGCCCTTCATCGCGACCCTGGGCATGCTCGGCATCGCTCGAGGAGTCGTGCTCGTCATCACCGACGCCAACACGATCCAGGGCCTGCCCGAGGAGTTCCAGACCATCGCCAACGGTTCGGTCGCCGGCATCCCGAACCTGCTGATCCTGTTCGTCGTCATCGCGGCGATCGCGGCCTTCGTCCTCAAGCGCACCGTCTTCGGCCGGTACGTCTACGCCGTGGGCTCGAACCCGGAAGCGGCCCGCCTGGCCGGCGTCCCGGTGCGCTTGGTGACCATCACGGTCTACGGCATCGCCGGCCTGCTCTCCGCCGTCGGGGGCGTCCTCCTGACCTCCCGCCTCGGGGCGGGAGTCCCGACAGCCGGCACCGGTTTCGAGCTGCAGGCAATCGCGGCCTGCGTCATCGGCGGGGCCAGCCTGTCCGGCGCACGGGGAAGCGCGATCGGCGCCGCCTGCGGCGCGCTGCTGATCGGGGTCCTGAACAACGGCGGCAACCTGCTCGCGGTGAACTCGTTCTACCTGCAGATCGCGATCGGCCTGCTGATCCTCGTCGCGGTCGCGTTCGACCAGCTCAACACCCGCGCCGCTGCCCGGGAGTGACCATGGCGGCGGGGTCAGGTGCCACAGGCGCCCTGACCCCTCCGCCGTCCCGTCCAGCCACCACTCACCGAAGGAGTCGTCATGCTCAAGGGCATCGACAGTGCACTGACCGCCGAGCTGCTGTTCGTCCTCATGTCGATGGGGCACGGAGACGATCTGCTCCTCTGCGACGTGAACCACCCGGCAGCCTCCATCGCGGCCCACACGACCCACGGCAAGGTCGTCGACCTCGCTGGCTGCGACCTCCCTCGAGCCTGTACTGCGATCCTCTCGCTGATGCCTCTCGACACGTTCGTCGAAGCCCCCGTCAAGAGGATGGCAGTCGTCGACGACCCTGAGCGCCTCGTGCCGGTGCAACTGGAGTTCCAAGCCACGCTCGACGGGATCACCGGCCACCCGGTCACCGTGGAGGCAGTGGAACGGTTCGACTTCTACGCCGCGGCTCGCCGGTCCTTCGCCGTCGTCCGGACGTCGGACCCTGGCCCGTACGGCTGCTTCATCCTCCGTAAAGGCGTCATCGACGTCGACCGCGGCTCCGTGTCGTCGTGATCCGCCGTCGCCGCCGGTCTCTACTTCGGTGATCGCGTCGAACGGCGGAGCACGAGGCCGCCGAGAGGTCGTCGGGCCGGGGTCGGTGTGACCTGCCCGACGGCATTCAGGCCCGCAGTGAGCGACTGCCAGTTCTTGCCGTAACGGCAACCCTCCCAGGCATCTGACTACGGATCAGGAGGTCGGGGGTTCGAGTCCCTCCAGGTGCACACAATAAAAAGGCGGTCCACTACGTGGGCCGCCTTTTTCGTGCGACTTCGCCGACCTAGCCGCCGTCGAACTCGCTGTCGGTGATGTGCTCGAGCCAGGTGGTGGTCGTGGCGGGGTCGTCGCCGTTCTCGAGCATCGCGATGTGCTCCATGAACACACCGGGGGCGGCGGCGTGGAAGTGCTCCTGCCCGGGCGGGGTGTAGATCGTCTGGCCGGGGTGGACGTCGATGATCTGGCCGTCGCGGGTGCCGAAGCGGCCGACGCCGGCGGTGACGCGCAGGTACTGGCCCTTCTCGTGGGAGTGCCACGCGGTCCGGGCGCCCGGGGCGAAGCGGACGGTGGCGACGACCATGTGCTGGCCGTCCTCGTGGGGCAGCGCGATCGGGTCGAGCCAGACGTCGCCGGCGAACTGCTCGGGCGGGTTCTTGCTCGTAGGAGTGGCGGGCTCGATGTTCACGACTTCTCCTGGTCTTCTGTGGTGAAGAGCTTCTTGGCGACCCCCATGGCGGCCATGCCGTTCGGCCAGCCGGCGTAGAGGGTGACGTGGGTGATGTCCTCGATCAGCTCCTCCTGGGTCACGCCGTTCTCGACGGCGCGGCCCAGGTGGAACTCGAGCTGCCCCGTGTGCCCACCGGCGGCGAGGACGGCGACGGTCACGAGGCTCCGATCCCGGGCGGAGAGCTCGGGTCTGTTCCAGACGTCCTCGAACAGGACGTCGTCGGTGAGGGCGGCGAGCTTCGGGGCGAAGTCGCCGAACATGTTCCGTCCACCCCCGACCTGCTTCGGCTGTTCTGCCACGGTCGTTCTCCTCAACTTCTCGTCGTCGACGACCACGTCTCATGGCCGCGATCTCCAGCGAACGCCCTGCGGAGAACAGCTGGGGGGCACTGCTGTGGCACCCCACGAGGGCCGCTCCACGCCTCCGTCGCTCGGCGGATGGTCCGGCCCGGCGCTGCGTGCCAGACTTTCGCCCGATCGGGGGTGATGCTCGTGGGCGCGGATCTCACGACGTCGAGGCGGGTGTCCACCTCGCTCTCCACGGCCGGAGCCGTGGGTGGCGTGGTGGAGGTGCTGGGGTTCCTCGTGCCGCTCTGGGCTGCGGCCTCGCTCGGTGCCTCGTCGACGCTCGTCGGCGTGGTGGTCGGCGTGGAGCTCGTGGTGTCCTTCCTCGCCCGAGCCGCGGCGGGACGCCTCGCCGACACCAGAGCCAGGAACCGCGTCGCCGCCCTCGGCGCCGCCACGCTCGCGCTCGGGGCCGCCGGGTACGCGCTCAGCCCCGACGTGCCGACCGCCATCGTGTCCGCTGCCGTCGCCGGCCTCGGTGCGAGTCTCTTCCGCGTGCCCGTGCGGGCGATGGTGGCCGAGGGCTCCGCCGACGAGCCCGCCGTCTTCGCCCGCCTCACCTCCAGCGAGGCCACCGGCACCTGGGTCGGCTACGTGGTCGGGTTGTCCGCCCTGGGGCTGGTGGGCAGCAGGGGCGTCTTCGCCCTCGGGGCCGCGGCCGCCCTCGCCTGCTGCGCGGCCCTGCTGAGGCTCGACCACCGTCGCACCGTGACCGAGCGCGACCGCGTCGCGTCGCGGGCGCTGCGACGTCGCCTCCTGCCTCTGCTCGTTCTCGTCTCCGTCGTCGCCCTCGTCGAGAGCGCGGTGGGCCTCGCCGTCCTCCTCAAGCTGCAGGGGCAGGGGCTCGGCGTCGATGCGATCGCCCTGGCCTTCCTCCCCGGCCTCGTCGTGTGGTCCCTGCTGCCCGTCCCGGGGCGACGCCTGGCAGCCCGCCTCGGCGCCCCCCGCACGCTGGCGCTCGCCACCGCCGCCAGCACGGTGGCCTCGGCGGCGCTGTTCCTCGTCGACCAGCCCCTCGCCATCGGCATCGCCTGGGTGCTCGCCTGCTCCGCCTGGGCGCTGGTCGAGCCCGTGGAGCTCGAGCTCGTGACGGGGTCGGCCGACGGCCGCGTCGGCGAGGCCCTCGGCACCTACGAGGCGGCAGCGCTGCTGGGCGGGGCGATCGGCGCCGTCGCGGGCGGGGCCACCCTCGCCCTGGAGCCCCGTGTCGTCACCGTCGCGGTGGTCCTGGTCGTCGGCGCCTGCGCGGCGGCCATGGCGCCCCGCGCGGTGCGCGCCCTGAACGCCGCGGCCTCTTCCGCTCCGCATGGACCTCGTGACCATGACGACTAGTCGGCGACCGCACCCCATGCCGCACGACCGCACCCCGCCCGCGCCTGCGCACGCGCCCGCACCGCGCCCGTGCCTCAGCGTCGCGCGACGACCGCCCAGCCGTGCGGCCCGACCGACAGCACGTCGCCGTCGAGCCCCGCGTCGCGGCCGGCCAGCCACTCGCCCGGCGCCGGCTCGGCCACGCGCAGCTCGTCGTCGCCCAGGTTCAGCGCCACGACGAGCGCCTCGCCCGGCCCGTCGCCGACGACCTCGAGCACGAGCGTCTCGTTCGACACCGAGACGGTGCGGCTGCGGGCGGTGTGCAGCCACGGGTGCCGGCGTCGCACGCCGATCAGTCGCTGGTGGAGGGCGAGGACCTCGGGGAGGGCGCCGGGCACGCCGACACCCGGGGCGTCGACGGGCGCCGGGGGGAACGCCGGGCGCACGGCGTCGTCGCCGCCGACCCGCTCCTCCTTCAGGGCCCGGAGTCCGAGCTCGTCGCCGTAGTAGACGGACGGCGTGCCGCCGAGCGTGAAGAGCAGCGCGAGGGCGTGGTCGTGGTGCCGGTCGTCGTCGATCTGACTCGCGATGCGGGTGACGTCGTGGTTGCCGACGAAGGTGAGCGGCACGAAGTGGTCGAGGAACCCGTCGTGGCGCTGCAGGGCCCACTCGAGCTCGTGCAGGTTGACGTCGTTCAGCCCGTGCCAGACGCCCTGCCACAGCTCGTACTGCGTCACGCTGTCGAGACCGCCGTCGGCCACCGCCGCGACGTAGTCGCCGTGCAGCACCTCGCCGACCACGTACACGTCGGGGTGGCGCTCGCGCAGCACCGGCAGCACGGTCGCCCAGAACGTCGACGGCACCGCGTACGCCGCATCGAGTCGCCAGGCGTCGACGCCGCGGTCGGCCCAGTAGGTGAGCACCTCGGTCACCAGACGGGCGACCTCGGGCGAGTCGTGGTCGAGCGCGATCAGCCCGCCGTGGCCCTCGAAGGTGCCCAGGCTGCCGTCGTCGTCACGGCGGAACAACGAGGCCGCCGGCGACGAGGGGTCGTTCCGCGCCTCGATCAGCGCCGGGAACTCGGGCCCGACGTGGTTGAAGACGCCGTCGAGCATCACCTTCACGCCCTTCGCGTGCGCCGCCTCGATCAGGGTGACCAGGTCGGCCTCGATCCCGAGACGCGGATCGACCGCGAGCCAGTCGATCGTGTCATAGCCGTGCGTCGACGACTCGAAGACCGGCCCGAGGGCGAGTCCGTTCGCACCGAGAGCCAGCAGATGGTCGAGCCAGGGCACGAGGTCGAGGAGGCGCGGTGCCGGCGAGCGATCCGCCCCGGTCGTGTCCGCACCTGCGAAGCCGAGCGGGTAGACGTGCCACCAGATGGTGTGCTGCGAGCTGTTCACCTCTGCCACCGTACGGGTCGCGGCTCGACGGCGGCCCGGCGCGGGCCGGGAACCGAGGAGGCGCGGTGCCGGTCTCGAGGACCGGCACCGCGCCTCCTGGGGTGCAGTGCTACTCAGCGAGCAGTGCTACTTCGCGAGGAAGGCGAGCACGACGCGGTTGAACTCGTCGGCGTCGCTCACGTTGGCGCCGTGAGGCGCGCCCGCGATGACGTGCAGCTCGGAGCCCGCGATCGCCTTGTGCGTACGAGCACCCGAACCCTCGTAGGGGACCGTCGCATCGCCGTCGCCGTGGATGACCAGCGTGGGCACGGTCACCTTGGCGAGGTCGTCACGGAAGTCCGTGTTCGCGAACGAGGCCATGGCCTCGAGCGCGGCGGCCTTGTCGGCCTGCTTCGCGAGACGCAGGGCGTCCTGGCGGTCGGCCTCGGAGACCTTGAGCACGCCGTCGACCGAGAAGAAGCCGGTGGTGAACTCGTCGTAGAAGGAGTCCTCGTCCTTGGTGAGGCCGGCGGTCATGTCGGCCGCCGCCTCCTTGGTGAGAGGGCCCTCGGGGTTGTCGTCGGTCTTCATCAGGTACGGCGGGACGGCCGAGGCGAAGACGACGCTGTGCAGACGCTCGGTGCCGTACTTCGTGAAGTAGCGGGCGACCTCGCCGCCGCCCATCGAGAACCCGACGAGCGTGACGTCGTTCAGGTCGAGCTCGGTGAGGACCGTGTGCAGGTCTTCGGTCAGGTGGTCGTAGTCGTAACCGGTCTTCGGCTTGTCGCTGCGTCCGAAGCCTCGGCGGTCGTAGGCGACGACGCGGTAGCCGGCGTCGCGGAACGCGGGGACCTGCTTGCTCCACGACTCGCCGGAGAGGGGCCAGCCGTGGATGAGCACGACGGTGCGTCCCGAGCCGCCGAAGTCGTCGACGTGGAGGTTCGTGTCTTTGAAGAGCCCGTGGTGGGCGGTGATCTCAGTCATGAGGTTGTGCCTTCCCGGCCGCTGCTGCGGCCTTCCCCCACGTTCGTACCCGGGCCGGCTGACGGTTCGGTCAGCCGGCTGTCGGGGTTGCGCAATGCGGATAACCGGTGCCTATCGCTCGGGCACTGAGGACGGAGCCTCGGAGCCTGGGCCCCGGGCCGAGAGCTCGGGGCCCGGAGCTCGGAAGCCCCGGGCCGCCGGGCCTGGGCTCAGGCGAACGTCGCGGCGTCGATGACGAAGCGGTAGCGGACGTCGGACTTCAGCACGCGCTCGTACGCCTCGTTGATCTGGTCGGCGTCGATGAGCTCGGTCTCGGGCACGATGCCGTGCTCGGCGCAGAAGTCGAGCATCTCCTGCGTCTCGCGGATGCCGCCGATGGCCGAACCGGCCCAGCTGCGACGCGCGGGGATGAGCGCGAACGCGGGCACCTCGAGCGGCTCGGACGGGGCGCCGACGTTGACGAGCGTGCCGTCGACGGCCAGCAGACCGAGGTACGCGCCCATGTCGACCTTCGCCGAGACGGTGTTGATGATCAGGTCGAACGAGTTCGCCAGGTCGGTGAAGGTCTGCTCGTCGCTGGTCGCGTAGTGCGCCTTGGCGCCGAAGCGCAGCGAGTCGTCCTTCTTCGAGGTGGTCTGCGACAGCACGGTGACCTCGGCGCCGAGGGCGGCGGCGATCTTGACGCCCATGTGGCCGAGTCCACCCATGCCGACGATGGCGACCTTGGTGCCCTCGGTCACGCCCCAGTGGTGCAGGGGCGAGTACAGGGTGATGCCGGCGCAGAGCAGCGGGGCGACCTTGTCGTAGTCGAGCGACTCGGGCACGCGGAGCACGAAGTCCTCCGTGACGACGACGGCCTGCGAGTAGCCGCCCTGCGTGATGGTGCCGTCGGCGGGGTCGACGCCCGTGTAGGTGCCGACGTTGCCCTTGGCGCAGTACTGCTCGTCGCCGCGCTTGCAGTACTCGCACTCGCCGCACGAGTTGACCATGCAGCCGACGCCGACGCGGTCGCCGACCTTGTGCTTGGTGACCTCGGAGCCGACCTCCGAGACGGTGCCGACGATCTCGTGACCGACGACCTGCGGGTACTGGATCTCGCCCCACTCGCCGCGGACGGTGTGGATGTCGCTGTGGCAGATGCCGGCGTAGGCGATGTCGATCATGACGTCCTTCGGGCCGACGTCGCGGCGCTCGATGGTGGTCTTGACGAGGGGCTCGGTGGCGGACGGTGCCGCGTAGGCGTTGACGGTGCGCATGGTTCTCCTGGGGGTGGTGGGTTCGGTTCGCGGGGGTTCGAGGGGCGGGTCGGAACACGGTGCTCGACGACGGGCCCTCCGTCTGCGACGTTACGCTCCCGCGCCGACCGTGGGTGGCCCTGAGAGGGCCCCCCGAGGAGACGGCCTGCAGGAGGCGCGGTGCGAGTCCGACCGGCACCGCGCCTCCTGCGGGTGGCCCGGCAGAGCGACGGCCCCCGTGAGACACGCCTCCGGATGGGAAAGTGCCCTGACTAGCGACACGGCTCGCACGGTGCGGGGCGTAGCAAGGATCAGACGCTGCATCGGGCATTCCGGTGGCGGACGAAGGAGTCGACATGGCAAGCGGAGTGGCAACAGTGTGGGTGCCCGTGACCGACATGGGGCGGGCGACGGCGTTCTACCGTGACGCACTCGGTCTCACGGTGACGAACGAGAGCGACGACTGGACCGAGATCGACGCGAACGGCCTGATGATCGGCCTGAACGGTCGCGAGGAGGCCGCGGCGTCGAGCGAGGGTGGCGCGGTCATCACGTTCCAGCCCGACGGCACCCTCGAGGACGCCTTGGCCGACCTGCAGTCGCGCAGCGCCGACGTGACCGGCACGATCAGCGAGCACCCGTGGGGCCGCATCCTGCCGTTCAAGGACACCGAGGGCAACGACCTGCAGTTCTACACGCCCCCGACCGACTGACCTCGGGGCCTGCAGGAGGCGCGGTGTCGGTCGGACCGGCACCGCGCCGGCACCGAGCGGCGACGACCTCCTCGCTATTGTCATCTAGACTCGACAACTGTCATCATGAGTTCGGTCGTCGACGAGAGGATGCC
This sequence comes from Frigoribacterium sp. CFBP9030, assembly GCF_034045195.1. NCBI lineage: Bacteria > Bacillati > Actinomycetota > Actinomycetes > Micrococcales > Microbacteriaceae > Frigoribacterium > Frigoribacterium sp. CFBP9030. The sequence continues at coordinate 63,573 of NZ_JAXCWG010000009.1, forward strand.
CGATGGCGGAGTGGCCGGCCCACACGACGCGAACCGTGCCCTGGGCTAGCGCGAGCCGCCGCGGCACGCGGGAAGACCGGATGCTCTCCGAGGTCCGGGCGTCGATCCCCCCGATGATCGCCGATCTCGAGGTACCCGTCGTCTCAAGTCGCGATCTCTCTCGAGCCCGCCACGAGGCGACCGACCTCGAGCGGGTCGCCGACGGTGTGCTCAGCCCGCTCGCCGGCTTCCTGATCCGCATGGAGTCGGTGGCCTCGAGTCGTATCGAACACGTCGAGGCATCGCCCCTCGCGTTCGCACGGGCCATCGGCGGCCTGAAGGAGAACGACTCGGCGATGTCGATGGTGGCCGCCGGGGCCGCCATCACGAAGCTCATCGCTGCTTCCGGTGCGACCATCGCGCTCGACGAGATCCTCACCGCGCACGGGGCGCTCATGCGAGACGACCCGGACGTGACCGAGCGCCCGTACGCCGGACGCGTGCGCGACGTGCAGAACTGGATCGGCGGCTCGCAGCACTCCCCGCGGAACGCGCTCTACGTCCCGCCGCCCCCGGATGACGTCCCCGCCCTCCTCCGCGATCTGGTCGTCTTCTCGAACCGGGCCGACGTCGAACCGATCACTCAGGCGGCGATCGCCCACGCGCAGTTCGAGAGCATCCACCCGTTCACCGACGGCAACGGCCGCATCGGCCGGGCGCTCATCGGGGCGATCCTCCGCCGCCGCGGCGTGACGCCGCACACGGTGCTGCCTGTGGCGAGCGCCCTCGCTGCGGACACGACCCACTACTTCTCGCTGCTCACCGCCTACCGCACCGGCGACGTCGCGCCGATCGTCACCGACCTCGCGCTCTCTGTCGAGACCGCGGCCCGTGAGGCGCGAGGCACTGCGCGCCGATTCGCCCGGTACGTGGAGGACTGGCGGGAACAGGCCCGACCTCGGGCAGGCAGTGCAGCCGACCGGATCCTGCCCGTTCTGCTGACGCTGCCCGTCTTCACGGTCGAGCAGCTCGTCGACGAGCTGCGCGACCTCCCTGAGCGGAGCGTGTATCGCGGCGTCGAGGTGCTGGCGGAGAACCACATCGTCGAAGCCGTCACGGAGCGCGTCCGCGGCCGGGCCTACGCGGCGATGGACGTCCTCGACGAGTTCGACGATCTCGACTCCCGCATCCGCGAGCGCATCACCCGACTGCGGGGGGCGTGACGCACGTCCGCTGAGACGCCGAGACCCCAGCGGGTCGCCGAGACCCCCGCCTGCGCGCTGGGGTCTTGGCCACCTCCTGGGGTCTGAGCGCCGCGCCTCCGCCGCGCGCTCCGCCGTGCGGGCGAGCCGCTCGCGGTCGGAGGCTCGTAGGGTCGAGGGATGACGACGACATGGACGACCCTGCAGCTCATCCTCTCCGCCGTGGTGGTCGTGTGCGGTGCGCTGCTCACGCGAGGTGACAGCGGCCTCCTGGGCGTGCTGATGATCGTCAGCGGTTCGTTCTCGATCGTGGTCGGGCTGCGGGCGATGGCCGTGAACCGACGCGTCGAGAGGCAGCACGCCGCCCTCCAGGCCGGCGACGCCCCGACGCACGAGCGCTGAGGCCGCCGGCGCCACCGCTGCCGCCGCTGCCGCCGTCACCCCCGACGACCACCGAGAACGAGGACGCCATGACCGACATCGCCTGGACCACCGGCACCTGGACCACCGAGCCGACAGCGGTCGCCGTCGCCGTCGACGGGATGCGGGTCACGGCGACGGAGGGCAGCGACGCCTGGCGCCTCACCTCGTACGGGTTCGTCCATGACACCGAGCACGCCCTGATCGCGCCCTTCCCGCAGGGCACGGCGATGGAGGTGTCGTTCGTGCTCGACTTCGCCGCCCAGTTCGATCAGGCCGGCCTCTTCGTCTCGGTCGACCCCGAGACCTGGGTCAAGGCCGGGGTGGAGCTCAGCGACGGCGAGCAGAGCCTCGGTGCCGTGGTGACGCGAGGAGAGTCCGACTGGTCGCTGTCACCGGTCGACTGGACCGGCCGGACCGTGACGATCCGAGCCAGCCGCTCGGGGGATGCGCTCACGGTCCGGGCGCGGGTCGACGCCGAGCCCTGGCGTCTGGTGCGGGTCGCCCCGCTCGCTCCCGATGCCGCGGCGAGCGCCGGCCCCTTCTGCTGCGCCCCGTCGCGCGCCGACCTCACCGTGCACTTCACCGCATGGAGGACGATGCCCGCCGATGAGAGCCTGCACCCCGAGGACTGACCGCTCGGGCTAGGGTCGTGGCACCAGCACCACCATCCAGGTCTCGGGCACCATCGATTTCGACTCCCCGGACGAGCTCCGCTTCATCCACGGCGAGCAGACGCAGTACGGGTTCAACTTTCCTCGTCTTATCCTCGGCCCCGACGAGATGTTGGTCCGAGGGTGCTTGGAGCGTGGCCGAATGCTTGCATCGAGGAGAGCCCCCCTAAACAGAGGACGGTGCGACTAGCTCGCGCCGTGTCTTACGCCGACCAAACGACTTCGACCAACTCTCAGAGGGTCAGCCAGACGCGACAGCCCCTTCTGCGACGGTGATCCCGGTTCCGACATTCAGACGATGGCTGTGTAGTCGTACCTGGCGTCGAGCACTCCCCAGTCGATCGTCAGCTCCACTTTTCAGGTGCTCGACGAAACCATCGACCCGGGCCGCGTGTTCGACCGCAAAGTGCGCCTGTGGGAGATCGCGGAGGGCTGCCAACTGATGGACTCCCACGAGGCGTTCAGGGTGCTGATCCGCCCGTAGTCCCGCGCATCACCGCAGGCGATGAAGCCAGGGCGAAGGCTCTCCCGAACGTTCGGCAGGGCCTTCGTCGCGGGCGACCCAGCGACGGTCAGAGTGCCGCGGGGAACGCGTCGCGCCGCCCGTACACGGTCAGCGCGAACGCCACGACCCCGAACCCGATCATCAGCACAGGCAGCACGAGCCCGTCGGTCGCGGTCAGCAGAGCCGCCCCGACGATGCCGGCGAAGAAGATCGCCACGTTGAACGCCACCGGCAGGAACGCGTTCGCGACGTCGGCGTTGTCTCCGCCGACGGTCGTGAGGGCCGCCTGCAGCTGAGCCGACGCCCCGCCGAACGTCACGCCCCAGAGCACCGCGGCGGCGACGACGGCCGGCACCGACGCGTGACCCGCGAGCAGGATCACCCCGGCGACCACGAAGAGCGCGACGCTGCCGTGCAGCAGCGCCCGCGGGTACCGGTCGAGCAGCGCCCCGGTGACGACGATCCCGCCGATCGAGGCGACGCCGTAGATCAGCAGCATCACGTCGACTCCGAGCCCCGAGCCGCCGGCCCGCAGGTACGGCGAGACGTACGTGTAGATCGTGTTGTGCGCGAGCATCCAGGCGGCGATCACCGCGAGGATCACCGCGATGCCGGGGATGCGGAACACGCGCCCGAGCGACAGGCGCGCCCCCTCGGGTGCCGGTGCGGCGTCGGGGACGACCGCGGCCACGAGCGCGAACACCACGACGCCGATCAGGGTCAATCCGCCGAACGACCAGCGCCAGTCGAAGGTCATGCCGAGCCACGAGCCGAGCGGCGTGCCGAACGCGAAGCCGACGGGTGCGCCGGCCGAGACGACGGCGAGCGAGAGACCGGCGCGGCTCGGCGGGCTGATGCGGCGGCCGTAGGCGGCGAGCATGCCCCAGATCACGCCCGAGAAGGCCCCGGCGACGAACCGCGACACCAGGGCGAGCGCGATCACGGGCGAGAGCGCCGTCACGGTGTTCGCCACGACCAGCCCGGTGATGGCGATCAGGAGGAGCGGCTTGCGTCGCATCCCCCGGGTGAGCGCGATGGCCGGCACGGTCGCCAGCACAGTGCCGAGCGCGTAGGCGCTGATGAGCAGACCCACGGCGCCTTCGCTCGTGTCGAGGCCGTCCGCGATGACGGGCAGCAGACCCGCCGGCATCGTCTCCATCGCGACGAGGATGAACCCCATCGTCGCGAGGACGACGAGCGAGAGCAGCGGCAGACGGTCGACGGGCGCGGTGGGGCCGGAGGCGCGGGTCGAGCGGGTGGGGACGGGCGCGGTGGTCATCGTGAGGTCCTTTCGGGCGCGGAGCCGCGCCTCCTCGGGGCGTGCCCGGTGGTGGGGGATGCCGCGGTGCGGCGGAGGGTCGAGGGTCAGGAGACGGTGTCGATCGCGCGGGCGCGCTCGACGATGCTCTCGGTGGCCGCCCACGAGGCGAGGAGCCTGAGCCCTTCGTCGGAGGGCGAGCCGGGCACGGCCGTGTAGACGGTGAGCGAGTGGCCCGGGGTGTCTTGCAGCTCCATCGCCTGGAAGTCGAGTTCGAGCAGGCCGACCACCGGGTGCCGGAACTGCTTCGCGCCGGTGTAGTGGCGGCGGACGTCGTGCGCCGCCCAGCGGGTGCGGAACTCGTCGCTGCGGATCGAGAGCTCGCCGACGAGCGCGGCGATCCCGGCGTCGTGGGGGTTGCGCCCGGCGTCGCGGCGGAGGATGGCGACGTTGACGTTGGCCGCGCGCTCCCAGTCGGGGTAGAAGTCGTGCGCGCCCGGGTCGAGGAAGATGTAGCGCGAGTGGTTGCCGGGGCGCAGCGTGCCGCGGTACATGTCGGAGTACAGGGCGAAGCCGAGCGTGTTGGCGGCGACGAGGTCCATGCGGGTGTTCGTCACCATGGCGGGCGCGCCGGTCATCGCGTCGAGCATGTGCTGCACGGGCGACTGGGCGATCTTCAGATCGGAGCCGACGGGCGGCCTGCGGCGCGACGGGGCGAACGCCTTGGCGAGGTCGTGGAGGTGGTCGGTCTCGGCCTGGTCGAGCCCGAGGGCACGGGAGATCGCGTCGAGGACGCTGTCGGACACCCCGCCGAGGTTCCCCCGCTCGAGACGCGTGTAGTAGTCGACGCTGACACCGGCCAGACGGGCGACCTCGTCACGGCGCAGCCCGGGGACGCGTCGACGCCCGCCGGCGCTGACGACGCCCGCCTGCTCGGGCGACAGCCGTGCCCGGCGTGAAGCGAGGAACTCGCGGACCTCGGCTCGTTCATCCATGTCAACGACCCTAGGGCCGCCCGTCAGGCCCAGCCAGGCCCTGCCGGAACCCCCGTCCGGTGGGTCGGGCGAGCGGAGACGGGCCGGCGCGGGCGCCGGCGCGGGCGGGCCGCGCCTCCTCGTCGCTCAGCCGCGGGGGAAGCGCGCGGCGCCCGCCGTCGCCGATTCGGGCAGGTTGCTCGCGGCGAGCGGCTGGCCCGCCGACACCGCGGTCGTCCACCCCTTCGTCGTGGCGACGGCCGCGAAGTTCGAATCGAGGAGGGCCATGAGGGTGCGGTGCACGGTCTCGGCGTCGACGTGGCCGGCGTCGTTCCCGAGGCTGATGGCGCCCGTCGCGTCGGACAGCACCTCGGCGGTGATGCCGACCGCCTCGGCCCCGGCGGCCGAGGCGAGGATGCAGTTGTTCGTCATGTACCCGACCAGGGTGACGGTGTCGAGCGAGTTCTCGTGCAGCCAGTCGAGCAGGTCGGTGTCGGCGAAGACCGAGCTGTACTGCTTGGTGATCGACTTCCAGTCGGAGCGGCGACGCCCCTCGATCTCGGGGTGCAGGGCGAACGCCTCGGTGCTCGGATCGAATACGGGGGAGCCCTCGCCCGACGTGTGCTGGAACACCACGACGGGGATGCCGGCGGCCGAGGCGGCGTCGATGGCCTCGGCGACACGGGCCAGCGAGTCGTCGACGGAGGGGTACTGGATCTCGAGCGGGCCGGCGAAGTACTCCTGCTGGACGTCGACGACGATGAGGGCGCGGTTCGGTGTGGTCATGGGGGCTCCTTGTTCGAGGGCGTCGGCGCGGGATGCGATCCACCGACGATCCTCCTCGCGGGGGGCGCCTCGCACGAGTGGCCCGTGTGCGTCGATACGATGGATCCAGGCCATCGAGGAGGTCCGCCCGTGAAGATCGCCGTCTACGCCTTCGAGGGCGTCTCCATGTTCCATCTGTCGGTGCCGCAGATCGTCTTCGACGAGGTCGCCCGCCAGGGGCTCGGACCATGGTGGACGACGCTGTTCTCCGAGCGGGCCGGCTCGATCACGACCGCCGAGGGCTACTCGCTCGGCGGCGTCGCCGGTCTCGACGCCGTGGCCGACGCCGATCTGATCGTCGTCCCGTCGTGGGTCGACGACGGCCGCGAGCCCGGCGCCGCGTTGCGCCGGGTCGTGCTCGCGGCGCACGACCGGGGTTCGACGATCGTCGGTCTCTGCCTCGGCGCCCTCGCCGTGGCGGACCTCGGCCTGCTGGAGGGTCGCAGCGCGGTCACCCACTGGCACGCCGTCGAGGGGCTGGCGCGGAGGCACCCGGGGATCACCGTCGAGCCGGGCGTCCTCTATCTCGACCACGGCGACGTGCTGACCTCGGCGGGCACCGCCTCCGGCATCGACGCGTGCCTGCACGTCGTGCGGACCCGCCTCGGGGCGGAGGCCGCGAACAGGGTGGCCCGCAGCCTGGTCGTCGCACCGCATCGCGAAGGCGGTCAGGCGCAGTACATCGAGCGACCCGTCGCGCAGCATGCGGCGACGGATCCGATCGCGGTCGCGACCGCCTGGGCCCTCGAGCATCTCGGCGACGAACTCGGCGTCGACCGTCTGGCGTCGGAGGCGCGGCTGAGTCGCCGGACGTTCGTGCGGGCGTTCCGGGCGTCGACCGGGACGACACCGGCCGCCTGGGTGCGATCACGACGCCTCGACGAGGCGCGACGCCTGCTCGAGACGACCGACCTCCCGATCGACCAGGTCGCCGCGTCGTGCGGGTTCGGCAACCCCGTCACGCTGCGGCAGAACTTCGCGAGCGCCTTCGGCAGCACGCCGTCGAGTTACCGACGCCGGTTCGACGCCCGGGCGTGACGGGGCGTGTCAGAACCCGGTGGTCGCGAGAAGGGGTCTAATGGGGGTGCGGCCCGAAGCGCACCGACAGCGTCACGACTCGGGCCCGTCGTCAGAATCAGGCCGTCTCACCGTCGATCGGCGTCCACGACAGGAGCGTCCCGACATGACCACCCCGAGCAGAAGGTCCGTCCAGGCCCGCGCGGTGCGGCCGACGCCCACGTCATGGACGGTCGTCGTGACCGGATCCGGCGCAGAGGGCGGCGTCCGCACCACCGGCACGTTCACCGCCCACGGCTCGGTGGTCGACGTCGACACCCTGGTCGACGAGGCCCGCGAGCTGGCCGCCCTCTGGCTGGCCCTCCGCCCGGAGGACATCGACGTGCGCCTCGTGATCGACATCCCCGACGACGCACGGCGTCGTTGGGTGGCCGCGACCCGACCAGATCTCCCGGACGAGGAGGCGCGGGTCGAGCAGCGACGCATCGCACGCGAACTCGGCGCGGCCGGCTACACCGCCTCCGCCCTCGCCGTGGCCTTCGACGTGTCGAGGTCGCGGGCGGCCCGTCTGCTGCGGGTGGACGCCATCGCGCTCGCACGCGACGTGACGGAGGCGGCGACCCGCGCGCTCGACGGCAGCGCCGTCGACGACCGCGGCGCCGACGACCGTGCGCTCGACGAGCGGGTCGCCGGCGACCGCGTGGCCGACCTGCAGGGCGACGCTCAGTAGGCGACGCCCGTCAGGCGACGCCCGTCAGATGATGCCCGCCAGGCGACGCTCAGTAGGCGACGCTGAAGTGCGCGCGGCGGTGCTTCGGGGTGTCGATCTCGTCGACGATCGCGAGCGCGAAGTCCTGCCCGCTCACGGCCGAGACGCCCTCGGCGTCGGTGAAGGCCAGGTCGCCGCCGGTGCGGTACTCGCCGCGCGCCTCGCCGGGGGCGTACGCGCCGAACAGCTGGGCGGGCGAGACGAAGAACCAGTCGAGGCTGTCGTCCGTGCCGCCGAGCAGCTCGAGCACCTCGTTCATCTGCTTGGCCTCGCTCGCGAACTCGGGGGGCAGCTGATCGGTGTCGGCCTGACGCGGGCCGCCCTCCTCGAGACGGAGCGAGCTGTAGCCGCCGACGACGCCGAAACGGACGCCGTGCTCGGCCGCGAGGGCGGCGAGGGCCAGATCGGCCTCGACGATCTTCCCGTCGAGCTCGCCGCGGGGTGAGAGCGACGAGACCACGACGTCGCTGCCGGTGACGGCACGGAGGCGGGCCTCGGCGTCGAGCATCGAACCGGTCTCGTAGCGGACGCCGTCGACCCGCGCCTCCTCGGCGGGGACGGAACGGCTGAACGAGACGACCTCGTGACCGCGCGATGCGGCCTCGCGGACGATGGCGCTGCCGGCGTAGCCGGTTCCTCCGACGACGGTGATGGTGCTCATGGCGTGCTCCTTCTTGTGCTGGGGCTTCCCCGCTGCGGGGTCGCACGGCTACGGTAGAACCATTAGTCACTTTTGGGAAGTAGGCACTTCTTGGTAACCGACCCCTCTCTCACGCTCGACCCCTACGCCGACGGCTGCCCCACGCGGCGGGTGCTCGATCGCATCGGCGACCGGTGGACGGTGCTGATCGTCGGCACCCTCGAGGCGGGCCCGCATCGATTCACCGAGATCCGCAAGAGCGTGTCGGGCATCTCGCAGAAGATGCTGACGCAGACGCTGCGCGGTCTCGAGCGCGACGGGCTCGTGACCCGCACGGTGTTCGCCGAGGTGCCGCCCCGCGTCGAGTACGAGCTCACGACGGCCGGTCGCACCCTCTGCGCGCCGCTCAAGGCCCTCGAAGAATGGTCGATCGAGCACTTCGGCGACGTGCGAGAGGCCTGGGGCGAATACGACGAGCGGATCGCCTAGGAGGCGCGGGTCGGGTCCCGATCGGCACCCGCCCGCCGGAGTGACCCTGGCAATCGGCCTGCGCTTCCGATGCATCCGCATCGATCGCACCGATCCGTGAGATGGTTGAGATAAGCAGACATCCCGGTGGATCCACCGGTCCTGCATGCAGATACCGTCCCCTGCCTGTGCCGCCTCCCGCGGCATCTCAAGTGCCTCCTCCCGACGGTCGCCCTCTCCCTGAACCGAGTGGAGCCGACCACGGTCGCCAGGAGCCGGGACACCAGCCGACGGCACCCGTGCCGCCCGGAAGGACCGCACCATGAAGACCATCGTCAAGGGCACCATCGCCACCGCCACCGGCGTCACCCTCCTCCTGGGGGGCGCGGGCACGTTCGCGCTCTGGAACACCAGCGCCGAGACGGCCGGCGGCACGATCGTCTCCGGTGGCCTCGAGGTCGAACCCAGCGCCGAGGCCGCCACCTGGACGGTCAACGGAGGCGCACCGCAGTCGACCATCGCCGGCTACCCGATCGTGCCCGGCGACGTCGTCGTCTACTCGCGCGACATGACCGTCACCGCGCACGGAGACGGTCTGAACGCGGCCTTCACCCTCGACCCCGCCTCGATCGAGGCCAGCTCGACGTCGTCGTCCGACGTGGCGCTCGCCGACTACCTCTCGTCGACGGCCCAGCTGACCGCCACCGGCGACGGCATCACGACGACCCCCGACGCCGTGACCGTGACCGGGCGCGACGGCCTCGAGGAGGACGTCACCGTGGCGGTCACCATCGAGTTCCCGAAGAGCACCACGGTCGGCTTCGAGAACGACACGCAGCTCGGCTCGGTGGACCTCGGGGCCGTCGCCGTGACCCTGACCCAGATCTAGTGGGCGCCCGCGGCACGTGGCTCGTCGTGGGGGTCGTCGCGACCGTCGTGGCGGCCGTCGTGTCGCTCGGCGAGGTGGGCGGTTCGTCGGCCCGACTCAGCGACTCGGCCAGCACCTCCGACGGTCCTGTCGTCGTGACGTCGGGGTCGGCGTCGCTGACCCTCGACGCGCTCGCCCTGCCCGCCGACCCGCTCTACCCCGGGCTCACCCTGCGCGGCCCCGTCACGGCGACGAACACCGGCACCGTCGGGCTCTCGCTCGGGGTGGCCGCGGCGACCGTGACGAGCGTCCACGCCGACACGGCGCCCGTGCCCGCCCTGCTGCTTGGGCTGGGCACGGCGAACTCGGCGACCGACTGCCGGGCGGGCCGCGCGGCCTCCGTCTGGTCGGGCACCGCGACCGCTCGACCTGCCGCCGCGTCGGCGCCGACCAGCGTCGTCCTCGCCGCGGGGGAGTCCCGCACGCTCTGCGTCTCCGTCGCGATGGGCGACGACGGTCGGAGCACCTCGCAGGGACTCGGCGACCTCGCCCTCGCCCTGCGTCTCACCGGAACGCAGGTCTGACCGTGCCCACGAACACCCGATCGCATCGCGGGTCGCGCCGGCCACCGAGCCCGCGCCGCTCGGTGCGTCGCGCCCCGGTGTGGGGCGCCGCCCTCGTCGTCGCCGTGCTCACGGCGCTGATCGCCGTGCCCGCCGAGGCGACCTGGACGGCACCCGTGCAGACCGCGTCGGCGACGACCTCGACCGGGCGGCTGGCCATCGCGCTGACCGGTGTCGAGAGCCTGGCCACGACCTACTCGTCGTCCGCCCTCTCGCATCTGGCGACCGTCACGGTCGCCAACACCGGCACCGTGCCCGCCCCGTGGACTCTCGCCATCACCCCCGCGGGCGGCTCGACCCTCGCCACCGCGACCCGCGTCTCACTCTGGCCGCTGACCTCGGGTCGCTGCGGCAGCCGACCCGCCGATGCCTCGTCGGGAACGTGGGCGACGGTCGGCGCACCCTCCGGGACCCTGCCGGTCGGCGCCTCCTCGTCCTGGTGCGTCCAGACGTCGATCACCCAGGCCGACCGGTTCGACTCGGTGGGCCAGACGGCGAGGCTCACCGCCGCGCTCACCGCGCGCCTCGGTTCATGGACCAGCGCCGGCTCGGCGACGTCGACGCAGACCGTCGCCGACACCCTCACGCCCGGGGCGCCGACCAAGACCTCCGAGACGGACAGCAGCATCTCGCTGACCTGGGCCGCCTCGTCGGACTCGGCCGCGGTGTCCCGCTACGGCGTCTACCGCGACGGGGTGCTCGTCGGCACCGTGCCGGCGTCGACGCGCAGCTACACCGACACCGGGCTGGGGGCCTTCCGGTACTACGCGTACGCCATCCGCGCGCTCGACGCGTCGAACCCGGCCCGCACCTCCCCGGCGTCACCGGCCATCCGGCACGCGACCGCGTACTTCACCAACAGCGATCGGTACGTCGTCCGCGACGTCGCCACGAACCGGTGCGCGACGGTCGGCGGCTCGACGAGCGGATCACCGCTCTGGTCGAGCGGCTGCCGGGGCACCACGACGCAGCTGTGGCAGTTCGTCGCCGAGGGGCAGTACCTGAAGATCACCTCGCCCGCGGTCTCGGGTCTGTACTGGGACAGCGCCAGCGATCGCCAGTCCGTGCTGCGCTCGGACAACGCGATCAGCGCTCAGCGCTGGACCGCCGTGCCGGTCGGCACCGGGACGGGCATGTTCCAGTTCCGAGACAGGAACTCGCTGTGCCTGACCAGCACCGGGTCGGGTGTGACGACGCAGATGCAGGTGTCGGCGTGCACGTCGTCGGAGACCCAGCTGTTCACCCTCGGGGCGTCGTCGTGACGCACGCGGCGCCGCCGTCGGGGTCGCGGGCGGGGTCGCGGTCGGGCTCCCGCTCGCGGTCGGGCTCGGGCTCGGGCTCGCACGCGCGGGGCGGGTCGGAGCGGCAGGGTCGGAGCCTCGGCTCGATGCTCGCGCAGGCCGTCGCAGTGGTCGTGCTGATCGGCGTCGTGGCGGTCGGGCTGCTCGCCGTGGTCGTGCCCCGGCTGGTGGGTGGCGTGCCGCTGACCATCCTGACCGGCTCGATGGAGCCCGGTCTGCCGCCCGGAACGCTCGTGGTGGTGCGCCCGGTCGATCCGGCCGACATCCGGGTCGGCGACGTCGTGACCTATCAGATCCGCCCCGGGGTGCCCGGCGTCATCTCGCATCGTGTGGTGGGGGTGACCGTCGGGGAGGCGGGCCGCACGTTCACGCTGAAGGGCGACGCCAACGCCGAGCCCGACCGCGACGCCGTCGTCGAGGGGCAGGTCATGGGCGAGGTCTGGTACTCGGTGCCGTGGCTGGGGCGGCTGAACACGGGTGTCTCGGCGGGGGCGCGTGCGTGGCTCGTGCCGGCCGTCGGAGTCGGGCTGCTCGGGTACGCGGCGTTCCTCACCGGGCGCGGCGTCGTCCGCCGTCGCCGCGCGGACCGGCAGGGCTGACCGCTCTATCCTGACGAGAGGGGATCGGCTGCGACGATTGGAACCGCGATGAGCATGGAAGGCGCGGCCTGGAGCTCGCTCTACAAGATCTCGAGCGCGAGAGACGGCGAGCACGGCATCTCCCGCGAGGCCGTACGGCGCATCATGAAGTTCGCGGTGCCCTACCGGTCCAGGCTGGTGGTGTTCATCGCCCTGTCGATCGTCGGGGCCTTCCTCGCGGTCGCGACGCCGGTGCTGGCCGGCCGGGTGGTCGACGTCATCGTCGCGCGGGGCGAGGTGGCCACGATCGTGCGGCTCGCCGTCCTCATCGCCGCGGTCGCCGTGGCCGACGCCGCCGTGTCGCTCGTGACGCGATGGTTCTCGGCGCGGATCGGCGAGGGCGTGATCCTCGACCTCCGCACCGCCGTGTTCGACCACGTGCAGAAGATGCCGATCGCGTTCTTCACGCGCACCCGGACGGGCGCCCTCGTGAGCCGTCTGAACAACGACGTCATCGGCGCCCAGCAGGCCTTCAGCGGCACGCTGTCGGGCGTGGTCACGAACATCGTGGCCCTCGTCCTCACCCTGATCGTCATGCTCAGCACGTCCTGGCTCGTCACGGTCCTCGCCGTGATCATGCTTCCCATCTTCCTGGTGCCCGCGCGGCGCATGGGCAGCCGTCTCGCCGCGCTCCGTCGCGAGGCCGCCGACCACAACTCCGCGATGAGCACCCAGATGACCGAGCGCTTCTCGGCACCCGGCGCCACCCTCGTCAAGCTGTTCGGCCGCCCCGACGAGGAGGCCGAGGAGTTCCGCGTCCGGGCCGCCCGGGTCCGCGACATCGGCGTCCGCAGTGCGCTGCTGCAGTTCGTCTTCGTCACCGCGCTGACGCTGGTCTCCGCGCTCGCCTTGGCGCTCGTCTACGGGCTCGGCGGGTTCCTCGCCCTGGCCGGTCAGCTGGACACCGGCGAGGTGGTCACCCTGGCGCTCCTCCTCACCCGCCTCTACGTGCCGCTGACCGGTCTCGCGAACGCCCGGGTGGAGATCATGAGCGCCGTGGTCAGCTTCGAGCGCGTCTTCGAGGTGCTCGACCTCGAACCGCTCATCACCGAGAAGCCCGACGCCGTCGTCGTGCCCGAGGGCCCGGTGGCCGTCGAGTTCGACGACGTCCGCTTCGCCTACCCGTCCGCCGACAAGGTGTCCCTCGCCTCCCTCGAGGAGGTGTCCACACTGGACACCCGCGGTGGCGACGAGGTGCTGCACGGTGTGTCGTTCCGCATCGAGCCGGGGCAGACGGTCGCCCTAGTCGGCACGTCCGGTGCCGGCAAGTCGACGATCGCGCAGCTGCTCTCGCGCCTGTACGACGTCGACGGCGGCGCCGTCCGCCTCGCGGGGACGGATGTCCGCGACGTGACCTCCGCCTCCCTGCGGCGCACCCTGGGCATGGTGACCCAGGACGGCCATCTGTTCCACGAGACGATCCTCTCCAACCTGCGGTTCGCGAGGCCCGAGGCGTCCGACGACGAGGTGTGGGACGCCATCCGCCGTGCGCGGCTCGAGCCGCTCATCCGCTCGCTGCCCGACCAGCTCGACACGATGGTGGGGGAGCGCGGCTACCGGCTCTCGGGAGGCGAGCGTCAGCGGATGACCATCGCGCGCCTCCTGATCGCCCAGCCGCGCGTCGTCATCCTCGACGAGGCGACGGCGGCCCTGGACTCCACGTCCGAGGCGGCCGTGCAGGCGGCGCTGAGCGAGGCGCTCGAGGGTCGGACGGCGATGGTGATCGCGCACCGCCTCTCCACCATCCGCAGCGCGGACATGATCCTGGTGGTGGAGGACGGCTCCATCGTGGAGCGCGGCACGCACGACGAGCTGATCGCCGCGGCGGGCCGCTACGAAGAGCTGCACCGGACCCAGTTCGCCGTGCAGAAGGACGTCGCGGCCGACGAGGAGGCGCGGGGCGGGTCGTAGCCCCCGAAGCGTCGAGCCCTGCGCCGACGTCTCGCCGCTCGCGGGCGCGCAGGCGGACGGGTCAGTGGCCGGCGCCCAGCCTGCCGGCGAGCCGGTCGTGCATCCGGCTGGAGGCCTCGTTCATCCCCTCGAGGACGACGTGCTTGCCGCGCCGCTCGTATCTCGTCGTGACCGCGTCGAGGGCGGCGACGGTGGAGGCGTCCCAGACGTGCGCCTGCGTGAGGTCGATGACGATGCGCTCGGGGTCGTCGCCGTACCGGAAGAGGGTGGTGAGATCGTTGCTGGAGGCGAAGAACAGCGCCCCGGTGACGGTGTAGTGCGCTGCGGTGCCGTCATCGGCGAGTGTGCGCTCCACCGTGGCGAGGCGGGCGACGCCGCGCGCGAAGACGACCATCGCGGTGATGACGCCGACGACGACGCCGATCGCGAGGTTGTGGGTGACGACGACGCACGCGACGGTCGCGACCATGACGATGGTCTCGCCGATCGGCATCCGCCTCAGGGTCGAGGGGCGGATGCTGTGCCAGTCGAAGGTCGCGACGGCGACCATGATCATGACGGCGACGAGGGCGGCCATCGGGATGATGGCGACGACGTCGCCGAGCGCGACGACGAGGATCAGCAGGAACACGCCGGCGAGGAACGTCGAGATGCGGGTGCGGGCGCCGGAGGCCTTCACGTTGATCATCGTCTGGCCGATCATGGCGCAGCCGCCCATCCCGCCGAAGAGGCCGGAGAGGATGTTCGCCGCGCCCTGACCGAGCGACTCGCGTGTCTTCTGCGAGGGGGTGTCGGTGATGTCGTCGACGAGCTTCGCGGTCATCAGCGACTCGAGGAGTCCGACGAGCGCCATCGCGAACGCGTACGGGGCGATGATGCTCAGGGTGTCCCAGGTCAGGGGGACGCCGGGGATGAGGAGCTCGGGCAGGCTGCGGGGCAGCTCGCCTTCGTCGCCGACGGTGGGCACGTCGATCGCGGTCACGACGACGGCGACGGTGATCAGCACGATCGCGACGAGCGGAGCGGGGACGACCCGCGTCAGGCGCGGCATGAGGATCATGACGACGATGCCGACCGCCACGAGCGGGTAGACCAGCCACGGCACGCCGATCAGGTTCGGCAGCTGAGCGGTGAAGATGAGGATCGCCAGGGCGTTGACGAAGCCGACCATGACGCTGCGGGGGATGAAGCGCATGAGTCTGGCGACGCCGAGGACGCCGAGCACGATCTGGATGATCCCGGCGAGGATGACCGTCGCGATGAAGTAGTCCAGTCCGTGGTCGCGGGCGACGGGTGCGATGACGAGCGCGATCGCGCCCGTGGCCGCGGTGATCATCGCGGGGCGCCCGCCGAGGAACGCGATCGAGACGGCCATGACGAACGAGGAGAAGAGGCCGACCCGGGGGTCGACGCCGGCGATGATCGAGAAGGAGATCGCCTCGGGGATGAGGGCCAGCGCGACGACGAGGCCGGCGAGGACCTCCCGGCTGAGGATCTTCGGGGTGCGGAGCGCGGTCAGCACCGAGGGCTCGGCGCGGTCCCGGCTCGTGGTGGACGGGGTGGTCGCTGTCGTCATGAGGACTCCTGGGGAGAGGGGCTCGCATCGTGCGAGCCGGGTGGGTGTCGACGGGGGTCGGCGCACGTCGGCGCCACGCCAGCTGCTCGACCGCATCTGATGGCGGGAGAATGGCGGGAGGAAGTTCTGGTGCTCGGCTGCTCAGCCGACGAATTGAACTCTACCCTAACGTAAGGGTCGAGTTGGGAGGTCGGTCACACATGGCGACGTCGAACGGCATGATGCACATCGGTGAGCTCGCCGAGCGTTCCGAGATGTCGCTGCGCAGTCTGCGGCACTACGACGAGATCGGCCTGCTGTCGGCCTCGGGTCGGACCGAGGGCGGTTTCCGGCTCTACACCGAGACGGACTACGAGCGGCTCATCCTCATCCGTCGCATGAAGCCCCTCGGCTTCAGTCTCGACGAGATGGCGGACCTGCTCCGGATCATCGATGCTCTCGAGAGCGGCTCGGACGAGAACCGTCGGGCGGAGCTGCGTGCGGAGCTGAGCGGCTTCGTCGAGCAGACGATCACGCGGCGGGAGAAGCTGCGCCGGCAGCTCGAGATGGCCGACGAGTTCCTCGAGCTCCTCCGCACCCGCTGACCGGCCGCCTACCGGGGAGGGTGCTCTCCGGCGAGCACGGCGAAGACCAGGCTGTCGGTCCATTCGCCCTTGCTCCAGAAGTCCTGACGGTGGTGCGCCTCCTGTCGCATGCCGACCCGGGTCGCGAGGCGAGCGGACGACGTGTTGCGGGCGTCCATCTGAGCGACGACGCGATGGACGTCGTCCTGTCCGAACGCGATCCGCAGACCAGCCGAGACCGCCTCGGTCGCGTAGCCGCTGCCTCCGTGCTCGGGATCCACCGTCCACCCGAGCTCGACCGTGCGCCGTTCCGCGTCCGTCCGCCAGATCGAGATCGCCCCGATCGCCAGACCCGCCCGCTCGATCACGAGCGAGAGCGCACCCACGGGCTCGGCCAGACCCGTCCGACGCAGCCGTCGATCGAGCTGGACCCGGCCGGACTCGACCGTCCACGGCTCCTCCAGGAGGTACCTGGCGACGTCCGGCCGGGAGTAGATCGCGACCAGTCGATCGAGGTCGCTCTCGCGATGCAGGCGGAGGGTCAGGCGAGGAGTCGACGCCACCGTGTCACCGTCCATGACCTCGATCCTCCTGCATGCGCCGTGTGCGCAGCCGGCTAAGGGCTCCGCATCGGGCATGAGTCCATGATGGGCCCGTCGGGCGATCGAGCGCGACATGGTCCCGCCCCGCGCGACGACCCGCTGGGGCGAACCCGGAGCCGTCGCCGCGACGTGACGCGCTCGCGTCCTAGCCTGGAGGGACGGACGGACGGCTCCGGATGAGAGGACGCATGATGCGACGTGACGAGCTCCAGCAGCGGGCCGCGGCTCGGGCGGACGAGCTGCCCGGGGCCGAGCTGACCCATCCCTTCGGCGAGGAGTGGGACGTCTACAAGGTCCGCGACAAGGTCTTCATGCTGCAGACGGCGCTGAGCGGCGACCCGATCGTCGTCCTCAAATCGTCACCCGCCGACTCGGAGGCGCTCCGCAGCGACCACGACGACATCACTCCCGGCTATCACATGAACAAACGGCACTGGATCACGCTGCACCCCGACGGCGGCCTCGATGCCGGCCTCGTCGACGAGCTCGTCACGGAGTCGTATCTGCTGGTCGTGCAGGGGCTCCCGAGGGCCCGGCGACCGGTCGACCCCGACGCCTTCGCGGCGCAGCAGGTGCGGGTCGATGCGCTCAGGCAAGGTGGGGCTGTTCCAGGCAGCTGAGGTCCCGCCCCCATCAGAATCGGGTAGGGCGTCTGCCGTCGATTGTGTCGTCGCGGGCGGCGACGACATCTGGAAGGCGTGAATTGCTGCTGATCCAGGTGGCTAGATCGGCGTCTACATACAGCCCCAGTTCGCACATGTAGCGGTGGTCGACCATGAGGTCTCGCGCATGAACGGGTTCATGGTGGGCGGCTCGGTTTCGGAGCAGTCGCAACCGCTCCATGCGCTCGTGCAGATCGCCACGGCGTCCGGTGAAATTCGGGAACGCGTTCTTCAACGCTGGCTCCCAGAGTGAGCGATGGTATCGATTCACCAGCAGGCTCTCCCAGAACGATGCCTTCAGCTCGGCGACTACGTGCCCCGAGGACCATCGCCCCGCCCCGCGCCGACGCTCGAGAAATTTGATGGCCTCGCGGATCTGGTCGTCTTCATTCGACCGCAGCGGAAGAGAGTCCCACCACGATTCCCGTGTCGAGTACGTCGTGAGCTCTCGATGCATTGCGTTTCGTATGCCGACTTCAAGAGCAGCACTCGCGCCGAGGATGGCGGTGCTCGCTTCGATGTTCCAGCTATACAGACGAATGGCGGCTGCGGGATCATCACCGCAGGAAGCCAGGTAGGGGGCCAGTCGGCTGCTTCCGATGAGGATGGGCAGATTCGGCAAGGTCGATGGGTCGACTGGGTTCACGAGAGTCCTGGGCTAGATCGGAGGGCGCGGCCCTGGTAGCCTCGCAGGTGTAAGCCCCAGACGGGATGCGAGAGCATCGGCGCGCTGGGGCAATCACTTTTAACCCCTCAGGCTCGGCACGAGTCGGGGGACGACTCGGACGAGCACCACCATGCCGACGAGTTCGACGAGGGTCTGGGTCACGACGACCACCGGCGCCAGTGACATCGACGCCGGGAGCGCGAGTGCGAGGGGCAGCACGACGAGCGAGTTGCGGGTCGTGCCGCTGAACACCAGCGCCCGGGTCGCGGGCGGGTCGAACCGGAACATCCGTCCCGCCCCCACGCCGAGGGCGACCATGACGACGACGAACCCCGCGTAGATCGGCACCAGCACGAGCAGCCGCCCGAACGACGCGCCCACGGCTCCGGCCTGCGATGCGACGACCAGGAACAGCGTCGCCGTCATCAGCGGGACCATCAGCGCCAGCATCGTCCGCTCGATCGCGACACCGGCTCGATGACGGCGCGCGACGGCCTGCACCGCCGCGGCCGCCGCCAGCGGGACGGCGATGAGCACGACGAACGCGCGGGCGAAGGGCCCGATCTCGACGACGGCCACGCCGTCGGGGCCGATCATCAGCAGCAGGTACAGGGGGAGCAGGAGGATCTGGGCCAGCATCAGCACCGGTGCCGCCGCGAGCAGACGGGCGGAGGCTCCGCCTGCGAGGCCCGCGAAGACGATGACGTAGTCGATGCACGGGGTGAGCAGCACCAGGAGCACCCCGAACAGCAGGGCGGGTTCGTCGTCGACGAACCGCGACAGGCCGAACGCCACCACCGGGACGACGACGAAGTTCAGCACCCCGATCGCGACGAGGAAGCGCCCGTCGCGGAGCGCCCGCCGGATGGTCGCGAACGGCACACCGAGGAACGTCGCGAAGAGCAGCAGGGCGAGCACGGGCTCGATCGCCACCTCGAGGGTGTGCGCGGCCGGCACGGTGAGCCCGACGAGGCCCGCTGCGACGATCGCCGCCAGGTAGAGGCCGATCTGGTGCCGCTCGAGCCAGGACACGGCGCCGGTCAGGTGGGCGTCGACGGGCGGGGAGGAGGGCACCCGAACGACGGTAGGGCCTCGCGGGGGCGGCCGGGCACGCCCCGCCGTCTCCGCGAGCGGTCGTGGTGGGTCATGATGAGCGTGTGGGCGCATCGGATCACTTCTCAGGCGACGAGGTCGGGGTTCCGCTCGGCACCGGTCCCGACGTGCGGTCGCCCACTCGCGAGCTGGCCCGCGAGGTGCTCATCCACGGGCCGATCGCCCGCAGCGACCTGATCCGCCGGCTGGGGCTCTCGGCCGCCAGCCTCACGCGTCTGAGCAGGCCGCTCATCGACGACGGGTTCCTCATCGAGAGCGACGAGCACGCCCGGGGCGGCATCGGACGCCCGGTGCGACCGCTGGACGTCCGGGTCGACGCCCACTGGCACGTGGGTGTCAAGCTCACCGGAGAGCACGCCTTCGGGGTCGCGACGGACCTCCGTGCGGCGGTCCTCGCCGAGGCCGTGGTCGAGCTCGGCGACCACTCGCCGGAGCGCATCGTGGAGGCGGTGGCCGAGATCGTCGCGGAGCTCACGAGCGCGGTCGGCACCGTCGCGCCCACCGCTCTCGGCGTCTCGATCGGCGGCCGGGTGTCGGGCTCGCGCGTCGTCGTCCGAGCGCCCTTCCTCGGCTGGGCCGACATCGACCTCGGGGGGCTCCTGGCGACCCGGCTGGCTCTGCCGGTCGTCGTGGCGAACGACGTCGTCGCGCTCACCGAGGCCGAGCACTGGTTCGGACTGGGCCGGGGGGTCGACGACTTCGCGGTCATCACGATCGGTGCCGGTGTCGGGTACGGCCTGGTCGTGCACGGGCGTCAGCGGATCACCAGAGACACCGGGCTGGGGCTCGGGGCGCACCACCCCCTCGACCCGACCGGGCCGCTGTGCTCGGACGGGCATCGCGGGTGCTCGAGCGCCATGCTGTCGATCCCGAGCATCCGCGCCTCCGTCTCGGAGGGGTCGGGGAGGGACGTCTCGTACGACGACGTCCTCGCTCTGGCCGGTGCGGGCGACCCGGCGGCCCGGACGGTGACGGAGCAGGCCGGTCGTGCCCTGGGGCGGTTCATCGCCGCGGTCGCCAATCTCACGATGGTCGACACCGTCGTGCTGGCCGGCGAGGGCATCGGGCTGGTGCCGCTCGTGCGGACGCGGATCGAGGAGGCGCTGGCCGAGGATCGAGACCCCGACGCGTCGGTCGTCGAGCTCCTGATCGGCGCCTCGGACTTCGGCATCTGGGCTCGCGGGGCCGCCACCATGGCCATCCAGTCCCGCATCGGGCGGATCGGCTGAGCCGCGTCGGTGTGGGGTCGCGGCGGGGACATCACGTGACGATGGTTCCGGTTCTCATCATCGATTGGATAAACGTATTGCCATAGATGCATGCGTCTGATGTGATGGGTGCATCCCCCCGATGAGAGAGGCACCACCATGACCGATGCAGAAGTCCACGCCGAGCACACCGTCACCGAGCACGAGCACGGCACCGAGTGCGGCCACGAGACCGTCACTCACGACGACCACGTCGACTACGTCCACGGCGAGCACAAGCACGCCCAGCACGGCGACCACTACGACGAGCACTGATCGTCCGACGGCCGACCGCGCCGCATGATCGAGGGTCCCACCGGTCGGTGGGGCCCTCGTCGCATTCGCGGAGGCTAATGTGTCGGTCATGAGCACCGATGCCCTCGACTCCGCGGCGGAGCTCTTCAAGGCCCTGTCGTCGGCCTCGAGACTCAGACTCCTCCGCCTCCTCGGCGAGGGGCAGGCGGGCGTGACCGCGCTCGTGGAGGCCTCGGGTCTGGCTCAGCCCCTGGTGTCGCAGCATCTGCGCGTCCTCCGGTCGGCAGGTCTCGTCGAGGTCACGCGCGTCGGCCGCGAGGCGATCTACTCGGTCGCCGACCGACACGTCTCGCACATCGTCGACGACGCCGTCGAGCATGCCGGCGAGGCGTCTCGAGCCTGAGCCTCGTCGCCCTGCGCGCCGAGCCGGTCGCGCATCCGTGTCAGGTCGCGATGCGTCGGACGACCCTCGCCGGGTTGCCGACGGCGACGACTCCCGACGGGATGTCGCGGGTGACGACGGCCCCGGCGCCGATGACGCTGTCGTCGCCGATGGTCACGCCGGGGCAGACGATGACTCCGCCGCCGAGCCAGACGTTGTCGCCGATCGTGATGGGCCGGGCGGCCTCGAGCTTGTCGCGTCGCGGCTGCGGGTCGACGGGGTGCGTGGGGGTGAGCAGCTGGACGTTCGGCCCGATCTGGCAGTCGTCGCCGATGGTGATCGTGGCGACGTCGAGCGCCGTGAGGTTGTAGTTGACGAACGTGCGGGCCCCGATGTGGATGTTCTCGCCGTAGTCGACGAACAGAGGCGGCTTGACGAACGCGTCGACGCCGAGTGATCCGACCAGCTCTTCGAGGAGGGGCCTGGCGGCGGCCTCGTCCTCCACGGCCGCCCGATGGTAGGCGTCGGCGAGGCGCACGGCCCGTTGCGCGAGGCGCGCGTTCTCGGGGTCGTCGGCGATGTAGAGGTCTCCGGCGAGCATCCGTTCGCGGTTGCTGCGGTCGTCTCCGGCGAAGTGGTCGACAGTCATGTGGACGACCGTACACATCGAACCCCCGCCGTGTCGGCTCGGCCCGTCGGCTCGGCCCGTCGGCGCTGCCCGTCGGCGTCGCTGTCGCCGTCGTCGCTGACGGCTCGCCGACCGGTCACCGACCGGCCGGCTCCTCATGCAGCACCTTGCGGGCGACGAGGTTGCCGAGCAGCTGCGCGACCTGCACGAGCACGATGATCAGCACGATCACGGTCACCATGACGAACGTGTCGAACCGCTGGTAGCCGTAGGTGATGGCGAGGTTGCCGAGTCCGCCTCCGCCGACGAGTCCGGCCACGGCGGTCGCGTCGACCAGGGCGACGAAGATGTAGGTGAGGCCGAGCACGAGGGGTCCGAGGGCCTCGGGTACGACGATCGTCGCGAGCACCCGCACGGGCGACGCCCCCATCGCGGCGCCCGCCTCGACCGAGCCTCGGTCGACGGCCACCAGGTTCGTCTCGGCGATGCGCGCGATCGAGAACGTCGCGACGATCGTCAACGCGAAGATCGCGGCCTCCGTGCCGATGCTCGTGCCGATCACGACACGGGTCAGTGGCGAGATCGCGACGATCAGGATGATGAACGGGATGGGCCTGATCACGTTGATCACCGCGTTCAGCGACGTGAAGACCACCGCGTTCTGCAGCAGGTTGCCGCGCCGGGTCGAGTAGAGCACCAGCCCGAGCACGAGACCGAGCACAGTCGCCAGGACGAACGACACGGTCACCATCTGCAGGGTCTGCAGCAGCGCCGTCACGATCTTCGGCCAGAGGACGGCGGGGTCGATGTCACGCACCGGTGGTCACCTCCGTCACGGTCGTCGTCCGTCGGAGGTCGACGACCGCCCGGTCGATCGCCGCGTCGTCGCCGAGCAGCTCGACGGTGAGATCGCCGAACAGCCTCGACTGCAGCTCGCTGATGCCGCCGTAGACGACGTTGAAGTCGATGCCGTGCGTGCGGGCGACGCGGGAGAGGAACGGGTCGTTCGATTCGCGGTCCTCGACGTGGAGGCGCACGATGCGTCCCGTGTGCACCTCACGGATCCGCGCGAGGGCTCCGGGAGTCGCCTCGTGGTGCAGCACCGACGAGACGAACCGCCTCGACGTGGGGTGCTGCGGGTCGGCGAAGAGGTCGTAGACCGATCCGCTCTCGACGACCCGGCCGCCCTGCATCACGGCGACGCTGTCGGCGAGCTCGCGGATGACGTCCATCTCGTGGGTGACCAGCAGCACCGTCAGGCCGTACTCGTCGTTGACCCGGCGCAGAAGGTCGAGCACCTCGCCGGTCGTCTGCGGATCGAGCGCGCTGGTGGCCTCGTCGGAGATCAGCACGTCGGGCCGGTTGGCGAGGGCGCGGGCGATCCCGACCCGTTGCTTCTGCCCGCCCGACAGTCTGGCCGGGTACTCGAGCGCCTTGTCGGCGAGTCCGACGAAGTCGAGCAGCTCGTCGACCCGGTCGACGGTGTCGTCTCGGGACAGCCCCGACAGCCGCAGGGGATAGGCGATGTTGCCGTAGACGGTGCGCGACGACAGCAGGTTGAACTGCTGGAACACCATGCCGATCCGGCGGCGGGCCGCGTACAGCTCCCTGCCCTTCAGCGACGACACCTCCCGCCCGTCGACCACGACCCGACCGCTCGTCGGCCGCTCGAGCGCGTTCACCGTGCGCAGCAGCGTCGACTTGCCGGCCCCCGAGTAGCCGACGATGCCGAAGACCTCGCCGCGCCGCACCTCCAGGTTCACGTCGCTGAGCGCCTCGAAGCGCCGGCCCTGCACGGTGTACGACTTCGAGACCTCCTCGAAGGTCACGACCGGGGCGGCGGTCACGAGTCCAGCTCGCGCGCGGCGGTCTCGAGCTCGGCGAGCGTGCTGCGGAGATCGGCGGCCGACACATCGACGAGCTGCGTGGCGCCGAACGACTCCTCCTCGAGCGCGTCCGCCACTCGCGGGTCGGCGTAGGCGTCGGCGAGGAGGGTCCACGCCTCGTCGTCCGCGTCGTCGGCGCGCGTGACGACGGCGTTGACGTAGGGCCGCGACTCGGCGCTCAGCGAGTCGTCGAGGTAGAGGGCGTCGTCGGCGTCGACGTCCTGCGAGGGGTCGAAGTACGACGTGCCGACCACCACGGCGTCGAGGCTCGGGTCGTCGAACTGGGTGGGGATCGTCGTCGCGCCGATCGGCACGAACTCGAGCCCGAGGTCGTTGCCCGTCACGTCGTCGACGGTCGGGTAGACGCCCACGTCGGGGCCCAGCTCGATCAATCCCGCGGCCTGGAGGATGAACAGGGCGCGGCCGCCGTTCGAGGCGTCGTCGGGGATGGCGATCCGGGCCCCCTGTCCGATGTCCTCGATCGAGTCCAGGGTCGCCGAGAAGACGCCCCACTGCGTGATCGTGGTGGAGAACACCGGGGTCAGGTCGGTGTCGTTCGCGACGTTGTAGGCGCTGAGGAACGCCGTGTGCTGGAAGGCGTTCGCGTCCACCTCGCCGGCGACGAGCGCGGAGTTCGTCAGCGTCCAGTCGTCGAAGTTGACCCACGTGACGTCGAGCCCCTCCTCGGCCGCCACCGTCCTCACGGCGTCCTGGAGGTCGCTCTCGCCACTGCCCGCGATCCGCACGCTGAGCCGTTCGCCCGACCCGCCCGAACCCGCGGCCTGCGCGTCGGCGCCCCCGACGGCGGTGCCCGCCCAGAAGCCGCCGCCGACGAGCGCCGCCGCGACGGCCACCCCGACGCCGGCGAGCAGCCCGCGACGTCGCCGTCGCCGCGAGTCGTCGAGGGAGGCGCGGAGCCCGCTGGGTGCACGTCCTCCGCCTGCGGACTGCTGCGTATCGGACTCCTGCGCATCGGACTCCTGCGCATCGGACTGCTGCGGTGCGGACTGCTGCGGTGCGTCGTGATCGGACACGGTGACTCCTGACGTCGAGGGGTGGGTGATGGCTGTGAACCCTGCCAGAGCCCCGCGCCGCGCCGTGCGACATGTGTCGCCGTCTTTCGCCGTGTGTCACGACGTGTCGTCATGTGACGGGGCACTGTCGCGACCGGTCCCGCCCGTGACACAAAGGACGGCATGAGCGAACAGAACCGCGACCTCGACGAGCGCCTCGAGTCGGCCTTCGGCCCCGTGATCGAGGCGATCGCAGACGGCGCCGTGGCGCGCGAACGCGACCGCCGCCTCCCTCGTGACGAGGTCGCCGCCCTGAAGGAGGCGGGCTTCGGGGCCCTGCGCGTGCCGACCGGCTTCGGCGGCTGGGGGATCTCCCTCGAACAGGAGTTCCGCCTCCTCATCCGCCTCGGCGCCGCCGATTCCAACCTGCCCCAGCTGCTGCGCGGTCACGTCGCGTTCGTCGAGACGCAGCGGGCGCAGCCCGAGGGGGCGCTCCGCACCGAATGGCTCAGGAGGCTCGGTGCCGGTCGCACCCTCGTGGGCAACGCCCAGGCGGAACGCGGCGACGCGACCGTCACCGAGACGCGCCTCGACGAGAGAGACGGTCGCCTGCTGCTGTCGGGGCGGAAGTTCTACAGCACGGGCACGATCTACGCCGACTGGATCTGGGTCGGGGCGAGGCGGGGCGACGAGGCCGTGGCTCTGGCGGTGCCGGCCGATGCGCCGGGGGTCACCCGCGTCGACGACTGGAACGGGTTCGGTCAGCGCCTCACGGGCAGCGGCACGACCGTGTTCGACGACGTCGAGGTCGACCCTCGACAGGTGCTGCCCTGGAGCGAGAACGCCGAGCGCCGACCGCTGGCCTACACGCAGGCGCTGTACCAGCTGGTGCTGCTCGCGGCGCAGGCCGGCACGGCGCGGGCCGTGCTGCGCGACGCGGTCGGGTTCGTCCGACCGCGCGCCCGCACCTTCGGAGTGGCGGGCGTGTCGCTGCCCCGGGAGGATCCGTCTGTCCAGAGCGTCGTCGGTCGTCTCTCGGCGATCGCGTCGTCGGTCGAGGCGATCACGCTGTCCGCCGTGCGGGGTCTCGACGCGCTCGACGGCGACGACGGGGCCGGCGAAGACGAGTACCAGCGGGCGCTGGCCACCGTCTTCGAGGCGCAGCAGGTCGTGCTGCCCCTGGTGCTGGAGGCGGCGACCTCGCTCTTCGAGGTGGGAGGCGCGTCGGCCGTCGACGCGGACCGGTCGCTCGACCGGCACTGGCGCAACGCGCGCACGATCGCCTCGCACAACCCCGCGATCCACCGCGAGCGGGCCCTGGGCGACCACCGGCTGAACGGCACGCCGTTCCGCACCGGCCCGCACGCCGCCGCCGCTGCCGCAGGCACTGCCGCTGCCCGCGTAGGCTCCGCTGCCGCTGCCGCTGCCGGCAAGTGAGCCGATATCAGCGACCGCCGCGACCTCCCGCCGAGCCGGCGCCGTCGAAGAGGAGCGTGACCGTGGCGCCGAGCGCGGTCGCGTCGGGCTCGCGGCGGGTCAGCACGTTGAGCAGCACGACGCCGACCAGCGCCTCGACCAGCGCGTCGAGGGGGGCCTCGGCGTCGACCTGACCGTCGCGCCGACCGGACTCGAGCCGGGCGACGAGCTCGGCCCGGGCGACGGAGGTGACGTGGTCGTCGTAGTGCCGGGCCACGTCGGCGTCCTCGGCCGTCGCCGCGATCGTCGCACGGATGAGACCCCCCGTCGTCGGCTCGGTCAGCGACGCGGAGGTCTCGATCAGCCAGTGCGTGACGTCGCGGCGCACATCACCGCTGCTGGGCACGGCGACCCGGGGGAGGAGGTGCCCCGAGAGCATCCCCTCGGCGACCAGCGCCCCCTTGTTCGGGTACCAGCGGTAGATGGTCGCCTTGCCGACCCCGGCGGCCGCCGCGATCCGGTCGAGCGACAGCTTGTCGTAGCCGCGCTCGGCGAGCTCGCTCGTCGTCGCCTCGAGGATGGCCAGGCGCGCCGCCTCGCTGCGGACCCGGCCGGGGCGTGCTGTCGTCATACGGTCATCCTCGTGCACGGCGCGGGCCGGTGATCGCCGACCCGCGCCTCCTGGGCTTCGCCGACCCGCGCCTCCTGAGATGCGCCGCCTGCAGAGGCGCGCCGCCTACTGGACCGACCAGCCGCCGTCCGAGGCGAGCACCGCGCCGTTGATGTTGACCGCGTCGTCGCTCAGCAGGAACGTGATCGACGCGGCGAGCTCCTCGGCCGTGGCGACGGTCGGGATGGCCGCCTGGAAGGGCCGCAGTCGCGCCGACCCCGCCTCCGACACGTTCGCGGGGAACGGGATGCCGGTGGCGACGCCGCCGGGGGCGACAGCGTTGACCCGCAGGCCCTGCTTCGCGTACATGAACGCGGCCGACTTCGTCAGCCCGACGACGCCGTGCTTCGACACCGTGTAGGCGTTGCCCGACGCGTTGCCGCGCAGACCCGCCTCGGAGGCGACGTTCACGATCGAGCCCCGGCCCGCCGCGAGCATGACCGGGATGACGGCGCGCGAGAGCTTGAACCCACCGGTCAGGTTGATGCCGATGACGCGCTCCCACATCGCGTCGCTCGTCTCGTGCAGCGGCGAGAAGTCGTCGTTGATGCCGGCGATGTTCGCCAGCGCGTCGATGCGGCCGCCCGCGACCTCGACGATGCGGTCGATGTCGGCCTGGCTGGTGATGTCGCCGACCACGGTCTCGACGGTGCTGTCGGGCAGGGAGGCGACCAGCGCCTCCAGCCCCGGTGCGGTGATGTCGACGGCGACCACGCGCCCGCCCTCTCGGGCGACACGCGACGCGGTGGCCTTGCCGATGCCGCCCGCGGCCCCGGTCACGACGACCGTCCGCCCTGCGAAGCGACCGGCGGTGATGGTCTCGCGCCACGGGCCGTCGGCGTCGTCGGTCTCATCGGGCCGGACCCCGCCGTTGACCTGCAGCACGAGGCCGTCGACGAGCTCCTGGGGCAGTCGGCCCTGGCTGAGCGACACGAGCTGCTGCAGGGGTAGGCCGAGCACCGGGGTGAGGGTGCTCTCGTCGAACTCCCCGCCCTGGGCGAGCGCGCCCCGCAGGGCCGGCCCGCCTTCGGAGTGCTCGAGCCAGCGGCCGATCGTGCTCGAACCGGTCAGGGGGGCGGTGTTCTCGGGCATGCGGGTCTCTTCTCCATGGGTCGGGCGGCTTATTTCGAGACAGTTTGTCTCGTTTTGCTGGGAGCGGGCCGGATGTCGTCGCCGCACGACCTGGGGGGAGGGTAAAGCGACAGGTGTAGCGTGAAACGAGGTGCGCGACGTCGCGTGCCGAGGGCTCGGCGAAGCGTCGGGTCCGCCGAGTCACCGAGAGAACCGGAGTCATCCCCATGGAGCGTTTCACCGACAAGGTCGTCCTCATCACCGGCGGGGGGTCCGGCCTCGGCCGCGCCGCCGCCGTCCGCGTCGCACAGGAAGGTGCGCGCGTCGCGCTCGTCGACATCTCCGAGAAGGGCCTCGCTGCCTCGCAGGAGGCCGTGCTCGACGCCGTCCCCGGTGCCGAGGTGCTGACCGCCGTCGCCGACGTGTCGAGCGCAGCCGACGTCGACGCCTACGTGACCGCCACGCTCGAGCGCTTCGGACGCATCGACGCGTTCTTCAACAACGCCGGCATCGAGGGTCGGCAGAACCTCACCGAGGACTTCGGGGCCGACGAGTTCGACAAGGTCGTGTCGATCAACCTCCGCGGCGTCTTCCTCGGGCTCGAGAAGGTGCTCGGCGTCATGCGCGCCCAGGGCGACGGCGGCGCGGTCGTCAACACGGCGAGCGTCGGCGGCATCCGCGGCGTCGGCAACCAGTCGGGTTACGCCGCCGCGAAGCACGGCGTCGTCGGGCTGACCCGCAACTCGGCCGTCGAGTACGGCCAGTTCGGCATCCGCGTCAACGCCATCGCGCCGGGAGCGATCTGGACCCCCATGGTCGAGGCCTCCATGCGCCAGCTCGACGCCGACGACCCCAAGGGCGCCGCCGAGCAGTTCATCCAGATCAACCCGACCAAGCGCTACGGCGAGGCCGCCGAGATCGCCTCGGTCGTCGCGTTCCTGCTGTCGGACGACGCGACGTACGTCAACGCGGCGGTCGTGCCGATCGACGGCGGGCAGTCGGCCAAGTACTAGCGTTCGGCTCAGACCCCAGCAATTCGCTTTGACCCCAGTGCGCGCACGGGGGTCAAAGCGAATTGCTGGGGTCTCGTCGCGCTACGCGTCGCGCGGCACCCGCACGCGCAGCGCCCCGGCGTCCATCGTCGTGCGGAACCCGATCGCCTTGCCGAAGCCGTCGCCGTCGAGCTCGATCTCCTGGGGCTCCGACAGGCGGGCCGTCAGCTGCTTCGCCTTGACGTAGTTCATCGCCGCGATCTCGCGCGAGCCGACGATGCGCTTGAGCGGAGTGCGCTGCACGAGGCCGTTCTCGATCAGCACCTTCCCGATGATCTGCAGCCAGTGGCCGAGACCCTCGGGGCGCAGCAGCATGATGTCGAACTGGCCGTCGTCGAGCGCCGCGTCGGGCAGCAGCAGGATGTTGCCGGTGAGGGTGCCGCAGTTGCCGACGATCACCGTGTTCACGTGCGATCGCTTCGTGGGCCCGTCGTCGAACCGGTACCGCAGCTTGAGGGTGTTCTCGTCGCGCAGGGCGACGACGATCGCCTTGACGTAGGCGAGCCAGCCGATCTTCGCCTTGAGGTCCTCGTCGGTGGCGGCGAGCATCTTCGCGTCGATGCCGACCCCCGCCATCACCAGGAACGCGTGCTTCGAGATGGAGCCGTCGGCGGCGCGGATCTCGATGCGTCCGAGGTCGATGGCGCGGTCCTGACCGGTGAACGCGGTGTGGATCGAGTGGTCGACGTCGTCGAGCGTCAGGTTCATGTTGCGCGCGAGGAGGTTGCCGGTGCCCGACGGCAGCAGGGCGAAGGCGACGTCGTGATCGGCGAGCGTCTCGGCGACGATGCGCACCGTCCCGTCACCGCCGGCTGCGATGACCAGGTCGACCCCCGCCTCCAGCGCCTCCAGCGTGGCGCCGCGCCCCGGGTCCTCCTTCGACGTGTCGAACCAGAGCGTGTCATCCCATCCCGCGGCCTTCTGCTCGCGATCGACGACCGCCTTGACGGCGTCGAGATCGATCTTGATGGGGTTGTAGACGACGGCTGCGCGCATGGACGACCTTCTGAGTGCGGGGTGGTCCTCCATGAAACCGCAGAACGCACGCCGAAGGTCGCCGAGCCGAGGAGGCGCGGTGCCCGTCGCGTCCGGAGCCCCGGCGGGTCACGGGGTCGCCATCCGACCCCCAGCCCCCCGGCGCATCGGCGCCAGGCCCTGGACCGCGACACCGTCGCGTGGTCCCGCGGCGCGGTCAGACCGAGGCGGGGCCACTCGGTCCGTCGACGAGATTCGCCGTCACGGTCACGAGCGTCTCGGCGCGCTCGCCGTCGACGCCCGCGCCTTCGCCCGCGTCGTCCGCGCCCTGCTCGACCCGTGCCTTCAGGGCCTCGGCTGCACGCGCGAGGATCTCCGGCGTCGAGCCGTCGAGGTCGGTCGCGACCTTCGCCGTGACGGCGACGATCCCGGGGGAGCGGTGCACGTGCACGAGCCCCGTCGACTCGGCCCAGTCGAGCTCGGCCGCGACGGCGCGCACGGTCGACTCGACGGCGGGATGCGCGTCGAACACGTCGATCACGCCCTCGATCCGCCGCAGCAGGTCGGTCAGGTTCTGCGAGAGTCGGTCGTCGGTGCTCATCGGTCGTCCGCTCGGGGGAGGAGGACGTCGTCGATCACGATGTCGACGGCGGCGATCGTCAGATGGGTGTGTCGGGTCAGCGTCTCGACGATGCGGGCGCGCAGCTCGTCGGCGACGAGTCTCATGTCGCGGCCGTAGCGGACGGCGGCCGTGACCTCGACCGTGATGGGCTCGCCCGGCTGGGTGACGTCGCCCGAGAAGGTCGTGGCGCCGAGCACGACGCCGCTGTCCGCGTCGCCCGTCCGCCGCACGAGACCGCGGGCGGCGGCCTCGGTGATGCGCAGGTCGATGCCGGGGTCGGGGTGCCTGACCGGGATCTCGCGGCCGCCGACGACCTCGCGCCTGATCGACTCGAGCAGGCTGCTGATCCACAGTCCGTCGCGGTCGGGCTCGCGGGTGGCCTCGCTCTCGAGGGAGGCGCGCGAGAGCTCGTGCACCTGGGCCAGCGAGATCAGATAGAGACGGCACGCGGCGGACCCCTCGATGCCGGCGTCGCGGGGGGACCTGCCGCTGTCGAGGTAGTCGCTCAGACGCTCGACCGAGTACCCGTCGACGGTCTCGTCGGGGAGCGCCTCGTCGGGCAGCACGCCGTCGGGAGGCGTCGCGCCGGACACGGCACCGGGCAGGGCGTCGTCGGGTGTCGTCATCGCCATGCCTCCATCTCCGTCATCAGGAAGGTGCGTGCTCGGGCTATCCGCCCGCGGACGGTCGAGACCGACATGCCCAGGGCCTCGGCGATCTCGGCGTACGAGTACTCGGCGGTCTCGCGCAGCAGCCAACAGCGTCGCTGGTCGAGGGGGAGCTTGTCGAGCGCCGTCCACATGGCGTCCATCTGGAGGCGGGCCTCGACGACCCGGTCGGGCGACTGCGACCGGGGGGCCGCGGGGTCGCGCTGATCGATGTCGTCGTGGTCGCGCCGGGCGCGCAGGCGGTCGATGCTCTTGTTGCTGACGATGCGCATCATCCAGTTGCGGACCTGCGCGGGGTTCTCCAGATCTCCGAGTCGTCGCCATGCGGTGAGGAACGCGTCCTGCACGACGTCGTCGGATTCGAGATCGGAGCCGAGGAGGCGCGAGGCGTACACGCGCATCAGGGGACCGTGCCGACGGGCCAGGACCTCGTAGGCGTGGACGTCGCCGTCGCGGGCTCGAGCGGCGAGGAGTGCGTCGCCGGCGTCGAGGAGGGGATCGTCGGTGGTGATGACGACCTCCTCATGGCGTGCGGTGCGCGGGTCGATCACCCGCGCCCTTCGTGGATACCACCTCGTCGCGGGCGGTGCGGCCGCGCTGGCCGGTAACGGTGGAGGCCCCCCGACCGGGGCTGCCGTCCGGCCGGAAAACGAGTGGCCCGTCGATCGTTCCTGATAGGAACCTGAACGACCGTGACCTCCGAGATGCTCGATGCGTCTGAATGATGTGTCCCGCTTCACGGGCATCGCGGACCTCCCCGGGTCGGCGACCACGACATCCAGCGACAACGACATCAAGGAGCAATCCCATGAGCAACGTCACCCCCACCACGACCGGCTCCGCCGCCGCGAAGACCTCGGGCTCGTCGGCCACCGGCAAGAACACGATCGCCGACGGCGTCGTCTCGAAGGTCGCCGGCATCGCCGCCCGCGAGGTCCGTGGAGTCCACGACCTCGGCAACGGAGCGGCCCGTGCCATCGGCGCCATCCGCAACGCCATCAACCAGCAGGACCGCAGCCAGGGCGTCTCCGTCGAGGTCGGCGAGAAGCAGGTCGCCGCCGACATCGTCATCGTCGCCGAGTACCCCGTCGAGCTGCAGCGCGTCGCCGACGACGTCCGCAAGTCGGTCGCCGAGGCCATCTCGCAGGTCGTCGGCATGGAGGTCGCCGAGATCAACGTCACCGTCTCCGACGTCTACATCCCCTCGGACGACAACGACGACGACACCGACGACAGCCGCGTCAAGTGACCGCCACGACAACCGGCATCCTCGTCGGCGCGGTCCTCGCGCTGACGGCGGTGGCCTTCGGATTCTGGGCCTTCGTCTTCGTGGCCATCGCCATGGCGATCGGCTTCGGCGTCGGTCGTGTCGTCGAGGGCAAGCTCGACGTCCGCGGTCTCGCGGACGCCCTCCGCGGGCGGCGGTCGTCGTGACCGCGGCGGTGACGGCCGACCAGACCCTCCACGGCCGGAACAAGATCACGTCGCGTGCCGTCCGCCGGGTCGTGTCGGCCGTCACCGCGGAGGCCCTCGAGGTCACCGCGTCCGATGTGTCGGTCGAACTGGCCGACCGCGACGGCGCGCTCAGCGTGATCGCCAAGACCCCCATCCGGATCACTCCGCTGGGGATCCCCGCCCGCTCGTCGGGCACCCTGCTCGAACGCCTCACCTCGGCGCAGGGCACCATCCGCGACCGGGTCCTGCAGTTGACCGGGTCGTCCATCGATCGCGTCGATCTCCAGATCACCGGCGCCGAACTCCGTGAAAGGAAGCGGGTCTCATGAGCAGCAGCTCGCTCTACCGCCGCGTCGTGCGTCGTGAGACGCACTCGTCGCGTGCGGTCATCGCGATCACCCTCGCGGTGATCCTGATCGTCGTCCTCGCCTGGATCGGCACGGAGTCCGTGCTCGCCGCGATCGGGCAGCAGCCGCTGCTCGTCGCTCCGGCCGACGCCGCCAGCGCCGTGCTCGGCGCCGCCGGGGCCGCCGTGGGCGTGCTCACGGCCATCGGCGCCGTCGTCGCCGTGATCGGCATCGTCCTCATCGTCGTCGCACTCGCCCCCGGGCGCCGCGGTCGTCGAGGCGGTCAGGTCGGTCGCACCGCGGCGATCGTCGACGACCGGGTCATCGCCCGCTCGCTGGCCCGCACCGCGAGCTACGCCGGCGACGTCGACCCCTCGCAGGTCAGCGTCAGCGTCGGCAAGCGGAAGGCCCTGATCGAGGTGACCCGCACCTCCGGTCGCAACACCGACGTGCGCAGCATCGACGAGGCCGTCCGCGACGAGCTCGACGCGTACGACTTCAGCCCCGCGCTCACGCACACCGTGCGTCTGTCCAAGAAAGGAACGGTCGGAGCATGAACAACACCAATCGCGCCCTCAACCGTCTCCTCGTCTTCGTGATCGGCCTCGTGCTGCTCGCCGGCGGTGCGGCCGTGGCGGTCGGGGCCCTCTGGCCCGACGTCCGCGACACCGTCTCCGGCGCCGCCTCCGACGCGTCCGGTCCGGTCTCCGACGCCCTGTCGGGTGACCAGGTCTGGATCCTCTGGGTCGTCGCCGCCGCCTCCCTGGTGCTGATCCTCCTGCTCGTCTGGTTCGCGCTCCGTCAGGGGCACGGTCAGACCGGCGAGCTGCTGACCGTCCACGAGGGGTCGGGCCGTGACGAGCCGACCGGTGGACGCCTCGTCATCGACGCGAAGGTCGCCGAGCAGGTCCTCGAGGAGGCGCTGGCCGACACCGCGGGGATCGTCTCGATCGACGTCACCGCCTTCCGCGTCAAGGGCGAGAACGTCCTCCGCGTCACGGCGGACGCTCGCAAGGGCGCCTCGCCCGTGGAGATCCGTCGCAGCATCGACCAGGCGGTCGCCCGCTGGGACGAGCTGCTCGGCACCGAGACGCCCGTGGTCATCCAGATCAACGGCGGTCTCCGCACGCAGATGGCCTCGGCCACGCGCCTCGACTGAGAAGCGCTCCGCAGCAGCATCCGCACCACCCCGGTGATGGCCCTCGACCTCCGACGAGGACGAGGGCCATCGCCGTCCCCCGACCCGCACGACCCCGCCGCCTGCATCGAGCAGCGTGCCTCCCGCATCACGAAGAAAGGACGGCCTCATGTCCGAGTCCACCCACCACGTCACCCCCATCGACCTCGACTCGGCCGGTCAGTCCGCTCCCGAGACGCCCGAGCAGCGACTCGAGCGCACCATCGCGGTCACCGTGCTCGGCGTGACCGGCGTGCATCGTCTCGGCACCGGAGCGGCTCGCGTCGTCGGCGCCGTCCGCAACGCCGTCGGCTCGGCGGACTCGGCCGGGGTGAAGGTCACCACGACCGACACGGGTCTGGCCGTCGACGTGTCCGTCGTCGCCGAGTACCCGACCAACGTGTCCGAGCTGGCGGACACCATCCGCACCCAGGTCCGTCACGCGGTCGGTCAGCTCGACGGCGAGCCGGTGACGATCGACGTGACCGTGACCGATGTGCACGGCCCGTTCGACGAGGCCGACGCCGCCAAGGCCGCGGCCGACGCCGAGAAGAAGGAGCAGCGCGAGCGGGCGATCGCCGAGAAGAAGGCCCAGGCGAAGGAGGCGCTCGACACCGCCGGTGCGAAGGCCTCCGAGACCGCCGACAAGGCCAAGGCGGGTGCGTCCGACGCGCTCGAGAACGGTAAGAAGGGCGCGTCCGACGCGCTCGAGACCACGAAGACGGTCGCCGCCGACGTCGTCGACACGGCCAAGAGCAAGACGGCCGACGCCCTCGACGGCATCGCCGACGCCGTGGACGACGAGAAGGGCCGCCGCGACGCCGACCGCCGTGACGCCGCCGACGACGCTGATGCGGCTGCCGACGCGGCCGAGAGCGACGCCCGCCGCGCCCGCGAAGCGGCCGACGACGCAGAGCGTTCTGGCGACGCGAACGAGACCTCGGATGACGCGAGCGAGACCTCGTCCGACGCGAGCGGGACCCCGACGGCCGCCCCCTCCGCCGCGCAGGCCGCAGCGGACGCGGCGCAGGCTGCCGCCGACGCCGCGCAGGCTGCTGCGGACGTCGCCGCCGACGTGGCCGCCGCGGAGGCGGCCCGCGACGAGAACGGCCAGGCCCGCTGATGCGCGGCGCCCGGTCGGGCTCGACCCGACGCCCCCGCCCGCGGGCGGTCTGGGCGGCGCTGATCACCTCGGCGATCGTCTGCTTCCTGATCGTCGTCGGGGTGCTCGTGCCCGTGCTGACGCTGATCGGCGCGGCGGACGGCGGCACGGCCGGCGCCCTCGACGTGCCCGTCGGCCAGATCGTCGCGGCGATCGCGATCGGCTACATCCTCGCCCTCGTGCTGCTGGCGCTGATCATCAAGGTCCGCAACGGCGCGCTCGCCTGGATCCTCGGTGTCGCGGCCGTCATCTCGACGCTGCTGGTGTCGCTGTGGCCGCTGGTCGCCGTGGCGATCGCCGGCGTCGACCAGGTGCAGGACGTCGTCCCGTTCATCCAGGACCTCATCCGGCAGTACTTCCCCGGGGCCTGATCCGCACCAGGAATGACCACAGCGGCTCCGCGGTTGCACGACGCATGACGTCTCCTGCCACCATCGGAATACTCGGCGCCGGCAAGGTCGGCACGGTGCTCGCCCGCCTCCTGCACGCCGCGGGGCACCCGGTGCTCCTCTCCGGGTCGGGCGACCCCGCGCGCATCCGTCTGATCGTCGACGTGATCGCCCCGGGTGCCCGGGCCGTCTGGTCGGAGGAGGCGGCGCGCGAGGCCGACATCGTCGTGCTCGCGCTCCCGCTCGGCAAGCTCGACTCCGTGCCGGTCGACGCCCTCGCCGGCAAGATCGTCGTCGATGCGATGAACTACTGGTGGGAGACCGACGGCATCCGCGACGACCTGGCCGACGTGCGCCAGTCGACCAGCGAGCTCGTGCAGCGGCACCTGCCCGACTCGATCATCGTCAAGGGCTTCAATCACATGGGCTATCACGACCTCGATGAGGGCGCGCTGCCCGCAGGCGACCCCGAGCGCAAGGCGATCGCGCTGGCCGCCGACGACGAGGCGGCCCTGGCTCGCGTCGCCGAGATCGTCGATGCGATCGGCTTCGACCCGGTCGCGCTGCCGAGCCTCGCCGACGGCATCTCGCTCGAGCCCGGCTCGCTTGCCTTCGGCGCGAACGTCGGCGCCGCCGAACTCGTCGAGACCGCCCGCTCGTTCTGGTCGTCGCAGCGCGGTCTCGCCGTCGGTCGTGCGCGTTCGCGTGACGCGGCGGTCGAGCCCGCCTGACCCGCGCCTCCTTCTCCGAGGCGTCGACACCGCACCTCACTGACCATGGTCATCGAGGCAACCATGGCTGAGAGATTCTCTTAACCATGGTTAAGTCCATAACCATGGCTAAGATCGTCGCATGGAGTCAGTCGCGTCCTCTGCCGCATCGGCGGCATGGCCAGGCGTCCGGTTCGAGTCGTACGCGTGGGACGACGACGAGCATGCACCGGCCTCGCGCCGTGCCAGACTCCGGGCGCGGGGTCCGTATCTCGCAGCGGTGACGCCCGAGATCGCCGCCACCGCGCCTCCCGGGCTGTCCGCCGATCTCGTCGTCGATGCGGAGGACGCCGTCGCCGAGCTGTCCCGCTTCGACACCGAGGTCGGGGCCTTCACCGCTCCCTTCGCCGCCATCCTGCTGCGGAGCGAGAGCGCCTCGAGCTCCGAGATCGAGAATCTCACGGCTCTGCCCCGAGGCATCGCCCTGGCGGCCCTCGGTAAGAAGGCCGGCCCGAACGCACGGCTGGTCGTGGCGAACGTGCACGCGATGGAGGCGGCGCTCACCCTGGCGGACGACCTCGACGAGGCTGCGGTGATCGGCATGCACGCGGCGCTGCTGGCCGACGACCAGCCGCACCTCACGGGCTCGTGGCGTGATCAGCAGGTCTGGATCGGGGGCTCCGGTCGCAGCCCGCACACCGCCGACTTCGTCCCGCCGCACGCCGACCGGGTGCCCGCCGCCATGGACGACCTGATCCGCTTCGCACGACGGGTCGACATCCCGGCCCTCGCCCATGTCGCCCTGACGCACGCGCAGTTCGAGACCATCCATCCGTTCCCCGACGGCAATGGGCGGACGGGTCGGGCCATCGTGCACTCCATGCTCCGCCGACTGCGCATCACGAGGCAGGTCACCGTGCCCGTCTCGGCCGGGTTGCTCAGTGACACGTCCGGGTACTTTGCGGCGCTCGGGGCCTATCGCGAGGGCGAGGTCGAGCCCGTCGTCCGGGCCTTCGTCGACGCGACGCTCGCAGCGGTCGTCAACGGCAGGGCGCTCGTCACGGATCTGACCGAACTCCGCCTCGAGTGGGGTGATCTGACGAGCGCTCGCCAGGGCTCGGCAGGGCACCGGATGCTCGATCTGCTGCAGCGCCAGCCCGTGGTCGACGTGTCGCTCGTGGCCCGTGAGCTCGGTGTCGCGACCAACAACGCGCGGGCCGGCATCGACCGGCTCGCCGCCGACGGGATCATCCGGCCGATCGGCGAGGCGCGGCGAGACCGGGTGTTCGAGGCGCCGGACGTGCTCGTCGCCCTCGATGCGTTCGCGCAGCGGGCCAAGCGCAGACACCCGTGACCCCTGAGCGCCCGACGCGCGGATTCTGCGTTTCTCTTCGTTGATCTTGTTTTCTGTGGGTTCATCGACGTAGAGTCTCGTCAGCACGACGAGAGCACCCGTCGTGAGAGCACGCAGACGACGAAGAGGTCACCGGGATGTACGCGACAGAGCGCTACGAGTCCATCGCCGACGACCTGCGCACCGTGGGCCGCGTCTCCGTCGCCGATCTGGCCGTCCGCTTCGACGTCACCCCCGAGACCGTCCGCCGCGACCTCGATCAGCTCGAGCAGTCCGGTCTCCTCCAGCGCGTGCACGGCGGAGCCGTCGCCGCGGGGCGCTCCAGCATCCGCGAGCTGAGTCTCAGCGAGCGCGAGGGGCAGCACTCGCCCGAGAAGACCGCCGTCGCCTCCGCCGCCGCGCGGCTCGTCCCCGCCACCTTCACCGGCTCCATCGCGATCGACGCCGGCACGACCACCGCGGCCGTCGCGGCGCAGCTCGCCACGTGGGTCCCGGCCGAGACCGGCACCGTGCTCACGGTCATCACGAACGCCGTTCCGATCGCCGCGCTGCTGCAGCACAGCCCGCACATCGAGCTGCACCTGCTCGGCGGTCGCGTGCGCGGGCTCACCAGCGCGGCCGTCGGCACGACCACCGTCGAGCAGATCCAGGCCCTCCGCCCCGACATCGTCTTCGTCGGGGCCAACGGCGTCAGCGCCGGGTTCGGCCTGTCGACCCCCGACGAGTTCGAGGGCGCGGTCAAGGCCGCCTACGTCCGTGCCGGGCGTCGGATCGTCGCCGTGGTCGACCGCACCAAGCACGGCGAGGAGGCGCTGGTCCGGTTCGCGCGCCTCCCCGAGATCGACACCGTGGTCACCGACGCCGCCCCCGCCCCCGATCTGGCCGACGCGCTCGCCGAGGCCGACGTCGAGGTGATCGTCGCATGACCGCCACCCCGCAGCCGGTCTCCGAGAGCCCGAGCCCGCAGCATCTCGACCCCCAGCACGCCGATCCGCACCGAGCCGATCCGCAGAGAGCAGCCCGCATGATCCTCACCGTCACCGCGAACCCCTCGCTCGACCGCACCATCGAGCTCTCGGGTCACCTGCAGCGCGGTGCCGTCCAGCGGTCCGTGAGCACAACCGACGAGCCGGGCGGCAAGGGCGTCAACGTCTCGCGCGCACTGGTCGCCTCGGGTGCCGAGACGGTCGCCGTGCTGCCCGGCGCGCTCGACGACCCGGTGCTCGTCGCCCTCCGCGAGCGGGGCGTGCCGACGGTCAACCTCCCGATCGACGTGCGCCTGCGCTCGAACGTCACCGTCACCGAGCCCGGCGGCACCACCACCAAGATCAACGAGCTCGGCCCCGATCTCAGCGCCCACGCCGACGCGCTGACCGCGCTGATCGTCGAGCACGCGCCGCTCGCCTCGTGGCTGGTGCTGGCCGGCTCGCTGCCGCCCGGCCTGCCGACCACCTGGCTGGCCGACGTCGTCCGGGCCGTGCGCGCCTCCTGCGGTGACGACGCACCCCGCATCGCGGTCGACTCGTCGGGCGAGCCCTTCGCCGCTCTCATCGCCTCGGGCGTCGGCGTCGATCTGGTCAAGCCGAACGCGGAGGAGCTCGCCGAGATCGTCGGCGGCGACCCCGCCGAGTACGAGGCCGACCCCGCGTCCGCCGTCGAGGGCGCGCGTCGCCTCCGCGGGCTCGGCGTCGAGACCGTCCTGCTGACCCTCGGCAGCGCCGGCGCCCTGCTGATCGACGGCGAGGGCTCGTGGTTCGCCGCGGCCCCCGTCATCACCGCCCTGAGCACGGTGGGCGCCGGCGACTCGTCGCTGTCCGGCTACCTGCTCGCCGAGACGACGGGCGCTCCCGCCCCCGCGCGCCTCGCCCAGGCCGTCGCGTCGGGAGCCGCCGCGGCGGCCCTGCCCGGCAGCATCGTCCCCTCCCTCGACCAGACCTTCCCTGACGACATCGACGTCGTCCCGGTGGCCCCCGCGGCCGTCGGGCACCTCTGAGCAGCGTCGCCCACACCCAAGGAGCAGAACACCATGTCATCCCTCATCAGCACCGACCTCGTCGGTCTCGACGAAGACCTGGGCGGCACGTCGACCGACGTGATCCGCGCCCTGGCCGCCCGTGTCGCGGCGACCGGACGCGCCGGCTCGGCCGACTCGCTCGCCGACGACGCCATCAAGCGCGAGGCCTCCGTCGGCACCGGCGTGCCCGGCGGCATCGCCATCCCGCACGCCCGGTCGGCCTCGGTCACCGAGCCCACGCTGGCGTTCTCGCGCCTCGCCCGTACCGTGCCCTTCGGCGCACCCGACGGCGACGCCGACATCGTCTTCATGATCGCGGTGCCCGAGGGCGCCGACAGCGACCACATGACGGTGCTCTCGACGCTCGCCCGTGCGCTCATCCGCGACGACTTCACCGCGGCCCTCCGCGCGGCGAAGACCCCCGCCGACATCGTGAAGCTCGTCGACGACGAGGTCAGCGGCGAGGTCGCCGAGACGCGCGGCGCGACCGCGGCGTCCGCGACCGACGCGGCCGGCGCCTCCTCGGCCGCCGGTGCCGCCGGCTCGACCGACGGCGCCCGCCGCCCGAAGCTGGTCGGCGTCACCGCCTGCCCGACCGGCATCGCGCACACCTTCATGGCCGCCGACGCCCTCGTCGCCGCGGCGAAGCGCCTCGGCGCGGACCTGCAGATCGAGCCGCAGGGCTCGGGCAAGGTCACCCCGCTCGACCCGGCCGTCATCGCCGAGGCCGACGCGGTGATCTTCGCCGTCGACGTCGACGTGCGCGACCAGGGCCGCTTCGCCGGCAAGCCCGTCGTCCGCGGACCGGTCAAGCGCGGCGTCGACGCTCCCGACGCCATGGTGAAAGAGGCCCTGGCCGCCGCCACGGACCCGAACGCCGCCCGCGTGGGCGGCACGGCCGGTGCCGCCGGTGCCGCCGCGGGCTCGACCGCCGAGAAGCAGGGCTTCGGCTCATCGCTCAAGCGCTGGCTGCTGACCGGCGTGTCGTACATGATCCCGTTCGTCGCCGGCGGGGGTCTGCTGCTCGCGCTCGGGTTCCTGCTGTCGGGCTACGAGATCGCGGGCAACGCCGCGACCGTGCTGACCGACTACTCGCTGACCAACCTGCCGCCCGAGGGTCTGCAGTACTTCCTCGGTGCCGCCGCGTTCCAGATCGGCAATCTGTCGATGGGCTTCCTGGTCGCCGCCCTGGCCGGTTACATCGCCTACGCCATCGCCGATCGACCCGGCATCGCGCCCGGCTTCGTCGCCGGTGCCGTCGCCGTCTTCATGGGCGCCGGCTTCATCGGCGGTCTCGTCGGCGGTCTGCTCGCCGGCTTCGCCGCCTACTGGATCGGTCGTCTGAGCGTGCCGCGGTGGCTGCGCGGTCTGATGCCCGTCGTGATCATCCCGCTGTTGGGCTCGATCTTCGCGTCCGGTCTGCTCGTCCTCGTGCTCGGCGGCCCCATCGCCGCGCTGACCGTCGCCTTGACCGACTTCCTCAACGGCCTCAACGGCGGCGGGGCGATCATCCTCGGCGTCATCCTCGGTCTGATGATGTGCGTCGACCTCGGCGGACCCGTCAACAAGGTCGCGTACTCGTTCGCGGTCGCCGGTCTCTCGGCCGGCTCGCTGACCGACAACCCCGCACCGCTGATGATCATGGCCGCCGTCATGGGCGCCGGCATGGTGCCCCCGCTCGCGATGGCGCTCGCGTCGACCGTGCTGTACCGCAAGGGCTTCACCCAGGTCGAGCGCTCGAACGGCACCGCGGCCTGGCTGCTGGGCGCGTCGTTCATCTCCGAAGGCGCCATCCCGTTCGCCGCAGCCGACCCGCTGCGCGTGATCCCCGCCAGCATGGTGGGAGGCGCGGTGACGGGTGCCATCTCGATGGCTGCCGGAGTCACGTCGCAGGCTCCGCACGGAGGCTTCTTCGTGTTCTTCGCGATCACGGGTCTCGGCATGTGGGTCGTCGCGATCCTCGCCGGCACCGTGGTGAGCGCGGTCGTGCTCGTGCTGCTGAAGAAGTTCGTCCGTCGCTCGACGCCGGCCGGTGCCGACGCGTCGGTCGAGGCGGCCGAGGCCGGTTCGGTCGTCGGTCAGCGCAGCCCCGTCGTCGCCTAGGCCCCACGCCGCCACACACTCGACAGCCCGCCACCGAATCCGGTGGCGGGCTGTTGAATTCGTGGCGGGGTGGCCGAGGAGGCGCTACTCGGTCTTCTCCGTCTGCCACTTCTCGGGCGCACGGTCGCCGTTCGGGCGCACCGGGCGCACGTCGCCGACGATCGGGATGGCCCGCTTGCGCATCGCCCAGAGGTACCGGACGGTGAAGTGGGTGAGGGTCGACAGGCGGTTGCCGTTGCCGAGCAGGCTCGTGATGTGCACGAAGACCCAGAGCAGCCAGGCGATCGGGCCGGTCAGGGTGAAGCCGTTCGGCAGCTGGACGACGGCGGCGTTGGTGCCGACCGTGGCCATGGTGCCCTTGTCGTGGTACTTGAACCTGGTCAGCGGCTTGCCCGCGAACATCCGCTGGATCTGCTCGCCGATGTGCTCGCCGCCCTGGATGGCCGGCTGGGCCAGCTGCGCGAGGGCGTCGTCGGTGGCGGCGATGTCGCCGGCGGCGAAGATGCAGTTCAGGCCCTTGACCGTGAGGTCGTCGTTCACCTGGATGCGCCCGCCGTGGGTCTGCGGCACACCCCAGCCGGCGACCTCGGCGTGCGCGGCGACGCCGGTCGCCCAGATGACGAGCTCGGCGGGGATGAACTCGCCGTCGGCGGCGACGACCCCGTCGGGGCGCACCTCTTCGACACCGGTGTCGAGGCGGAGGTCGACGCCGCGCTTGCGCAGCACCTTGGCGGCGTAGCGGCGGAGGCGCGGGGCGAAGGGCTTCAGCAGCTCGCCGCTGCGGTGCACGAGGGTGATCGTGATGCTCGACGCGTCGATCTCGGGGTAGGCGTCTTTCAGGGCCTGGTCGCGCAGCTCGGCCAGCGAGCCGGCCATCTCGACGCCGGTCGCACCGCCGCCGACGATGACGACCCGCACCTCCCCGCTGCCCTGCGACGCGGCCGCGTTCTCGAGCTGGGTGAAGAGCTCGTCGCGGATCCGCAGCGCCTGCGAGCGCGAGTACATCGAGTAGGCGTACTCGTACGCGCCCTTGGTGCCGAAGTAGCTGGTGTTCACGCCGTTCGCGAGCACGAGGGCGTCGTAGGCGATCTCCTCGCCGTCGCGCAGGGTGATGATGCGCTCGTCCGGGCGGATGGTGGTGAGCAGACCGTGACGGAAGTCGGCGTTCGACTGCCGCGAGCGGAGGCTCCGCAGGAAGTAGGTGACGTCGCCGGCGTTGAGGCCGCCGGTCGCGACCTGGTACATGAGCGGCTGGAACATGTTGTAGACGTGGCGATCGACGAGGGTCACGCGGACGTCGGCATCGCGCAGCGCCCTGACGGCGGCGATGCCGGCGAACCCTCCGCCGACGATGACGACGTGCTTACGGTGATCTTCGCTCATGCTGAGCTCCTGCAGGTGTCGATGGTGTGCGGATCCCCATCGACCCTTGAATTCGCGGCCCTCGTGCGGCCAGCCGCGAGCTTACTCGCCTCGGCGCGCCTCCGAAGTCCCAGTCGATCCCCAGCCCCGCACCGTGCACCGAGTGCGTCGGTGCACTTAGTGTAGGCACGTGACCGTCAAGACCCTCGCGCCCGATCGCCGTGCCGCCCTCAAGGCCAGGCACCGCCTCGCGATCGTCGACGCCGCCGACGCCCTGATCGCCGAACGGGGCGCCCCGAGGTTCAGCGTCGACGAGCTCGCCGAGCGGGCCGACGTCTCGCGCCGCACCGTCTTCAACCACTTCGCCTCGCTCGACGAGGTCGTCATGACGGCCTGCACCCGCGTGCTCACCGGCGCCGTCGACGAGTTCCGGGCCGCGACCGCGGCGACGCCCGTCGGAGACGGCTCGCCGGCGTCGATGTTCTCCGAGATCACCGCCGCCATGCGCGGCATCGACCTGCCCGCCGTGATCGCCTACCTCTGGACGGTGCTCGGCGACGACGGCACCGATCCGCGATCGCACCACCTCATCCAGGACGTCTTCACCCGCACGACCGAAGAGCTCTCCGCCGAGCTCGCCGTCCGTGGCAGCGACGCCGACGGTCTCGAGGCGGAGATCCTGGTCAGCTCGATGATGAACGGCATCGCCGTCGTCTCGCACCGCTGGATCACCGCGACCGGCGCCTCCCTCGACCCCGCCTCGCGCGCCGAGTGGGACGCCCTCCTCGACCGACTCGTCTCGACCGTCCGACGCGGGTACGCACCCGCCGACTGACCGCCCCCGACCGCCCCCCCCGGCCGCCGCCCGCGACGGCCGACCCGCACCTCCTTCCCGACGACGCGACGCGAGGCTCCACCACCCCCACCGCAGCACACCCCGCTTCACCTTCTGGAGGAACCCAGCACCATGGCATCTCTGCTCTATCGACTCGGACGGTTCGCCGCCCGCCGGGCCTGGACGGTCGTCGTCGCCTGGCTCGTCGTGCTCGGCCTCGCCGGCGGCGCGTTCGCGTTGTTCGGCGGCACGCTCACGAGCGCCGTCAGCATCCCCGGCACCGCCACCCAGGAGGTCAGCGACGAGCTGGCCGACAAGTTCCCGCAGGCCAGCGGCGGCACCGGCACCGTGGTGTTCAC
Source organism: Frigoribacterium sp. CFBP9030 (assembly GCF_034045195.1). NCBI lineage: Bacteria > Bacillati > Actinomycetota > Actinomycetes > Micrococcales > Microbacteriaceae > Frigoribacterium > Frigoribacterium sp. CFBP9030. The sequence continues at coordinate 107,980 of NZ_JAXCWG010000009.1, forward strand.
CACGACCGACGACGCCCCCTTCACCGACGCCCAGAAGACCGCCGTCGGCGATCTTCTGACGTCCACCGAAGAGCTCGACGACGTCAAGGGCAGCACGAACCCCTTCGACACGCAGCAGCAGCTCGACGATCAGCAGCAGCAGGTCGCCGACGGTCGTCAGCAGATCACCGACGGCACCGCGCAGCTCGAGGCGGGCCAGTCGCAGATCGACGCGGCGCAAGACCAGCTCACCGCCGGTCAGCAGCAGCTCGACGCCGCGCGCGCCCAGGCCGAGGCCGCGGGTCAGCTCGCCGCCGCGCAGCCGCAGCTCGACGCGCAGCAGGCTCAGATCGACGCCGGCCAGCAGCAGATCGACGAGCAGCAGGCGACCCTCGACTCCAGCCGCACCGAGCTCGAGACGCAGAGCTCTACCCTGGAGGACGGCGCGGCCCTGCTCGCCCTCGCCGAGGACATCCGTCAGGTCTCGACCGACGAGACGACCGCCGTCGCGACCATCCAGTTCGACGAGGCGCTGAACCTCGTCCCGGCCGAGTCGAAGGAGGCCGTGGTCGCCGAGATGAACGAGGCCGACATCGACGGCGTCCGCGCCGAGGTGTCGAACGACATCGCCGCCTCCATCCCCGAGATCCTCGGACCGGGCGAGGTGGCGGGTGTCGTCATCGCCGCCATCGTTCTGCTCGTCATGCTCGGCACCCTCATCGGCGCCGGTCTGCCGCTCATCAACGCGCTGATCGGCGTGGGTGTCGGCGTGCTCGCCTCGCTCGCCCTCTCGGGCACCGTCGAGATGCTGTCGGTCACGCCCGTGCTGGGGGTGATGCTGGGTCTCGCGGTCGGCATCGACTACTCGCTGTTCATCCTGAACCGGCACCGCACGCAGCTCCGCGACGGCACCCCGCTGCCCGAGTCGATCGGGCTGGCCAACGGCACGTCGGGCAACGCGGTCGTCTTCGCCGGCTCGACGGTGCTCATCGCCCTGCTCGCGCTGAACCTCACGGGCATCCCGTTCCTCGGCCTGATGGGGACGGTCGGCGCAGTCTGCGTGCTGGCCGCCATCCTCATCGCGATCACGCTCACGCCGGCGCTCCTCTCGATCGTCGGGATGCGCATCCTGCCGAAGAAGGTCCGCGCCCGAGTCGGTCACACCGGCCCGGTGCGTGTGCCGAGCAAGCCCATGAAGACCAGCCGTGCCGTTCTCACCCTGATCGGCGGCGTCATCGTGCTGCTGATCGTGGCGATCCCCGCGCTCTCGATGCGTCTCGGTCTGCCGGCCGGCTCGTCCGAGCCCGTCGACTCGAGCGCGTACAAGGCGTACACGCTCGTCGCCGACAAGTTCGGCGCCGGGGTCAACGGCCCGCTGCTCGTCGTCGCCGATCTCGACGAGGCCGTGTCCGACGACGATCTCGTCGCCGAGCAGGTCCGCGTCGGGACACTGCTGAAAGACCAGTCCGACGTGGTCGCCGTCGCGCCCATCGGCGCCTCCGACGACGACACGCTGCTGGCCTTCCAGGTCGTGCCCGACGGTGGTCCCACCGACGAGTCGACCGAGCAGCTCGTCCGCGATCTGCGCGGTCTCGAGCTCGACGGGGTGTCCGAGTTCGGAGTCGCCGGCAACGCCTCCGGCAACATCGACGTCAGCGAGAAGCTGTCGGCCGCGCTGCCCCTCTACCTGCTCGTCGTCGTGGGGCTCTCGCTGATCATCCTGATCTTCGTGTTCCGGTCGATCCTCGTGCCGATCACGGCGACCATCGGGTTCGTGCTGTCGCTGTTCGCGGCGTTCGGCGGGGTGACCGCGGTGTTCCAGTGGGGCTGGCTGGCGCCCGTCTTCGGCGTGCACGACCCGGGGCCCATCCTGAGCTTCCTGCCGATCCTGATGGTCGGCGTGCTGTTCGGGCTCGCGATGGACTACCAGCTGTTCCTCGTCAGCGGCATGCGCGAGTCGTACGCGCATGGCGCGGGGGCGCGTCTCGCCGTGCAGCGCGGGGTCCACGCGGGGCGCACCGTCGTCACCGCGGCCGCGCTGATCATGACCGCGGTGTTCGCCGGCTTCGTGTTCTCGAACTCGGTGATGATCCAGTCGATCGGTCTGGGGCTCGCGCTCGGCGTGCTGGTCGACGCCTTCGTCGTCCGCCTGCTGCTGATCCCCGCGGTGATGCACCTGCTGGGCGACGCCGCGTGGTGGATCCCGAAGTGGCTCGACCGGATCCTGCCCGACGTCGACGTCGAGGGAGCCTCGCTCGAGCGGTCGCACCCCGGCAGCTCGACCGACGCCGCAGCGAACGCCGACGGTGAGCACGCGTCTCACGTGATCGAGGGTGCCGCACCCGACGGTGCTCCGCACGTGCAGGGGTCGGACGGCCCGCCCGCGCACCGGGCGTAGCGGAACCGAGGAGGCGCGGGGCGGGGAGATCCCGCACCGCGCCTCCTGCATGTCCCGAGGGGGCTCGGCGGGTTCCCGTCATCCGCGGCGGGTCAGCGCTGACCCGCCGCCGCCGACACGGACCCGCCGCACCCCCGCCGCGTCAGCCCAGCGCACCCGCCGCCGCCGACACGGACCCGCCGAACCCCCGCGGCGGCCAGGCGACGCGTCAGTCCAGCGCCCCCACGGCCGACTCGGCCGCAGCCCGCACCCGGCCCGACACGACGGCGGCGTGCGCGAAGTCGATCTCCGGCGCGAGCCAGCGATCCGGCCCCGGTCCGCCCACCTCGGGCCGCAGGGCCTCGACGACCGCGCGCGCCGGAGCCCCCATCTCGAGCGGGGCGCGCAGCTCGAGGGCGCGAGCAGCGGCCAGCACCTCGATGCCCACGACGCGGGCGAGTCCGTCGACGGCGGTCCGCAGCTTGCGGGCGGCCGACCAGCCCATCGACACGTGGTCCTCCTGCATGGCCGACGACGGGATCGAGTCCACCGACGCCGGCACGGCCAGCCGCTTCAGCGTCGAGACGATGCCCGCCGACGTGTACTGCGCGATCATCAGCCCGCTGTCGACCCCGGCGTCGTGCGCCAGGAACGCCGGCAGCCCGTGGTTGCGATGCGGATCGAGGAGGCGGTCGGTGCGCCGCTCGGACATGCTCGCGACGTCCGCGACGACGATCGCCAGGAAGTCGAGCACGTAGGCGACCGGCGCCCCGTGGAAGTTCCCGTTCGACTGCACGCGCCCGTCGACGGTGACGACGGGGTTGTCGACCGCCGAGGCGAGCTCGCGGTCGGCGACCAGGCGGGCGTGGTCGACGGTGTCGCGCGCGCCGCCGTGCACCTGCGGGGCGCAGCGCAGCGAGTAGGCGTCCTGCACGACGGTGTGACCCGGGTGGGCGTGACTCGCGACGATGGGCGACCCGGCGAGCAGTCGGCGGAGGTTCGAGGCCGACGACTGCTGCCCGGCCTGCGGGCGGAGCGCGTGCAGATCGGCCGCGAACACGGCGTCGGTGCCGAGCAGCGCCTCGATCGACAGCGCGGCCGAGACGTCGGCCGTGGCGAGCAGCAGGTCGAGGTCGGCGAGGGCGAGGGTCAGCATGCCGAGCATGCCGTCGGTGCCGTTGATCAGCGCCAGACCCTCCTTCTCGGCGAGCACGACCGGTTCGATGCCGGCGGCCGCCAGGGCCTCGGCGGCGGGCATGGCCGTGCCCGACGCGTCGCGCACGTCGCCCTCGCCCATCAGGGCCAGCGCGCAGTGGGCGAGAGGGGCCAGGTCACCCGAGCAGCCGAGCGAGCCGTACTCGGCGACGATGGGCGTGATGCCGGCGTTGATCAGATCGACGTAGCGCTCGACGGTGGTGGGGGAGATGCCCGTCCGCCCGGTCAGCAGGGTCGAGATGCGCAGCAGCATCAGTGCCCGCACGACCTCGCGCTCGACCTCGGGCCCCGATCCGGCGGCGTGCGAGCGCACGAGGCTCTTCTGCAGCTGCGTGCGACGGTCGGCGTCGATGTAGGTCGTGGCGAGGGCGCCGAAACCGGTCGAGATGCCGTAGTGCGGGCGGTCGTCGGTGGCGAGCGCGTCGATGACGGTGCGGCTGGCGGCCACGGCGACCCGCGCCTCCTCGGCGATCCCGATGCGGACGCCGTGGCGCGCCACGCGCACGACGTCGGCGGCCGAGACGGGGCCGATCCCGACGACGACGGGCGTCTCGTCGGGGGCGGTGGAGGACGAGGAGGCGCGGGTCGAGTCGGTCATGACCACATCACACCGCGTCGCCCCGGCCGCGCACCGTGGGCGCGCCGTGGGCGCGCCGTGGGCGCCTTTCGAGTCGAGTCCGTGCCTGCCGCCCCGGTTGCCGGTATCTTCGATCCGTACCGGGCCGTTCGATCACGACGGCCTGTCATCTTTCACACCAAGGGGAACCCATGACCTACGCCAACCCGGCACCCGACGCCACGCCCACCACGCAGAAGAAGACGATGGCCGTCCTGTCGCTCGTCTTCGGCATCGTGAGCGTCGTGCTCAGCCCGTTCTTCCCGATCCTGTGGATCCTCATGGCGATCGCGGCCGTCATCCTCGGCTTCCTGTCGCGCAAGCGCGAGAACGCCCGCACGATGGCGCTCGTCGGCATCATCCTCGGCTTCGTGGGCATCGCGGCGAACATCGCCTCGATGGTCGTCGGAGCGATGATCGCCGTCCAGACGTTCCAGGGCTGATCCAGCAGAAGGGGCCGGGCCATGTGCCCGGCCCCTTCGTCGTACCCCCCCCGAGGAGGCGCGCGACGGATCACCGGTCGCCCGCGCAGGTAACGGGGCGATAACGAAAGAAGATCGTTCCAATCCTTTCGGGGGAGGGTGGCGAATCCTTTTCATCCCCACCGGGAATCACAGAAAAGGACCTGATCATGAATGCTTTCTCCCGTAAGAAGATCACCAAGGTCGGACTCGGCCTCGTCGCCTCCGGCGCCCTCGTGTTCTCGCTCGCCGCGTGCTCGATGGACTCCAACAGCGGCTCCACCGAGTCGACGACCTCGGCTTCGGCATCGGCCGAGCCCAGCGCCGAGGCCACCCCGGTCGCCTCGCTCCCCGACCTCAGCAACGGCGTCGACACCCAGGTCACGGTCGACCAGTCCTTCGTCGACGCACTCACCTCGCTGGGTCTGACCCCGGCCCCGGTCGGCACCGGCACCTTCGACGGCGCCACGGGCACGTTCGCGTTCCCGATCACCGGCGGCAACGTCGACTACTACGACCCCTCCTCCGACGTGCGCCCCTACGTCCAGGGCGAGCTCGACCACGACGGCTCGGGCCTGTCGCTGACCGCCGGTGACACCACCGTCGAGCTCACCGACTTCCGCATCG